>JBJELF010000041.1:14145-69786 GCA_051879015.1 Lachnospiraceae bacterium
CGCCCTCGCCAGATTTTGAGTCTGGTGCGTCTGCCATTCCGCCACACTCGCCTAAGATTATTTTGTTTTGCTTTTTGCTCAGCAATGCGAATGGTGGGACTTGAACCCACACGAGGTCGCCCTCGCCAGATTTTGAGTCTGGTGCGTCTGCCATTCCGCCACACTCGCCTAACCTTACTTCGTTCCGATTTTCCTCACAACGGTTATTACTATATCACATTGCTTCAAAAAATGCAAGTACTTTTTTTAATTTTCTTAATCAACGGACATGCCTCGCAAGCGAGGCATCATCAAGCAGAAGAAAGTATATCACTCCCTTCTGCTTGACTGACAACCTTTTACTCTGCAATGTAAAAGACTCTACACAGCATAAAAATAATTTTTATACTTCAGCTCTGGCAGCCACTTCTTTTGCCTGAATATCACCCGGAGTCTGCTCATAGCGAGAAAACTCATACTCAAAACTTCCCATACCACCAGTCATAGAACGCAAATCTGTAGAATATCCGTAAATTTCGGAAATTGGAATATCCGCTGTGATAACTTGCTTGCCTCCCTGAATATGATCCATACCCAGCACACGACCTCTTCTACGATTTAAGTCGCCCATGATATCACCTGCATTTGCATTTGGAACCGTCACCTTCAAGGATACGATTGGCTCGAGCAGAATTGGCTGAGCTTCCATAAAGCCCTTCTTAAATGCAAGAATCGTTGCCATTTTAAATGCCATTTCAGAAGAATCAACAGGATGATAGGAACCGTCCAACAGAGTTGCTTTCAAACCAACTACAGGATATCCCGCCAACGGTCCTTTGAGAACAGATTCCTGCAATCCCTTCTCTACAGCTGGGAAATAATTCTTCGGTACTGCACCACCCACAACCTTTTCCTCGAAGATGTATGGAGTCTCCAAATCTCCCGATGGCTCAAATTCCATGATAACATCGCCGTACTGTCCATGTCCGCCAGATTGTTTCTTATGTTTTCCTTGAACTTTCGCCTTCTTTTTAATCGTCTCACGGAATGCAAATTTCGGTTTATCCAAAACAATCTCTACTTTATAGCGATTTGCCAGCTTGCTTGCCACTACTTCAAGCTGCTGGTCACCGATACCGTAAATCAAAGTCTGACGATTTTCTGCATCATTGACGATTTTCAAAGTTAAATCTTCATCCATCAGTTTTGCAAGACCTGCTGCTACTTTATCTTCATCCGCCTTATTCTTCGCATTATATTTCTTGTAAGTGTATGGAATTGACATTTCTGGAGCATCATATACTACGGTGGAACCCTTTACTGCAATCGTATCACCTGTAGATAAACTATCCATCTTTGCCAATGCTCCGATATCTCCAGCATGTAACTCAGGTACTTCAATAGCTTCCTTGCCGCGAAGTAAATAAATTTTAGCAGCTCTGTCCTCCAATCCCTTGTTGACATTATAAATTGCACATCCAGGCTTCATTACACCCGTGACAACCTTAATCAAGGAATATTTGCCGATAAATGGGTCAATAATAGTCTTAAACACCTTAGCACTGATATGTTTCTCTGCATCATACTCAATCATTTCCAACTCATTGGTGTCCAACTCTTTGCCATATTCAGCACGCTCCTTGCAAGATGGCAGATACTTACGAATGCAGTACATCAACATCTTTAAGCCTTGAGCGTTGATACCGCTGCCCATCAATACAGGTACAATCTGATTGCTGCGAACATTAGTTTGCAATGCTTCAGAAATCTCCTCATAGGTAAATTCATCTCCGTCAAAATAACGCTCCATGAATTCCTCACTGGTCTCAGCAACCGCTTCCATCAAGGACTCACGGCTCAAATTTACATGTTTCTCCAAATAAGCTGGAATTTCACAGTCAACAAACTCACTCTTCTCTGTAAAACGGCGGCCCTGCATCTTTACAACATTTACGAAACCGACAAATTTTTCATTTTCTCTCCATGGCACATAGAAAGGTGCAATCTTACGTCCATATTTTTCATTTAATTTCATTACGGTATTTCTGAAGCTAGCATGATCATCATCCATATTAGTTACAAAAATCATTCTTGGCAAATGATGCTTCTCACACAGCTCCCAAGCCTTCTCAGTACCTGGCTCAATGCCTGCCTTGCCATTAATTACAATAATTGCTGCATCAGCCACAGAAACTGCCTCTTCTACTTCTCCCACAAAGTCAAAGTAACCTGGCGTATCAATAAAATTAATCTTAATGCCCTCTACCTCTACTGGTACAATGGCTGTGTTGATAGAGAACTGACGCTTTTGCTCTTCCTTATCATAATCGCTGATAGTACTTCCATCGATTACACTTCCCTGTCTCTTGGTAATGCCTGCCACCCAAGCAGCTGCTTCCACAAGGGTGGTCTTGCCCGCCCCGCCATGGCCAAGTAAAACAACATTTCTAATGTCCTTTGTCTGATAAACGTTCATATGCAAGTCCTCCAAATATATTTTTTAACCACGAATACTTTCTAAACTATCGCCAAAATCAAAAATTTTGAAATTATTTGATAGAATACTCCGATTTGTCCAAATAGTTTTTTGTGGTTCTTTTAATTGTGGTTACATTTTACTATATATTTAGAAAACTTGCAAGTAAAAATAGCAAACTGCACAATATTTTTATAATTTTTTCACAGCTTTTTTTATTTTCTTAAAATGATCCAACAAAAAGCAGGCATGGAATCATTCCAATGCCTGCCTAGACTTCTTATCAACTGACCATAACCGAAAAGTCACGCATAAACTTGTAACTGCCCAGTCATAGTAACGGCTTACGCCTTTGACCTTTCAATCAATCCCTTACTCCACGGGCACTGTTGAAGCGATAATCATCATATCACCTGCAAGCTCAATCTTGTCCACATCATGAAGCAAAATGAAATGATCGCCCTTCTTAATCTCACAGCCATTGACCGTTCCATTGCCTTCGCATACGGACATAGCTAAAAATGGATATTTCTGTTCCAGTTTAACTTCTCCGCTCATCTCCAATTTAAAAACTTGATAATACTTGCAGCTGTATAATTCATTTAACTCATTCTTCGGAAAGTCTACCGTAGAAGTAATACAATTTTCTACGGAAGCTGCTGGAACGGTAATTACATTGATGCTCTGCTCAATGTGCAGTTCTCTCGGTTTTCCATTGGATAGACGGTCATAGTCATACAAACGATAGGTGATATCGCTGTTTTGCTGTGTCTCCAACACCATGATACCGCCCTTAATTGCATGGACCGTTCCTGAATTAATCTGAATGAAATCACCTTTCTTAATGTCAACCTGACGAATCAGTTCATTCCATCTGCCCTCATAAATCATCGCCTTCAACTCGTCTCGTGTCATCGCATTATGTCCTACAACCAATTTGGAATTTGGTGCACAATCTAATACATACCAACACTCTGTCTTTCCAAAGGAACCGTTTTCATATACTCTGGCATACTCATCATCCGGATGTACCTGAATACTCAAATCATCTTTTGCATCAATAATTTTGGTCAAAAGCGGAAAACGCTCTCCCTTGACATTGCCGAACCATTCAGGATGATTTTTCCAGGCCTGGGATAATGTCTGTCCCGCCATCTCACCATTTTTAATTTTAACATCCCCATTTTGATGAGCAGAAATTCCCCAGCACTCACCAACTTGATCTCCCATCACTGGATAATGAAACTCATCACGAAGTCTTGTGCCTCCCCAGATATTATGGGTACAAATTGGCTCAAAAAATAAAATATTCTTATCACTCATGTCAATAATTCCCTCTTTCTATAAAATTTATGTATCAGCTCGTTCAAGCACAGCCTTTAAAAAATAGACTGCGTATATTTTATTTACAGCAATGACAATGCTTCCTCATCTGCCACAATTGTCGCATTTTTATGAAATTTCAAAATCGAAGCTGGAATCTTTGGTGTAACGGGTCCCTCGATAATTTCCTTTAAGATAGGAGCTTTTGCTTTTCCATTCACTACCACTAAAACGCGCTCAGCACTCATAATCTGACCAATGCCCATTGTGTAAGCTAACTTTGGCACTTCATCCATCGTGGCGAAAAATCTGGAATTCGCCTCAATTGTGCTCTTCGTCAAAATAGCACAGTTGGTATGACTTGTGAAGATATCTGACGGTTCATTAAAACCAATATGTCCGTTCTTTCCCAATCCCAACAACTGCAAATCAATACCGCCTAATGATTCAATTACCTTATCGTAAGCTTCACAGGCCTCCTTCGGATCTTCAATCATTCCGTCCGGAATATGAGTGTTATTTAAATCGATGTTGATATGATTGAAGAAATTTTGTCTCATGAAATAATAGTAGCTCTGATCATTGTCTCTGGTCAGACCCTTGTACTCGTCCAGATTCACGGTATGTACTTGTGAAAAATCCAGATCTCCCTTTTTGTACCACTCAATCAATTGCTTGTAGGTACCGATAGGGGTAGAACCTGTTGCCAAGCCCAACACAGTATTGGGCTTCAAAATAACCTGCGCAGAAATAATATTGGCTGCTTTTCTGCTCATATCATAGTAGTCTCTCGCTGCAATTACTTTTAACATTTCTTTGTCTCCTTTATCTTTTTTATTTATTCTTATTTAAATAACTTTATAAGCTTACAAATGAATTGTTTCCCATCAGCATCAGCATTAATGCAACAGAACCTGCATTGTAACCGCAATCCGCATAGATAATATGTTTATCTTCTCTCTTGACATAAACCAATGGATATTGACCTGCCTGTAAATTTAAGCTCTCTGCCACTTTTTCGGAAAGCTCCCAACGAGAGGACACCACACAAGTAATTCCACTGATTTGTGCTAATACTCTTTGAAGCAAACTTTCTTTCTTAGCATTCTCATCCTGCAGCACCAGCACAATCTGAGCGGCGATAGCAGCACACTGCTCTTTGCGCTCTAACAACTCATTGAGCACATGCTGAGTCGGTTCCTTTCCCGGTTCAAGCCACAGCACCATCTGACGTTTGCCCTCTCCTTCTTCCAAATTCGGCATATCTAATTCCTCTGCCAGACAAAATACTTCTCGGTCAATTAATTGCTCCTCCAGCTTCGGAACATGCTTCTTTACAAAAATTGTCTGTTGTTCTCCAGCCTTCACTTCAAAGAAGCACTCTCTCACCAGTTGATTTCCATTGGCCATACGCACTGAAGTGATAATATTATAGATGCCCTTTTTCAGACTCAATTTCATCTGATGATTTTCAATTGCTTCTCGAAACAATCCCAGCGGATGAAACATACCATTTTCCAACACACTAAGTGTCCAGTTATGAAAATAGCTCCATTCCGTGTTTGGCTCCAACTCTATCATCACTTCCTGCCTATCCTGAGTATTCTGTATACTCTGATTATTCTCAGCTCCTCCCATAATAGATTCTGCAGAATGAAATTTACCATTCTGATAATACTCCACACTGCGATCCATAAAACGAAATCTAGCAGGAATTCCCAAGGTTCTGCAAATATCGCAAAACAAAATCTGCTGGCTCACCGGATCAGCCATCCTCATCTTTAATGCTCCCTGAGGACTGACACGCAAACGCTCAAAATCCTTGCGCTCCTCATAATGCAGGTGTGTCCGTATGTATTTCAAAATTTCTCTTGGATTTGTTATAAATTCTTCCTTTTGCTCTTTTGTAAAATAGTCACCTAAAAACTGACGGTAAGGAACCAATTCTTCATGCTCCACACGAGGATTCATCAAAAAACGTACAAAAATTTCTTCTGGATAACAATCTGCAAAGGGCATCGCTGCCTGTAAATGTTCTTCCAATACGGCTGCCGTTACATCATACATATCCTTGAAACTTAATGCCGCCAATAATTTGGGTCGATATGGATTCTCATCTCTCTCCAAAAAAATCATCAACTCCTCGAAATTGGCTCCACACTCACGCAATCGCTGCTCAATCTCCGGATACCGTTTTCCCTTTTCCTCTTGGTAATAAGAAGCATTGCGAGCCAATCGTATCTGCTCTGCCCTTGCTATACGTTCTTTATTGCGCTTTTGCTGCTTTCTTGTCACATACTCCGCATGAATTCTCTCACAATCCGGTGCAATGAGAGTGTACTCCTGCCACTCGCCCAGCCGTCCATCAAAATGCTTGGAATCATCCAACACTACTTTTACCGTCCCTTGAGTGGACATAATATTCTGACAAATCCATTGCTTCCCCTTCACCACATGGAGGCGCAAGCTTCCCTTTCCTACCTCAATCTGTACTCTTCCTTCTGCATCCGTTTCTTTTGTGGCAATACCTCCAAAATGAGCACTGTTGAGCACTTCAAAATGAACTGTTGCATCAGAAACGGGCTGTCCCTCCGTATCAACTACATTCACCGTTAAGAGTGTTGAGTGAGCGTAATCACTAAGACGATTCACATAATGAACAAAACCTTCTGTGAACTCGGCTTCTTCCATAGGAAGACAGGTAAAATACTTGGCATGAAGCAGCATCGCTCGAGAAGCAGGCATAGTAAACCAACCTTTATTGAGAATTTCTTCTGGCTCACAAGCACCCAGAAAATACCAATTTCCTTCACACCAGACTTCCACCCAGGCATGGTTGCTGTCGCAATGCGCCCAAAGCGGTGTATACACCTGTCGCGCCGGAATACCCACACTTCGCAGGACAGTCACAGTAAACACGGATTCTTCACCACAACGACCAAAACCAGAGCGATATACTGTCAATGCTGAAGAAGTTCTCGGATCAGCCAAATGATAGGTTGCATGCTCCGCACACCAATAATTAATTTCCAAAACTGCCTCTTGTACGGTGAGATTTTTGATGCGTTCCCATACTTCTGCAAAAAACAACTCTCTGCAATCCACAATTTTCTCATTGTTGATACGATAAGCAGCCACATCCATTAAAAAGGTTTTCTCTGATACCTCACGACACCAAGGAATCTCTCTTCGCAAAAACAAAGCATGTCTCGCATACTTTCTTAACAAATCAAAACTCACATCCGAAAAATCACTATAAGGCATGGCACTGAAATAATATTTCATCACAATTTTCTCATCTTCATCACAGTTCTGCAGGCAAGTCTCCATCTCTCTCGCCGATTCCAAAGCACCCTGACTTATCAAAAATTGCTGCGTCTGAGCATATCCAATTTCAATCCACTCAACCACTTCTTTTGAAAACACAACTTATACCTCCAATAAATTTACACAATGTTAAGAACAAAAGGTTATTTAACTCCTCCTATGACTTTTTACTATGACTTTTTACCCTGACATCTTTACATTTTGTTGACCGAATTTACATATGTTAATTATACCAAATAAATGCCATTTTTTCAATCTATTATTTGACAAAATTACCTATTTGTGCTCTAGCGGTGTTAACAATTCGAAACGAGAGCGAAGTCCCAGTGGCTATTGTTCACTGTTTAATATACTCCAGAACATCCTCAAATTTTAGTTTTCCCCCAAATAAATCCAGTGCGCTTCCAATGGTCACATCAATTTTTCCCTTACCCATATTTTTTAACTGCTGCAAATCTGCAAACCTGCCCACACCTCCTGCATAAGTAATGGGTATGCCATCCCACTCTGCCAACAAAGAAACGAGATCAGTGGCAATTCCTGAAGCCTTTCCCTCCACATCAACCGCATGAATTAGAAATTCATCGCAGTACTGAGATAATTCCTGCAGCACTGTCTCAGTCAATTTTACATTAGTAAATTTTTGCCAACGGTCCGTCACAATATAATAACCATCTTCTTTTTTTCGACAGCTCAAATCCAATACCAAATGTTCTTTTCCCGTTACATCATACATTTGCTGCAAATTTTCATAATTAATTTTTCCATCTTTAAATACGTAAGAAGTTACAATCACATGAGAGGCACCTGCCTCAAGAAATTCTCTGGCATTTTCTCTACAGATACCACCGCCAATCTGCAGCCCTCCCGGCCACTCTCTCAAAGCTAACATAGCCTGTGCCTTTGTTTGCTCATAGTATTCCGATGTCAGTGAATTTAACATAATGATATGTCCGCCGGTTAACCCTGCTGCCCGATACAGACTTGCATAATAATCTCCGTTTTTATCCGAAATATAATTATTTTGTGCAAAGTCTCCTTCATCCTTTAGAGAACCACCCACAATCTGCTTTACCTTTCCATTATGAATATCAATACAAGGTCTAAATCTCATCTTTCCTTTCCTCCTTAAATATCTTTGTCTGCTTTTCAGGTCTCACCCTACAAGAATGTCAACCGTCCGCTTGTCACATCAGCAGTCAATCAATCTATTTCCATGAGATACCAAAAGGGATGTTGCCGAAGCAACACCCCTTTTGCTTAAAAGTACTTTTTGGTTCCCCAAAGTCCCGCTTTTTTTAATTCCAGATATTCATTGTAGGCCTTTTCCAAAATTTGTTTCTCATTTGCAAATTTCAATAAATGATAGGCTTCATGAAATTTATAATACCCAGAATCAATAAAAAACTCCTCACGTTGTGGTTTACTATAGTAACTATCCGCCATCATCAGATACCAGTGCACTTCCTTCTCTACCATATCCTGTGGAGTATGGAACGTATATTCACTTTTGTCAATATACTTAATAATCGTAGCGCTGACTCCTGTTTCCTCCTGCACCTCACGCAGTGCAGTATCACGAAACTCCTCTCCCTGCTCGACAGTTCCCTTTGGCAATACCCAACCCTCATATTTGTTCTTATAATTTTTGTAGAGGACTAGTATTTTACCTCGAAATATTACCACACCGCCACAGCTTGTTGCCTCTAACATAATAGCAAATCCTCCTGTTATCCTTGGTGTGTCTTTCATGACTAACCACAGTATACCTCTTTTCCAAACACCTTGCAAGACAAAATCCACAAAAGATGTATAAAATATATTGGCTGCTACTATGCACTATTAACGCTGAAAATAATACTCTGCAATTTCCTTTGCCAACGGCGCTGCATCTGTTCCTCCGGTTGCTCCCGTTTCCAAAATAATGGAAATTGCAATCTCGGTATCTTCAACTGGAGCAATACCAGTAAACCAACCATGCGTATCCTCTCCATTGCTTGTATACTGAGCAGATCCAGTTTTTCCTCCAATGGAAATGATATCACTATGTGCCGCACTGGCAGAACCACCATCTACGACTGCCTGCAGATAAGTTTTTAAAATAGTTGTTTCCTCCGCTGTCATGACAACCGATTGTTCCTCCGAGCTATATTGCGTAACCACGGTTCCATTCGCATTCTCGATACAATCTACCAAATACGGCTTCATCATCACTCCATTATTTCCAATGGCCGCCATAATCATCGCTCCCATCAGAGGGGTTTCTCTGACATTTTCCTGACCAATTGATTTCATCATCACCAATGCTTCGCTGTCTTCCTCCGTTACCGAAAAAGCGCTTTTTGCCAAACCAATATCAAAGCTGACTGACTGATTAAAGCAAAATTGATTGACTGTATTAAGCCAGCTGGTTCGATCAAAGCTTTTTGCAATATGACTAAAAAATCCATTGCAGGAAACCTGTAATGCCTGAGTAGCATTGATCACACCATGTACCGCATTGTGCATACAAATCAGGGAATAACCCTCTGTTGTCTCTGCACCCGTACATTCATACAGATAATCCGCATAAGTATCTGGATTTTCTCTTATAAACTCTAACAGCGTCAAAACTTTAAAGGTAGATCCAGGCGGATACAAACACTGTGTCGCACGATTCATCAAATTTCCATCGGTATTCTCCTCATTGGTCAGCATACTCCAGTCCGCCTGTATGGTATTGGGATTATATCCAGGCAAAGATACCATAGCCAAAACTCTTCCAGTCTTCACCTCCAGTACCACAATAGAACCTTTCTTCCCAGCCAAAAGATTATAACAAAAACTCTGTAACCCACTGTCTAAGGTAGTCCTCACATTGTCACCCGGTACCTTTTCTCCCATCATCTGATCATATAGTCGCTCAGGCAAAGAAACACTGGAACGCAGCAACTCATAATTATATGCTTTCTCCAACTCCGTCGTTCCCATCGCAGAATATCCCACTGGATGAGCAAAAATATCCCCATATGGATACACTCTCACATCCTCTCCATTCTGTTCTTCCGTGTAAGCTAATGCCTGACCATCGGAAGAATAAATTGTACCACGCACTACAGAATTGGCACGATTAGAAATACGTTTATTATAACTGTTATCAATCACATCATTGCTTTCTACCGCCACAAAATAGCTTAAATATCCAATCATCAGTGCAAAGAGCAGCAATCCAACACCCATAATCTGCCAGAGCTGTCGATTTGAGTGTTTAATTCTCTCGCTGACATTTTCATTTACATTAGTATCGATAGAATGATTGATATTTCTGCCTTGTCTCTCATTATTATTGTCATGAAACGCATTCTCTCTATTTTGGTTTCCATTGTCACTGCCATTTTGATTTGTTCGATTATCCTTGTTGTCCATTTCGTTCCTCCTCATTGCGCTCCATAATATAAAGTCCCTGCATAATACCAAACAACACAAATGTACTCAGCACTGAACTTCCTCCATAGCTGACTAAAGGTAAGGTCACGCCCGTCGCAGGAATCAGCTTAATGCCGCCGCCAATGGTCAAAAATACTTGCACACCATAAAGACAGGCAAGTCCTGTTCCCATTAATTTATAATATCTTACAAAAATATTAGAAGCAATTTTCATAAACAAAATAAAACAGCTTGCACAGATTACAATCAAACAAATGGCAACAATCGTTCCCATCTCTTCCGCAATTGCTGAGAAAATATAATCCTTGGTGACAACTGGCACCAAATTCGGAAGTCCTTTATACAGTCCACTTCCCCACCATCCGCCTGTGCCAATAGAAAAGAGCGACTGTGCGGTCTGCCAACCCCCTCCTGTGATATCATCCCAAGGATTGAGCCAAGCATCCACACGTGTCTGCACATGAGTAAATAATTTTGTTGCAATCACTGCTGCCACCGCACCCGCTGAAAATCCAGCTGCCATATACCAAGGCTGCTTCGTTGCCACATAAAGCATTGCCATAAAAGCCAAGAAAAAAATCAAAGCACTTCCCAGATCCTTTGACAACACCAACACAATGACATGAACTGCTGCAATGCCCGCTGTGAAAACTACTCGCTTGAAATCACTGCGTTTTCGAAACAATACCGCAATCATTAACACATAGGTAATTTTCACCAGCTCTGAAGGCTGCACACTAAATCCACCGAAAGTTAAGGACAGATTTGCACCATAAGTAGACTCATCCGTCACTCTTCCTACCAAAAGCACCGCGATCAACAAAATCAAGCCAATCACACCACAAGTGCCCGCCCAAGCTCTGGCTGCTTTCAGTTTCCTTGTAAAAACTGGCACCCAAAGGGTCGCAATACTAATCACAACAAAAAAGATAAATTGGCGAATAGCCTTATCTGGATTCAGGCGATACAGCATAATCAGACCAATACTCATGAGCATCACCATATTGCTCTGCAAAATTAAGTACTCATTGCGATGCAATTTTCGATACAGACTCAAATACACTATAAAATATACTAACTGCAGTACATAAAATACAATTGTACGGATATATTCTTCTTCACTCTGATTTAACACAATTAAAATCCAACCTGTCAAGTGAAACAAGAACGCCAACACATTTTGATAATAATAAAATCCCTTAATTTTCTTTCGTTTGTCTGTAAAGACCATCAAAATTGCTCCGATGGCATATAATACTGCCAAAAGAGTCAAATAGTACTGCCCGCAAAAAATAATTATTCTTTTTAAATCTTCCACAATACTTAATCTACCTTCCGTCTAAAACTTCCTCTTGTAAACTCTTTGATACCATCACTTATTATTCTGTGCTTTAAGAAAACTTCCTCAAATTTTCTTAAAATTTCCCTGGTTTCCTCTTTGTTCTCCCCTGTCATTTCCAAGCGCAGAGAGTCTGGCTTCAATGCTTCCACTTCATCAGCCACATCCAGCAAAGACAACGGCTTACTATTATAAATTACATTGTAACAGTAAGCACAGTTATTTTTCACTTGCATACGATTTCCCTTGCGGTCTTTCAGGCAAATTTGAGCTGATTTATGGTCACATTGACTGGTCGTCTTTTTTAAACATTGTGCCGAAACCATCATCGGCATACAGCCATAGACAATCAACTCACCGCCTGTACACCCTCTCTGTCTCAACTCATTTTCTGTCAATTCCACAGGAAGCGTGATCTTAGCTATCCCCCAGTTCAAATACTGCTGCTGCGCCTGCTGATTCCATGCATACAGCATATGATCCGCCAAATATTGCCCATGCCAATCTTTTCTTATCATCCAAGCCAAACATTCCAGTGAGCCAATCAGATAACCGTCAAAGCCAGCCTCTCTGATCAAAGACTCATTTTTTTCCATAAAAAGCTTGGCATGTGTTCGGAAAATGCGAGGCATCACCAACATACAAAGCTTATTCTGCCCATGAATCTGCGCTACCAAAGATGAATAATTTTCTGGAGCCGTCAGTAAACTATCCATCAAGATACACGCCACCACTGAAGATTCTAAGGCAGCATCAAGCTGGGCTTCGGTCTCCACCTTCACAGAAAATCCTTTATAAGAAATTTGATTCATATCCAATACAGGTTCCTGCAAGCTATCTTTTGCAATAACACTAGGTAACATTTCTGTCCCTCTACTGACAAAAAATTCTTCCCTGGACAGCCGTGCAGGCAATTTTCTGTAATAAGCACTCACTATTTCCTCCTCCAGTTTCGCAAAAGCCTGTCGGCGCATCTCATTGAGCTGACTCACTGGAAGAAACACACTTTCCTCCACATAAATTTCCAGATTTTCAAAACAGAATGGACTTTTTCCCGTCTTGTTCATCTGTTTTTGCACCTGCTGCTCTGTCAAAGGGCGAGAGATGGACTCTCCTGCCACCTCTCCCTCCCATACGGTCACATGCTCATGAAGCTGCAAGGTTATTGTAACAGGAAATTGTTTCGATATCATCACATTTCCATTAATTCTTTCTTGTTTTTCTGTTTCAACATATTTTTTACGGATTTCCTCATTCCAGCCTTCATTTGTACTGCGAAAATCAGCCTTCGTATGAGTAATCATATCACTGCCATTGTGCTGCTGATAGTATCCTTTCGTAAATCCCTTGCGATTAAATAAATCCCACAGTCGATCCAGATCTTCCTTTTGAACTTGATACCCCTTTTTGCCGTATTTCAGATACAAATCAACATATTTTCGATAAATTGCCGTCACGCCAGCTGTATATTCTGGTTTTTTCATGCGACCTTCAATTTTTAGAGATGTTACACCAGCCTCGATAATATCAGGCAGTATTAGCAGTGTATTCAAATCCTTTGGACTTAATACATAACCATGATTGGTATCTGCTGTCAATTTTCCATTGATTGTTATTTCATAAGGCAAGCGGCAAGGCTGTGCACATCGGCCGCGATTGCCGCTTCGACCACCCACCATACTGCTAAAGAGGCATTGTCCCGAATAACAGTAACACAACGCGCCATGGACAAAGCTTTCAATCTCAAGACTTGTGTGTTCCCGAATCAACGCAATTTCCCGCAAAGACAATTCACGGGCAGTCACCACACGCACTGCTCCCGCCTGTTCTAACAGCTTTGCCGATTCCCATCCTGTAATGGTCATCTGCGTACTGGCATGAATGGGCAAATCAGGAAACTGCCTGCGGAACCAAGCAAACACGCCTATATCCTGCACAATTACTGCATCCAGTCCATGAGCATACAGCGGAGCAATATAATCATACAATTCGTCCATTTCCTGTTCCTTCAGCAATGTATTTACTGTTAAATATAATTTTACATTATGCAAATGCGCATAATCGATTGCCTGCTCCAGCGTTGCTTCATCCAAATTTTCAGCATAGGCTCGCGCGCCAAAACGTATACCACCAATATATACTGCATTTGCCCCCGCACAGATTGCTGCTTTCATGCTCTCAAAGGACCCTGCTGGAGCCAAAACTTCAATCTCTCGTTCTCTTTTCATTTTTCTTTTCCTTTCTTAGATACAAACAATAAAGCGAAGCAAACGACTGGTCATCCCATATTTGCTCCGCCCCTTGTATGTACGTCTAACGCCTGTGAATATTTACTCAACTTCTGAAGATTCTTTTTGCTTACCTTCTGACCCAGTTGTTGAAAATTCTTTTAACTGACTGCGTTCTTCATCAGTTTTCAACTGTTCTTTTAATTTATCTATCTCTTCCTCATATTTCTTCTGCTGTGCAAGGTATCTTTCTTCCCAACCCGACTTGACCAAATTGAGTTGATTTTCATATTTGCGCTCAATCTCCTGCTGCTCTTTCTTCTGTGACTCACAGGTTTTGCGGACATCATTCAGCAATCTCTGCATAGTACGAGTTTTTTCTTTTTCCTTATCACAAATTTTTTTAGCACTCTCCTGAGCCTTTTTTTCAATATCGCAAAGAACATTCGACAACTCAATCTCCAAGTTTTTCTTTTCCTCTGTCAATTGATTAATCTTCTCATTTTTTGCATTAATATGCTGTGTCAAAGCATCTTCCTGTTCCTGCGCTGTCACTCTCTCCTCTGTGAGCTGTGCCTCATAGGCATCCTTGAGCTGACTTATGGAGTTCTTTTGAGTCTCCTTAATTTGAGCTAATTTTTGCTGGTAATCCTCCTGAAGATGATTAATCTTGGTCTCATACTTCACCTTTAACTGAATACGTTGAACCTGATACTCTTCCAACTCATCTTTGACTCGAGTCAATTCATTCTGTGAAACATCCAACTGTGTTTCCAACTCACTCAACCGTGTTTCAGAATCATTTAACTTTTTCTCTGAGTCATTTAATCTCGATTCTGATTCATTGGACTTTTTCTTAGCTTCCTCTAACTGAACTTCCAATTGATGGTATCTTGCCTCTAAGTCACTTAGATGCTCTGCCTGCTGCTTTTTGTCATCTTCCAAAGTCTGACAAAGCATTTCTTTTTCCTTTAACTCTGCTTCTACATTTGCCAACTGCGCTGTCACAGAAGTACTTGCTGCATCTTCTTTATATTGAAGCAATTCGCCTCTCGTCTGGGCTAATATATCCTCCATCTGTGACAACTCGGCTTGTACTTGCTCGCATTTTTGAGCACTTTCCTCCAGCTTTTTCTGCTGTTCGACAAATTTTACTTCAATTGCCTGCTTCTTCTCACTCAGTCCAACTAATTCCTCCTGCAGCTTTTGAATCGTCTGGGCCTGCTTCTCTATCCGTTTCTTATCTTCTGGACTGAAATCCTGCGTTTGAGCCTTTGCCTTCTCCAGCTCAGCCTCCAAGTTCTCATTCTTTTTCTCGAGAAATAAATTTTTCTGCTCCAGTTCCGTTGTCTTTACCTTTTCTGACACTAAATCTGTTTTTAACGTGTATACTTCATTCTCCGCCCGTTCTTTACGCAGTGTCAACTGCTCATTTTCTTTATGATATTTTAAAATCTCCTCTCCAAGCTCCATATACATCATCAAAGTACGGATTTCCTGAGGATTTCTCTCATATCCTAAATCTGATCTTAAGTATTCTAATTTATGATTAATACAGGATGCAATGCGCTGAATTTTATCTTCCTCTTCTTCTCCATTGCAGCCGATAGAATATAGTTTTTTATCGATAACTACATCAATATATCCTTTGGACGCCATACTTTCCTCCTCACCAGAGCAATCCTATTATCGGTATAGGCTTTATCTGTGTCATTCCCATATAATTTTCTCTCAATCATTAATAATCGTAATGATCTATTTCGCTAAACTGACATGCTCGCTTTGCAGACATCACCAAGCATGAAAGTTGATTAAGCATAGTATTACTTTTAATTATATACGAATATTTTGCGGAATACAATAGCATTTTTTAAATCTTCTTAAAATTTAATTTTGAATAGCTACTGAATATGGTTACGGAGATGAATAATTGCTCTCTCCGTTGCAATACGCCCTCTCGGTGTTCTCTGAAGAAGCCCATTCTGTATCAGATACGGCTCATATACATCCTCTAAAGTTCCTGCATCTTCTCCCAAAGCAGCCGCCAAAGTATCCAATCCCACCGGACCACCCTGAAAAGTCTGAATAATTGTATTTAATATTTTTCTGTCACCGTAATCCAATCCAAGGCGATCCACTTCCATTAAATCCAGAGCAAACTGAGCAACCTCTCCCGTGATTTCCCCACTTTTGCGAATTTGTGCAAAATCTCGGACTCGTTTTAACAGGCGATTGGCAATTCGAGGCGTACCACGAGAACGTCGAGCCAACTCTAGAGAACCTTCCTCATCAATTTTGACATGTAAAACTCCTGCCGAACGTTTGATAATTTCCTGCAGTTCCTCCACTGTATAATATTCTAATCTATGAATAACACCAAAACGGTCTCTCAGCGGAGCACTTAAAAGCCCAGCTCGTGTGGTTGCTCCCACCAGAGTAAAATGTGGCAGTTCTAAACGAATGGAGCGGGCTGTCGCTCCCTTTCCAATCATGATATCAATTGCAAAATCTTCCATCGCTGGATACAATACTTCTTCCACCTGCCGATTGAGACGATGAATCTCATCTACAAACAAGACATCATTTTCCTGCAATCCATTGAGAATAGCAGCCATTTCTCCCGGTTTTTCAATCGCTGGTCCCGATGTGATCTTCAGATGTGCTCCCATTTCATTGGCAATAATACCCGATAAGGTTGTCTTTCCAAGACCTGGCGGACCATAAAATAACACATGATCCAAGGCTTCATGGCGTGCTCTTGCCGCATCAATATATATTTTTAATGTCTCTTTTGCTTTCTCCTGACCAATATAATCCTTCAAAAGCTGAGGGCGCAGCTTCTGCTCCGCCTTCTGATCTTCTTCTATCTCCTCAGTCGTGATAATTCTTCGATTATCCAAAATTATACCCCTTTCTCACCAATCTTCTCAAGCCCTCTCTCAGCGAAAACCATTAAATCATCTGTCTTAATGCAGCCTTTAAAATTGCTTCTGTATCCATCGCAGGATCCGTAGCTGCCTTGCGTACCGCTTTCATCGCATCGGTATTAGAATATCCCAAAGCCATAAGAGCCTGAATCGCATCGTTCCGCGCCTGTTTGCTGTCATTTTTAATATCATTCTTACTCTCTGCTGCATTTTCTGTCACTGCCTCTGTCTCACTGCCAGTCTGCGAGAAGAAATCCTCTATCTTTAATTTATCCTTTAAATCTAAGATTAATCGTTGAGCTGTCTTATTGCCGATACCCGGTGCACGCTGAATCGTTTTTACATCACCCGATAAAATAGCAAAACGCAGATTTTCTGGCGTAATTGCAGACAGTAATCCCAAAGCTCCTTTGGGACCAATGCCCCCTACACTTAACAACATTTGAAATAAATCCACTTCATCTCTCGAAAAAAAACCAAATAAGGTCAGAGCATCTTCTCTTACTTGAAGATAAGTATAAATTTTTATGCTTGTCCCACAGGAAGGCAAACGATCGACCAAGGACATCGGTACATGAATGTTGTATCCAATATTCTGAGTCTCCACCACAATGGTATCACCGTGAACTTCTGTCAATTCTCCTTTTATATATGAAATCATCTTATAGTCTGCTCTCTTTCTCGTTCTTCTCCTTATCTTACCACAGAATTTCTAAAAGTACAATTAAAACCATACATTTGTTCTAATTTTTTCACCAGCTCTGTCAAAACTTTTCTTGCAAATATAGCTAAGATGCACTATGATGTATCATATCAAGTTTAAAAGATATTTTATCCCTTACTACCGAGGTAAAAACAAATGCGTTTCATACATAAACAAGTAACTGTAAACTGTGATTACCCTCTCATCAAAATAGACCCATCACAAAAGATTATTTTTTTCGATATTGAAACAACTGGTCTCTCCGCGAATGATTCCACCTTTTATTTGATTGGATGCCTCTATCCCGAGAATGATATTTGGTATCTGCATCAATGGTTTTCAGAGAATATGGCAGACGAGCCGAAAATTCTGCAGAATTTTTTTGTATTCATCCAACAATTTCATGTAATGATTCATTTTAATGGAGAGCGTTTTGATATCCCTTACCTAACGCACTGTGCCGCACAATACGGGGTTGAAGAAACTTTTCATAACTTAATACAAATTGACTTATTAAAAAAGATCAGACCCTACAAGCAGATTTTGGGTCTGGACAGCTTAAAGCAAACCTCTTTGGAATCTTTTCTCCATATTGACCGCAAAGATAGGTACAATGGCGCCGAGCTGATTCCAGTCTATGAACAATATCGCCAATCAAAAGATTTGCAGCTGCTGCATTTACTGCTGCTGCATAATGAAGATGATTTGAAAGGAATGCCCCAACTGCTGCCGTTGCTCTATTATGAACTTTTTTTTAAAGAAAATACGAAATTTTCCAATTGCAGTTATTATTTTACGAACAAAAATCAAATTTTACTGCAGGGCTACTGCACTTTTTGCCTCCCCAATTCTCTCTATCTCGAGACAGATTTAGGAGTATGTCAAATGCAGCGCAATCTGCTTACCTTCGAGCTGACTTTGTTTGAAGGGGAACTAAAATATTTTTATCCAGATTATAAAAATTATTATTATTTGCCAACAGAGGATATGGCCATCCACCAAAAGATTGCTCAGTTTGTGGATAAAGACCATAAAAAGAAAGCGACGGCCGCCACCGCTTATACAAGAAAATCAGGGCATTTTCTGCCCCTAGGAACAAATTGGAGAAAATGGGAGAAAGATAAGCCCTTCGCTGACATTGCCGTATTTCGCGAGGAACTCAAAGGCAAACAAGCTTGGATTTTGTTGGACGATCAAGAAGAAACTTTACAATTATATTTACAATTCTTAATCAGCCGATTCAAATAATAAACGAATGTGCCCCACAAGCTATGAATACTTGTCAGATTTTCTAATATCTCTTAAAAAATAGGAACATTTTTAAGAAAAAAAGCTGCGATGAAATTTCATCGCAGCTTTTGATTATCCAATAAAAATTAGTCCTGAGCCTGAGCCTGTACTGCTGTGATAGCAACTACACCTACGATATCCTCAGCAGAGCATCCTCTGGAAAGGTCATTAACTGGCTTTGCAATACCCTGAGTAACTGGACCATACGCCTCAGCCTTTGCCAATCTCTGAACCAACTTGTATCCGATATTACCAGCATCCAAATCTGGGAATACCAATACATTTGCCTGACCAGCAACCTGGCTGCCTGGAGCCTTAGAAGCGGCTACGCTTGGAACGATAGCAGCATCCAATTGCAACTCACCATCCAACTTCAAGTCTGGATAATTTTCTTTTGCAATAGCAACTGCTGCAGTTACCTTATCAACATCTGCATGCTTTGCACTGCCTTTGGTAGAATGAGAAAGCATTGCAACCTTTGGTTCTTCCTGTACCAACAGCTGGAAAGACTCAGCGGAGGAAACAGCGATAGCAGCCAACTTTTCCGGATCTGGATTCTGCTCAAGACCGCAGTCAGCAAAAATAAAGGTACCATTAGCACCAAACTCACAATTTGGAACAACCATCAAAAAGAAAGCGGATACTAACTTAACGCCTGGCTTTGTCTTAATAATCTGCAAACAAGGTCTCAACGTATTTGCGGTAGAATGGCAAGCACCAGATACCATACCGTCAGCATCTCCAGCCTTAATCATCAAGCATCCATAATATGTATAATCGCTCAAAGCAATCTCTCTTGCCTTCTCCTGAGTCATACCCTTCTTCTCTCTCAGCTTAACAAACAAATCGATATACTCCTGAGTCTTCTCATAAGTATCTGGATTGATGATGGTTGCACCGCTGATATCCAAACCTTCGCTATTCTTAGCGACTTCTTCTGGTCTTCCAATGATAATCAGATTTGCAATGTCCTCTTTCAAAATCTGCTCTGCTGCAACAAATGTTCTTCTGTCCATGGACTCTGGAAGAACGATTGTCTTCTTATTCTGTTTTGCTCTTTCCTTGATTGTGTCAATAAATCCCATAGTATTGACTCCTTTCGTAATTGATATTCCTTCCTATTAGGAGACTGGCTGCTTAATAAGTCAGCTTATTTCGCTCTTGCAGTCATAAGCTTATTATATACCAATTTTTTTCCACAAGCAATATTTTTCCAAAAAACAATATGTACTTTTTCAAGTACGTATTCCTCTTTATGAGTTTAAAAAAACCGACACTATCAGTAACTGTCCGAAAATAATTTTTATAATCCTGCTATAAATCCCTTGACAAATTTTTTATTCTTTTTTATAATGTTCCACGTAATAGATTTTAATGCATACATGCAATGACAGGAACAAGTAATTTTATCATAACAGTCCAGTTAATATCTTACCTGATTGTTATCATCGATCAAACAGAAAGCTGCCGGCTGATGAGAGGCGCATGAGAGAAATAAAATGAATACCTCCTCGAGCATCGCACCGAACCAATAGTAGGCTGCGACGGATTGACACACGTTATCGTGTCAGAGTATCGCTTATTGGGGCTGTACTTATAGAGGCTGTTTTCGTGAGAAAATGGTGAAAAAAGGTGGTAACACGAGTTTATTCTTACTCGTCCTTTGCGTAATAACGCAGAGGGCGTTTTTTTATGCAGCAACACAGAAAGGAACGAATCAAATGACAATTTATGACGAATTAGTTGCCAGAGGCTTAATTGCTCAGGTAACAGACGAAGAAGAAATCAAGGAACTGATTAACAACGGAAAAGCCGTATTCTATATCGGCTTTGACCCAACTGCAGACAGTCTTCATGTAGGACATTTTATGGCTCTCTGCCTGATGAAACGTCTGCAGATGGCAGGCAATAAGCCAATCGCTTTGATTGGCGGCGGTACCGGTATGATTGGTGATCCATCTGGCAGAAGCGATATGCGTCAGATGCTGACCAAAGAGACCATTCAGCACAACTGTGAGTGCTTTAAAAAACAGATGAGTCGTTTCATCGACTTCTCTGACGGTAAAGCCTTAATGGTAAACAATGCTGACTGGCTGTTGGATTTGAACTATGTAGACTTGCTCCGCGAAGTAGGTGCCTGCTTCAGTGTAAATCGTATGCTGGCTGCTGAATGCTACAAGCAGAGAATGGAGCGCGGTCTGAGCTTCCTGGAATTTAACTACATGATTATGCAAAGCTATGACTTTTACGCATTGTTTCAGAAGTATGGCTGCAATATGCAGTTTGGCGGAGATGACCAGTGGAGCAATATGCTGGGCGGTACCGAATTGATTCGCCGTAAACTCGGCAAAAATGCTTATGCCATGACCATCACTCTGCTTTTAAACTCCGAAGGCAAGAAGATGGGCAAGACTCAATCTGGTGCAGTATGGCTTGACCCAAATAAAACTTCTCCTTTTGAATTTTATCAGTACTGGAGAAATGTAGGAGATGCAGATGTTATGAAATGTCTGCGTATGCTTACATTCCTTCCATTGGAAGAAATCGATGCTATGGCATCATGGGAAGGCAGCCAATTAAATAAAGCAAAGGAAATCTTAGCCTTTGAATTAACTAAACTCGTTCATGGCGAAGAAGAGGCAACTAAAGCTCAGGAAAGTGCTCGTGCGCTTTTTGGAAGCGGAAATGCAGCTGATATGCCAACCACCACTTTGACAGCAGTCGATTTTACTGACGGAAATATTGATATTTTATCCGTACTGGTAAAAGCTGACCTGGTAAAATCCCGTTCTGAGGCAAGACGTGCTGTGGAACAAGGCGGTGTGACTGTAGATAACGATAAAGTAACCGATATCAAGACTGTTTACACAGCCGCTGATTTCGCTGGAGAAGGAAAAATCGTAAAACGTGGAAAGAAGAATTTCCGCAAGATCATGATTTGACATTATCAACCCACGGCTTAAGCCGTGGGTTGATAGTCTTTTTATGTAATAAGCATCACTCGAATTATTTTTCAGCTTTTACGGGCTGATTTTGCTGTAAAAATTGCGGCATCTGCGCTAAAATGACAGACACAAAAACCAGTATACAACCCATTATTTCCCGCCCGCTCAACACCTCATGAAGAATCAATGCCCCCGACAATGCTGCAAAGACTGATTCTAAACTCATGACAATAGAGGCCACCGCTGGCTCTGCATATTTTTGTCCCACCATCTGCAGAGTGTATGCGACACCACTGGACATGACACCTGCATAAAGAATCGGTATGAGAGCAGACCGAATATCTTGAAATTTGATACCCTCAAAGAAAAGACACAGTATCATCGATATTACTCCACTGGTCAAAAACTGAATACATGACAATTTGACACTATCTACTTGCGCATATCGATCTATCACCAATATATGGGCGGTAAAACATACAGCACAAATCAATTCTAATACGTCTCCTATATAAATGCCTGAAAATCCACTGGCCATACACAGAAGATACATCCCGCAAATAGTCCCAACCACAGAAAGAATCACTAAAATATGAGGCTTTTTACCTGTCAAAGCGGCACCAATGGCCACCATCACCACATAAGTTGCTGTTAAGAATCCTGACCTTCCTGAAGCGGCTACTCCATCTGGATAAGCGCTGATGCCCGCCTGCTGAAAACTCATGGCCATGCAAAGTACACAGCCACACAAAATACCTCCTACAATCGGCCATTTTGTCGGAATATACTCCTGATGGCTTGATTGCTGTGTGGATTTCTGTACTGTCTTTTTTTGTACTCTGCCTCGAATCAGTAGATATCCTCCAAGAAACGCTGCTCCTACAAAACATCGACAGGCATTGAAGGTAAAGGTACCTACATGATCTGATCCACTAGTCTGGGCCACAAAAGCAGTCCCCCAAATCAAAGCCGTCAAAAGTAAAATCAAACTTCCTTTTATATTGTTCTTCATAAGTTGCCTCGCTGCAGTTGATTACTTTTCACCATTTCTCTGAGTGACATATTTGATACACAGAATCACTCCAATTGTAAGCACAACTCCCAAAATAAGTGGAATCACTGGACTTTGCACGAAACCAGCCACCACGTAGATCAGACACGAAATCACCGCCACCATCACCACATAAGGAATCTGAGTGGACACATGATTCATATGGCTGCACTGCGCACCAGCCGATGCCATAATGGTTGTATCAGAAATAGGGGAACAATGATCACCACATACCGCACCAGCCATACAAGCAGATATAGCGATAATCATCATCGTATGATTGCCTGAAAAAGTATCTACCACGATTGGAATTAAAATACCAAATGTTCCCCAAGAGGTACCTGTAGCAAATGCAAGAAACACAGCAACCAGGAAAATAATGGCAGGCAGACAATTTAACAAACTTCCATTAATACCACTGACCAGACCAGCCACATATTCTTTTGCTCCCAAGCTGTCCGTCATTACTTTCAAAGTCCACGCAAAGGTTAAAATCAAAATAGCAGGAACCATTGCCTTAAAACCTTCTGGAATACAAGCACACACCTCATTAAAAGAAATAACTTTTCTCACAACATAAAATACAATCGTGATAATCAGAGCAAAAAAACTTCCCAACATCAAGCCAACCGAGGCATCACTATTAGAAAAGGCCTCAATAAAGGTAGCTCCGCCAAAGAAACCGCCTGTATAAATCATACCAATGATACAGCTAACAATCAGCACTGCAATTGGAAATACTAAGTCGATTACCTTACCTTTTCCAATAATACCCGAATTTTCCACATTTGCATACGGTCTTTCCTTGGTAGTATATAAATCTCCTTTTGCTGCATTTTCTTCATGAATCTTCATCGGGCCAAAATCAACTTTAAAGATAACAAGAGCAACCATAGCAACAATTGTCAACAAGGCATAATAATTATATGGAATTGCTTTAATAAAGATAGAAAACCCATCCTCATCCTTTACAAATCCTGTAACTGCAGCCGCCCATGAGGAAATAGGAGCAATAATACAAATTGGTGCTGCCGTCGCATCAATCAGATAAGCCAGTTTTGCGCGGGATACCTTATTTCTGTCAGTTACTGGCCGCATCACACTTCCAACCGTGAGACAATTAAAATAATCATCAATAAAAATCAGCACACCCAATAAAATCGATGCAAGCTGTGCGCCCACACTGGTCTTAATACGACTGGCAGCCCAACGTCCAAAGGCAGCAGAGCCTCCTGCACGATTCATCATGCACACCATAATTCCAAGCACCACCAAAAAAACTAAAATTCCCACATTGTAAGCATCAGACAGTACACCCACAATACCATCTTCAAAAATATGGCTGACGGTCAACTCAAAGTTAAAATTCAAACTCAGGATGTTTCCATAAAACAGACCACCTACAACAATTCCCACGAAGAGAGAACTATACACCTCTTTGGTAATCAGGGCAAGGATAATAGCAACCAATGGGGGAATCAGCGCCCAAAAGGTAGCATACATCTGTGGTACATACTCAATAACTTCTTCCATAGTAATAATTTCCTTTCTACTTTTTTATAATATATGGATTTTTTTATTGTAGCACAAGTATGCCTCATTGACTACTTAATTCTTTTAAGTTTTTTTGCTAATCAAAAAAGGATTTGCAGCATTCTTCCAAACACTGCAAATCCTTTGAGACTTTTCTATTTTTATATTTCCATACAAAAATCGTTGTATTTAGAACACTTCCTGCACAGTTTTAAGCACATCCTCATCAGTCGTTATAGAATGCTTTTCAGCGACAGCATCATACTTTTCCTGCATTGCCTTTGAAATCATATCTGATTTTACATCATACTTCCATTGCTCATCGCCATCACCTGCAAAGTACATGATATGATAGCCAAAGGAAGTCTGTACAATATCAACGTCACCTACCTTTCGGCTGTCATCAAAAAGCCAGTTTTCAAATTCTTCTACCATCTGACCCTCATAGACATTCTCATACAATCCACCTGCAGGACTATCCTCGGAATACTCGTCTGCCAACTCAGCAAAACTGTCCTCGGTAGCATCGCCATCCTTCCACTGCTGCAGAATCTCCTCTGCCTTTGCCTCAGCCTCCTCTTCAGAGCCATAGGTATCAGCTGTAAACAGAATATGACGTACGTTCTTCAATACCCTTGTATCACAATATGGCTTTTTTGTCAGCATATAAACTCTATAAGTACCATTTTCCTCGTCCGCATCTGTGTATGTTTCTTTTACCTTAGTATCATCCGCAAATAACCATGCACTTACCTCATTGTCCTCACTATAAGAAACCTGTTCGGAGTACATCCTAGCTAAAGCAGATTCCACTGCTTCCTCAATGACAGTCTCCAAATCTTCTGTCTCCTCGGTACTGTCTGCCTCGCTAGTTTCACTCTCAGCATTTTCTGCTTCCAATGTAGCTTTTTTCTCGACATATTCACTGATAACATCTTCCAAAGCATTGGTATCTTTTGCCTTTGCAGCCTGCTCTGCATAATTCTTACACATCTCAGCAGTCAAACCAATTTCGTCGTCAGCAACAAAGTTATAAGCAGCATAGTCTACATATTGATAGCTCAGCTTATTATCCTCATAATACTCCTCAACTTCTTTATCGGAGTAATCAAACGAATTATAAAATTCCATATACATTTGGTATCCCAAATAATACTTCTCTAAGTAACTGCGAACAACACTCTCTGTCATAGCTGGTCCATACAGATAGGACAAATAAGCATCTGTGCTCTCGTATCCATTCTCAGCAGCACTGGCAGCAACACTTGCGATGCTCTCGTCAATATAAGTCTTGTTTTCTTCACTCAAGGTAACACCTGCATCATTTGCTGCCTCACAGAAGTACAGGTACTGCGTTGCATAGCTGACTGCCTCATCCATCAAAACATCAAACCAACTCATATCATCTGAATACATCTGATCCTTCAAAGATTTACTGATATCTACTCCATAATAATACAAATAATTGTAATTGTTGCTGTAGATAGACAAATACTGATAAGTCATTTCTGCCTGTGTATAGCAATAGTTATCAGAATATACTGCTTTTGCACCATATACCTCCTCTCCTAAATCTTCAACTGCATCTGAGTTGGTCTTTACCTCCTCTGTACTTGCAGCTGCAGTGGTACCTGCAGTTTCATCATCCGTAGTGGACTTGCTGCACGCGCCCAATGAAATTACCAACGGAAATGTCAGTAATAATGCAATTGTTCTTTTCATTTTTTCTCCTTCCTTAATTTAACAGAATCTATGTTTTAATTTTTCTGTTATAATACATCGTTGTTCATTATATCACATAATCCTGAAATAAACTTAAAATTTTCAAAATTTTCACAAAAAGTTTTATTCCAATTTTATCCAAATGCAGCGCAAATAGTTCTGAGAACTCAATGCTCTGTATCAATACATCTTCTGAATCTTATACTCACGCTCAGCCTCTCTGCGTGCATCTTTCTTAGCAATATCTTCCCGTTTATCGTACAATTTTTTACCTCTTGCCAAAGCAATCTCTAACTTGACTAAACTGCCTTTAAAATACACCTGCAAAGGCACAATCGTGTATCCCTTTTCAGTCATCTTTCCATTTATCTTATTGATTTCATAACTATGCAGCAATAACTTTCTCACACGCAGCGGATCCTTGTTGAAAATATTTCCCTTTTCATAAGGGCTGATATGCATACCATAGATAAATACCTCGCCCTTCTCCACACGGATAAATGATTCTTTCAAGCTGCATTTTCCCATACGCAGAGACTTTACTTCCGTGCCCGCCAAAGCAATTCCTACCTCATATTTTTCTTCAATAAAATAATCATGATAAGCTTTCTTATTGTTAGCAATCAATTTAAAACTGTCTTTTCCCATTTCTTATACCTGCCTTCCACCTAATTCCTCATCTATTTTATGATACTAGGCTCAAACTACCCTCTGACCCCAACATCATCTTATCTTTTCTTCTTTTTTCCATGCTTTTTATATTCCTCAATCCATTCTTCTATCTCGTCTTCCATCCATTCTTTTTGAAATTCTTCTTTCGTGAGATAAAACTCAAACTCAATGGTTCGCAGTTCCCGATTGGTACTGATTGGTCTTACCTTTACTTTATCGCCCAAACAATATTGTCTGCCGGTATTCTCTCCAATAATCGAATAGCTAGACTCATCAAAGATATAGTAATCATTTCCAATACGGGAAATCGGAATTAACCCCTCCACAGTATTAGCCAGCTCTACATATAATCCGTGGGCAGTCACGCCAGAAATGACAGCATCAAACGGTTGAAACAGATACTGTTGGATATACTCCACCTTCTTCAGTTTTTCTACCTCGCGCTCTGCATCTTCTGCTCGACGCTCCGTCTGAGAAGAATGGAGACAAACTTCATCGAGAATCGTGTGATAATGACTAATTCGCTGCTCTGACAATGCGCCATGCAGCTGTTCTTTGATAATGCGATGAATTTGCAAATCAGGATATCGACGAATCGGAGAAGTAAAATGGCAATAATAATTTGCCGCCAAACCAAAATGACCTGAACTATTGGTGGAATAACGTGCCTGTTTCATAGAACGCAGCAACAGACGGCTAATTAAAGCTTCTGACTCAGTTCCCTCCAGCTTCTGCATCAATTTTTGCAAATCCTTTGGGTAAATTTGTCCATTGTGGGGTCTTAGAGCATAGCCAAAATTGTTGATAAAGGTGCTAAAACGCAGCATCTTCTCCTCATCGGGATTTTCATGAACACGGTACACAAAAGGTACTTCCTGCCAAAAATAGGTTTCTGCAATCGTTTCATTCGCCAACAACATGAAGTCTTCAATAATCTTGGTAGCTACATTTCTTTCATAAGGCTTGATATCAATGGGCTTTCCCGACTCATCCAACAAAATTTTGGCTTCTGGGAAATCAAAATCAATGGCTCCTCGCTCATATCGCTTGTTTCGCAAAATCGCAGACAATTCCTCCATAAGCTGAAACATGGGAACCAGCGTCTCATATTTTTTTATCTCCTCGGTATCTTTGTCTGCCAGAATTTTTTTCACCGAAGTATAGGACATTCTTTGGTTGACATTAATAACCGACTCACAAATTTGATGGTCTAATACATTTCCTCTGGCATCGATTTTCATGATACAGCTTAATGCCAACCGATCTACTCCTGCATTGAGAGAACAAATACCATTGGACAGCTTATGAGGCAGCATAGGAATGACGCGATCGACCAGATATACACTGGTTCCTCGCTTTAAGGCTTCCTTATCTAATGCTGTACCCTCCTTGACATAATGAGTTACATCAGCGATATGCACCCCAAGCTGATAAAAGCCATCTTCCTTTGTCAACGTGATGGCATCATCTAAATCCTTGGCATCCTCCCCGTCAATTGTCACAGTCTCCCACTGACGTAAATCCATCCGATCTTTCAACTCAAAGGCAGCTACTTCATCCGGCATATTTGCTGCCTGATCAAGTACCTCCTCCGGAAACTCCATTGGAATCTGTTTGTCATACACGATTGCTAAAATATCTGTCTGCGGATCATTGGAATGACCCAGAATTTCAATGATATGCCCCTCTGCACCATGTTCTGCATCTGCGTAGCGGTCAATTTCTACCACCACTCGATGACCAGTGACTGCTCCCTTGGCATTTTTGAGTGTTACAAAAATTTGCTCTCCCAGACGAGGATTGTCCGGAATCACCCAACCATTGCTTCGTGTACGTTTAAAATATCCCACCACCTGCTTGACATTATGTTCCAAAACCTTGGTGATGACACCCTCATCTCTCTTTCCATAATGACTATTTTTTGAAATCACTGTCACCAAAACCGTATCCTGATGCATAGCTCCATTGAGACAATCTGGCGAAATGAAAATATCCTGTTCTCGTCCTTCCACTTTGACAAAACCAAACCCTCTTGGATTGACGCTCAGTACACCGGTTAAACAAAACACATTCAATTTTCCATATTTTCCTTTGGCAGATACACTAATTTTACCCTCCGCCAAAAGTTCATCTAAAATAAACTGTAAATTCGCCCGTTCTTCTATAGGAACCTGCAATAAAATAGCCAACTCCTTCAGCTTCATCGGTTTATATTGAGGATTATCAAACAACTCCAAAATATGTTTTTTATTTTCTTCCAAAAAAGTACGATCCATTGTCCCTCCTAATTTCTATATCCGACCTTTCCGCTAACACGAAAGGCTGACACTGAGCAAATGAAATTCAATGAATTAGTCTTTCCAAAATTAACCCTATCCATTCCTATTTCATTGCAGTGACAGCCTTTCTCTGCTTTTTCATTTTTAGGCAGCTTGCAACACTTTGGTCCACTGAACCGCCGTATTAACTTATCCTAATACATTTAATACAATTGCCAATACGATAAATGCAACTGCAATAAACTTGGTGTATTTCTCCAACTTTCCTTCCATAGAACGTCCCTTGTTTTTTCCCCAATATGTTTCTGCAGCACCACTAATCGCACCGGATAAACCAGCAGATTTTCCTTCCTGAAGCAATACGATCACAATCAGGGAAAGGCCAACCAATATAAATAAAATAGTTAAAATAATCTTTAAAATTTCCATTGAAACTTCACCTCCTGTTCACAATAAACATAAGAATCTTATCACAGAACCCACAAAATTACAACTACTTTTTTACTTAAAAAATATAGCCGCCACCCAAAACATTCTAATATGGATTTAAGTCTGACTGCGAAAATATCTTATCGAGTACTGCGATTCACATATTCTGAACGATATTTAGAGTATACAATGCGCTGACTCTTATACAGTCCAAAGTAACCTGATGCCGTATAACTGATAGCCACCGCCAACAAAAAGTAAGGCATCGCTTCATATCCACACAACTCAAATCCAATCAATAAGGAGGAGATAGCACAGTTAGTTACACTGCAAAACACGGACACCATTCCAACAGCTGCTCCCAGTGGAGCCGGTATTCCAAGAATCCCTGCAATCACACATCCAAAAGTAGCCCCCACAAAGAAACTTGGCACAATCTCTCCTCCCTTAAATCCAGAACCCAGCGTAATAGCAGTAAACAACATCTTCAACACACAGGCATAGAAAACAATCTCTCCTCCTTCAAAGCAGCGCTCAATCACATTAATACCCGCACCATTATAGTCATAGCTTCCCACCAGATAGGTCAATGCTACAATCAGCACACCGCCCACCACGACACGAAAATAACTATTCTTAATTTTTTGAAATAGATGCATGGTATTGTGCATAATCACACAGAATAAAACGGAAATACCAGCACAGAAGAATACCATGACACCCGTGCGAATCGCCATGCTTACCCCGAAATGAGGCACCGATTCCAAGAAAAAGCTTTCTGCTGGTACACCAGCCCAGATAGCCAACTGTCTTGCAAACATGGATGCTACCACACAAGGCACCAAAGCAGAATAATGCATGATACCCACACTAATCATCTCGATGGAGAAGAAAGCTGCTGCCATGGGCGTGCCAAACAAAGTTGAAAAGGCAGCACTCATGCCCGACATAATCATCATATGACGATCCTTATCATCCAAAGAAAATAATTCTCCCATCTTACTTCCAATACTAGCTCCAATCTGCAAAGCTGCACCCTCTCGTCCTGCTGAACCGCCAAACAAATGTGTCACTACTGTAGATACAGCAATTAAAGGCCACATATAAAAAGGTACATGATGATTAGACTGAATGGACTCAATAACCAGATTCGTTCCCTGCGCACTCTCAGGATTAATCTTTTCGTAGGCTACCACAATTAAACAGCCTGCCACAGGCAAGAATACCACAATTCCCGGATTTGCCATGCGAAAATTTGTAACTGCTTTCATCGCATAATAAAAAACAATACTGACTCCTCCCACCACCACTGCATTCACCAACGCCATGCTAATCCAACGCACCAGTGTATGTATAATTTCATAAAATTCATGAAAATTTACTTGCAGTAATCTTTTCATATTGTTACTCATATTTTTTTCCTCTTTTCTCCTCATATAAAACAGTACTTACTCAAATCCTTCAAAATCAAAGAAAGATATCTGGTCGCTCTCCGGCATTCCTTCCAGCAATTTCAGTTCATACATTTTATCTACCACGGTCTGAGACACACCCGAACGCATCCGAAAATCATCTCTAGACGAAAACTTACCTTTTTTTGCTGCTTCTTCAATTCCTTCTGCCGCTTTATCTCCAAGACCATCAATAGAGTTCAAGGAAGCCATCAGTTTACCATCAATTACCTGAAAACGAGTAGCCTTTGCACGGTAAATATCCAGAGGCATAAACTCATAGCCTCTCGCATACATTTCCTGCACAATACGCATATCTCGAAGGGTATCTTCCTCCTTATTGCTCAATTCATTAGAGCGCCTCCTGTAATCCGCCAGATGTTTTTCCAGTTTTTGTCGTCCCAAACACATCAATTCATAGCTAAAACCCGTAGCACGAATACTGAAAAACGCTGCATAATATTCCAGAGGATAAAATACTTTACAATAGGCAATACGCCACGCCATCATAACATAGGCTGCCGCATGAGCCTTCGGAAACATATACTTAATTTTTTTGCAGGACCAAATATACCAATCTGGCACATTATGTTCCTTCATCGTTTTTTCCCATTCTGGTTTTAAGCCTTTTCCTTTTCGCACACTCTCCATAATTGTAAACGAAAGTTCACTCTCAATTCCCATCTGAATCAAATAAATCATAATGTCATCTCGCGTACAGATACAGGTGGAAATCGTTGCCTTCCCCTCCTGGAGCAAAGTCTGAGCATTTCCCAGCCAAACATCGGTACCATGAGAGAGTCCTGCAATACGTACTAAATCAGAAAAATGCTGTGGTTTGGTATCAATTAACATCTGCATAGCAAAATCTGTTCCAAACTCAGGAATTCCCAGCGCACCCAATTTACATCCATCTAAATCTGCCGGAGTCACCCCCAATGCAGAAGTATTTTGAAATAGGGACATAACCTCTGGGCTGTCTAATGGAATTTTGGTCATATCCATCTCTGTCAGATCCTGCAGCATACGAATCATAGTCGGATCATCATGACCAAGAATATCAAGTTTGAGCAAGTTGTGATCAATAGAATGATAATCAAAATGAGTCGTAATAATAGGCGTGCTCATATCATTTGCCGGATGCTGTACTGGAGTGAAGGAATGAATTTCCTCACCGTGAGGCAGTACAATGATACCGCCTGGATGCTGTCCCGAAGTACGCTTGACCCCCGTACAGCCCGCCGCAATTCGTGTCATTTCTGCACGACTTTTATGAATTCCTTTTTCTTCAAAATATTTATAGACATAGCCAAATGCAGTCTTTTCTGCCAAGGTACCAATGGTTCCGGCACGGAAGGTTTGTCCTGCCCCGAAAATAACCTCCGTATACGCATGGGCCTTACTTTGATATTCTCCAGAGAAATTTAGGTCGATATCTGGCTCCTTATTTCCCTTAAATCCCAGGAAAGTCTCAAAAGGAATATCAAAGCCATCCTTATAAAGCTTTTCTCCGCAAACAGGACAAATTTTATCTGGCATATCACAGCCGGCACCGCCCGCAAAAGCCTTGACTTCATCCGAATCAAAATCAGAATAATGACATTTTAGGCAGCGATAGTGAGGACTGAGTGGATTTACTTCGGTGATACCAGACATGGTCGCCACAAAAGAAGAACCAACAGAACCACGAGAGCCCACTACATAGCCATCGGCATTGGACTTCCACACCAATTTCTGAGCAATAATGTACATTACCGCAAATCCATTGCTGATAATGGAATTTAACTCCCGCTCCAGACGATCCACCACAATCTTAGGCAAATTGTCACCATACCAGTCTCTCGCCCGCTTATAGCACATATCGCGCAAGTCTACATCTGCATTCGGAATAAAGGGCGGACATTTATCAGGACGCACAGGCTCGATACGTTCCACCATATCTGCAATCAAATTCGTATTCGTGACAACTACCTCGTAAGCTTTATCGCTGCCCAAAAATTCAAATTCCTTTAGCATTTCCTCTGTCGTTCGATAAAATAGCGGAGGCTGAAAATCAGCATCATCAAAGCCCTTTCCTGCCATGATAATACGTCGAAAAATCTCATCCTCTGGATTGGTAAAATGCACATCACAGGTAGCACACACTGGCTTGTGAAACTTCTCCCCTAAATCACAGATCATCTGATTATAATTTTTCAAATCTTCCTCTGTCTTGGCCGGACTATCCTCATCTCTAAGCATGAATGCATTATTTCCGATAGGCTGAATCTCTAGATAATCATAAAAATTAACAATCTGTGCGATATCTGCCTCACTCTCCCCCCGCACAATGGCCTGAAACAGCTCACCTGATTCGCAGGCTGAGCCGATTATTAAGCCCTCGCGATGTTTGATTATCTCACTGCGGGGAAATCGAGGTCTTCTCGCAAAATACTTAATATGGGCATCAGAAATCAGACGATAAAGATTAATCCTTCCCACTTCATTTTTTGCCAACACAATGATATGATAAGTGGGCAATTTTTTGATAGCATCCACATCCATCACTGCCTGTTCTTTCACATCATCCACTGTCTTCATACCCCGTTCTTTCAGCATAGCAAGAAGACGCAGATAAATCCCCGCAGTACATTCTGCATCATCCACTGCTCGATGATGCGTATCCAATGGAACATTCAATTCCTTTGCTACATTATCCAGCTTATATCGACTTAAATGGGGCAGAAGCACACGGCTTAATCCCACTGTATCCATATAAGTGGGATTAAAATCCAGATGCTGAACTGCCGACTGAAATAAGATAAAACTCATATCAAACTCTGCATTATGAGCCACCAGCACGGCATCTCTACAAAATTCGATAAACAAAGGCAAAATCACATCAATTTCCGGAGCATCCATAACCATAGCATCATTAATGCTGGTCAGCTGCTCAATCCGATAAGGAATAGGTACCTTTGGATTAACAAAAGTACTAAATCGATCCACAATCACACCATTTTCAATACGCACCGCACCAATCTCAATAATTTTATCCTGAGTAGCACTAAAACCAGTCGTCTCAATATCAAAAACCACATAGGAAGAATCCAAAGACTGACCATTGGATTTGATGACAATCTCCTTTAAATCGTCCACCAAATATCCCTCACAGCCATAAATCACCTTAAAAGGATCTTTTTTATCCAATGCGTGAAAGGCATCAGTAAAACCATAGACACAGCCGTGATCCGTAATGGCTAATGCCTGATGTCCCCAATATTTAGCCAGCTTAATCAAATCCTTCGTCTCAGACACAGCATCCATCTCACTGGATTTAGTATGACAATGCAATTCCACACGTTTCACAGGTGCATGGTCCTCCCTCATCACACGAAAATCCGCAATCTTTCTCACACCCACGATGGAGCCGATAGTCAATTCCTTATCAAATTTATCCATCTGTGCCACACCTTTTATATGAACAAAACTGCCAACTGAAAAATCTTTTTTTACTTTTTCCAAAAATTCCATGCTGATAAAGAGTTTTGCCATAATGGTATCCGTAAAGTCAGTAACTGCAAAAATAATCAGCGCCTTTTCCAGCTTAGAGATTTCTCTAATCTCTACACTCATCAGCTGACCACGAATCGCAATTTCACCTACTTCTCCCTGTATCTCTGAGATTAGAACTGTATCGTCATTGCAGAAACGACCAAAGATAACACTCGGGTCGTCAGAACGGATATATTGGTTACTCTGTGGTCGGTCGGTACCTTTTCCCTTGGGGAATTTCCCATTGTTGGCACGACGCTCCTTCCATGCCGCTGGCCGCTCGGCATTTCTTGGATCTCCCGACTGCTTTTTCTCGGCTGGCTTACGCTCCTGCACCAACTTCGGCTTAGGAGAATCCTCCCAAGGCATCTCCTCCGCAGCAGTCACCTTTGCTGCCTCTTGCTTTTGCCCTTCGGATTTCTGACTCATTCGGCTCTTGATTGCCTCAATTTCCTGACGCTCCGCCTCCTCTTTTTCCAACTGCAAGCGACTCTTCATTTTTTTCTCAAAAGCCGCTGAAAAAGAAACCTGCATCCCACAGCGCTCCAGCAGTACTTTCTCTAGCCACTGAAAGATTTCTTTGCTGCGAGAATGAGCCAGCATAGTATCCTCCAGACAAATTGTGATAGCGGAATCATCACAACTCCACTTTGCATTTCGCATCAGATTATAGTCAAGAGGACTTCGCTGCTTCATTTCCAACATCAAGCTTTTTTGATAGCTGTCCCATAAATTTTCCAATGTATACTGACCTGAAAGCTGAAATGATTCAAAAATTTTCACCCTCAGTGAGGCACGCCCAAACAACTGCCGCTTTATCTCGTCTTCTATTCGATAAATGTATTCCTTCATTACCAGACGCGGAAACTGTAGATACACATGAAGAAAGCTTTTGTCTCTGGTCAGATTAATGAAAGTTACCTCTGCCAAATCTAAAAGCCCCTTCAATTCGTTATCCGTCTGGAGACTGGGGAACACCTCAAAAAATGTCTTCGCCACTACGGCTCACCCCTTTATCACCTTCCATTTTTATTATCATCTCATTCATTCCAATGATCTAATTCATATTTTAATGCGGTCAGCAGCTGCTCCTCCGGCAGTTTCTTGTAGATTTCACCATGTTTGATTATCATACCCATGCCCTTGCCGCCTGCAATGCCGATGTCCGCCTCCTTTGCTTCTCCCGGTCCATTTACCACACAGCCCATCACTGCTACTTTGATATCCAAATCATAACCAGAAACCATCTTTTCTACTTGATTCGCCAGTCCAATCAAGTCAATTTGAGTTCTGCCGCAAGTTGGACAAGAGACTACCTCAATGCCGCCTTTTCTCAATCCCAAAGTACGAAGAATCAACTTTGCGGAGCGAATTTCCTCCACGGGATCTCCTGTCAAAGAAACGCGAATGGTATCTCCGATTCCCTGAGATAAAATCAATGCCAAACCCACAGCAGATTTGATATTGCCCGACATAATAGTTCCCGACTCAGTAATTCCTACATGCAGTGGATAAGATGTCTTTGGCGCCAACAGTTCATGAGCCTTGGCACACATCAACACATCAGAAGACTTGATACTGATGACCAGGTTATCATAGCCTAAATCCTCAATAATTTTCACCTTATCCAGTGCGCTCTCCACAATGCCCTCTGCAGTCACACCACCATATTTTTCTACCAGATGTTTTTCCAGAGAACCACTGTTGACACCTACACGAATCGGAATTTTATATTCCTTTGCCTTGTCCACTACAGCTTTGATATGCTCATCACCGATATTTCCTGGATTGATACGAATTTTATCTGCTCCATTTTCCATAGCAGCAATGGCCAAGCGGTAATCAAAATGAATGTCCGCTACCAATGGAATATGAATCTGCTTCTTAATTTCTTTTAATGCCAATGCCGCCTCCATGGTCGGCACCGCACAACGAATAATCTCACAACCCGCCTCTTCCAAAGCCAAAATTTGTGCCACTGTGGCCTGCACATCCTCTGTTTTGGTATTTGTCATAGACTGAATCAAAATTGGATTTCCGCCTCCAATGACACGATTTCCAATTTGAATTGTCTTCGTCTCATCACGATACATGGTTCATCCTCCCCTTATTATAAAAAGAATTTCTTAATATCATTAAACATTACAACCACCATTAGAAGTATCAAGAGTGCCATTCCAATCAAATGGACAAAGGCTTCCTTCTGACGATCCACTGGACTTCCCTTGATAACCTCAATAATCATGAACAGCAGTTTCCCTCCGTCAATGGCGGGGATAGGCAGCAAATTCATTACGCCTAAGTTTGCACTAATCAAAATACTAAAATTGGCAAGATTTAAAAACAGATACAAGAGCGTATTTCCGATACCGCTGTCCTTGGTATCTTCCACCACATCATCCACAATGTCATTGACATAACCGGCAATTCCTACTGGTCCTGACAAGTCATTGACAGAGGCACCTCCTGTGAACAACATTTTTAAACTCTCAATCACACTAACAATGTAATATCGAACCTCATAAACAGCATATTTCAATGTCTCCAATGGAGTCGTTTCATAACGATAACTGCTGCTTCCAATAATTCCCATATAATAACATTGGTCTTCTTCATTCCACTTTGGCACAATGGTAGTCTCATAGAACTGACCATCTCTCTTGTATGTGACATCTAAAGTCTGACCTGGATGAGTATTTAAGTATAATAAAATTTCACGATAAAAATGAATGGAAGTGCCATTGATATCGGTAATCTCGTCACCGCCCTGAATCCCTGCCTCCTGAGTTGGATAGCCATCCATGACATCTTGGATGTAAGAGCGGTCAGTGCCGGCAATACTAATGACCATCACTGCTAAAATAAAAGCGAGAATAAAGTTAAAGACTGGTCCTGCTAAGACAACAGAAATTCTTGACCACACGGATTGATTTAAAAATGCCTTTTTGGGGTCAAGTCCTTCCTCTTCCTGTGCAACCCCCGTCTCATCGCCCTGCAGGATACAAGCCCCGCCAAAGGGAATCCACTTTAATGCATATTTGGTGCCATTCCGTGTAAAAGAGACGATATCTGGTCCCATTCCTACCGAAAATTCCAGTACACCGATGCCATTTTTCTTTGCCATCAGGAAATGCCCAAACTCATGGAAGGACACAACCAAGCAAAATACCAACAAAAAACAGATAAAACTAACTATGCTATTCATCAATCAATCCCTCTTCGTTTTTACTTACCCCATCTGCGTTCTACAAATTCATGTGCAGCTTTCTCTGTCTCAAGGATTGCCCCTACATCAGGATTTTCGATAAATGGTACTGCGCCCAAAGCCTCCTCAATCGTATCCACAATATCCAGATAACCAATTTTTTTATCCAAAAATAATCCGACCAATTTTTCATTGGCTGCATTAAACACAGTCGGCATAGAACCACCTCTGCGCCCTGCTTCATAAGCCAACTTCAATCCTTTAAAATTTTCCATATCAGGTGCTTCAAATGTAATTTGTCCCAACTTTGCAAAATCTACCCGAGAACCAGCCAAATATCTGCGCTCAGGATAATACAGAGCATATTGAATTGGAAGCTTCATATCCGGCGTACCGAGCTGTGCAATAATTGCTCCATCTTTGTACTGCACCATAGAATGAATGATACTCTGTGGTTGAACCACTACCTGAACCTGATCAAACTCTACACCAAACAACCATTTCGCCTCAATAACTTCCAGACCCTTGTTGACCATGGTGGACGAATCGATAGTAATTTTTCTTCCCATAGTCCAATTTGGATGCTTTAAGGCATCTTCCACGCGAATATTTGCCATCTGCTCTCTCGTTCTTCCACGGAATGGACCTCCCGATGCAGTCAAAAGAATCTTATCTATCTCCCTTGGATTTTCTCCATTTAAAGACTGAAAAATAGCCGAATGCTCACTGTCCACTGGAAGAATTTTCACATTCTGCTCCTTCGCTAACGGCATAATGATATGTCCTGCTGTCACCAAAGTCTCTTTATTGGCCAGCGCAATATCCTTACCTGCTTTCATGGCTGCAATGGTCGGACGAATGCCAATCATTCCCACAATGGCTGTGACCACAATCTCTGCCTCCGCCATACAGGAAATCTCCAACAGTCCCTCCATACCAGCCAACACCTTCGTATTCGTGTCGGCAATCATTACTCGCAACCTTGCCGCATTTTCCTCACTCCACACACAAGCGAGCTTAGGATGAAATTCACGAATCTGCTGCTCCAGTAAAGTAATATTGCCGCCTGCGGCCAATCCACACACTTCAATATCACCATTGGCACGTACTACTTCCAATGTCTGGGTTCCGATGGAACCTGTAGAACCTAATATTACAATTTTTTTCATATTTTTTCTTCCTTCATATTTTCATCACAACATTTTCATAACCATAGCCAGGTAGTAAATGATAGGAGCAGTAAAAATAATACTGTCAAAGCGATCCAAAATACCTCCATGCCCTGGTATCAAATGTCCATAATCCTTGACATTGTGATTTCTCTTGATAGCTGAAGCGCTCAAATCTCCAATCATGGAAATCAATCCTCCGCCGGCACAGATAATACCACAGCTCAGACCTGCTGACAGAGAAAAATCAGTAAAATTTCTGCCAAAGATACAGCCATACAAGACTCCCAACAAAAAGGCTCCCACGACACCTCCAATAGCTCCTTCAATGGATTTTTTTGGACTCAAAACAGGGGTCATTTGATGTGTCTTGGCAAACTTTTTGCAGAGCATACCCGTACAGTAAGCAAACGTATCACAACCCCAAGCACTGATAAAAATCATATAAGTCATATAAATTCCATCTGACTCCATGCGAGTCTTGTAAATATAGGACAGCATAAAAGCAAGATAAATCAAGCCAAAGAACGATGCCATCGTCTGCTCTGATGTAATCTTCTGAAATTCAAACACATAGACTGCCATCTCCAACATAAAGAATACAATCATCAGCGCTATCACTAACTCAAATTTATCAAATTCCAGTATCAAAAAATAAAAAATGGCTGCCAAATATCCAATCATCCCTGATGCACGCTTTTCAATTCCAAAGACACGGTACAATTCAAACATACCAATCAAAGAAATACTCCCCACCGCCAACAACAGTACAGAATCACCCACCCAAACTGTTCCAATGACAAACAGCACTAAAAAGATTCCACTAATTAAACGTGGCACAAACATATCATTTTCCTCCCGACGTTTTTACTCCGCCATATCTGCGATCTCGCTTGCCATAAGATTCAATTGCCTTGACCAACTCTGCTTTATTGAAATCTGGCCAAAATACATCTGTCACATAAATTTCTGTGTAGGCTAACTGCCATAACAAGAAATTGGACAATCGAAGTTCTCCGCTGGTACGAATCAGCAAATCAGGATCTGGCATATCTTTGGTGTCCAGATACGACGCAATTTTTTCCTCTGTAATTTCCTCTGGCAGTAATTTTCCCTGCTTGATATCTTCCGCCATACAAGTCATGCCTCTGCGAATTTCATCGCGGCTTCCATAATTAATAGCAATTGTGAAAGTCATTTTCGTATTATCCTTGGTCTCCCGCTCCATGCGTTCAATCCCCTCAATAATATCTTTTGGAAATCGACTTCTATCACCGATCGTCTTCACTTTCACATTATTTGCATTGGCAACCCCAACAATTTTTGCCATATAAATGCGAAAGAGTTTCATCAAGGCACTCACTTCCTCCTCAGATCGTTTCCAGTTCTCCGTAGAAAAAGCATATACGGTCAAATAATCCAATCCGAGTCGAGCTGCATCCTCCACAATCTGTTCCAGAGTCTTACAGCCTTCAGCATGACCCATCTTTCGCGGCAACCCCCTCTGCTGTGCCCAACGACCATTGCCATCCATAATAATGGCCACATGTTTTGGAAATCTTATATTTTCTTCCATTTCTTTTTCTCCTGCCAATTTTTCTTTTTGCACTTTTTTGTTTGCAGTACAAGGTATCTCTGTTGAAAAATGGAGGCTATGCCCTAGCCAGCCTCCATCTATCCTATCACATGCGTGTCCCAAGGTCATACCTGTTCATGCAAGCATGAAAGGTATGACCTTTTGACCCTGGTATCATATTATACAGTCATAATTTCCTTGGATTTTTTCTCAATCAAGCTATCCACTTCTTTGATATACTTATCCGTCAATTTCTGTGTTCTGGTCTCTGCATCTTTCTGCTCATCCTCAGTAAGTTCAGAAGCTTTGTTCATCTTCTTAAATGCATCATTGGCATCACGGCGAATGTTGCGTACTGCCACCTTAGCAGCTTCGCCCTTCTTCTTTACGTCTTTTACCAAATCCTTTCTTCTCTCCTCAGTCAACTCTGGAAATACCAGACGAATGCTGGAGCCATCATTGGATGGAGTAATACCCAAATCAGAAACCAAAATTGCTTTCTCGATCGCTTTAATCAGGCTTCTCTCCCATGGCTGAATCTGAATCATTCTTGGCTCTGGCACAGAAATATTTGCAACCTGCTGCATTGGAGTTGGCATACCATAATATTCAACCATAATTTTATCCAACACATGTGGGTTTGCACGGCCTGCACGGATAGTCTGATACTCTGCCTCCAATGCAGCACAGGTTTTCTTCATCTTGTCTTCATACACATTTAAATTTGCCTTCATATAAATTTCCCTCTTTCTCTTTTCTTTATTGATTGGTGATACCTCACTTGCGAGGCATGTCCGTTTAGAAAACATGCATTAAACGGTAATAATAGTTCCATGAATTTCACCGTTCATAGCCGCTGTGATGCTGCCTGCTTCATTTAAACTGAATACTGCCAGCGGCATCTTGTTTTCCAGACACATAATCGAGGCAGTCAAATCAATGACACCTAATTTTTTCTCTACTACAGTATCAATAGAAAGCGTATCATATTTTTTTGCATTTGGATTAATCTTCGGATCACTGTCGTATACACCATCAATCGCCTTAGCTAACAAGATGATATCCGCCTCCATCTCAATGGCACGAAGAACAATACCCGTATCTGTTGAAAAGTAAGGATGTCCTGTACCACCTGCAAAAAATACCACCTTGCCTGCTGCAAAAGCCTCATTGGCTGCATCTTTTGAAAATAAAGTAGTCATGGCGCCACAGGTAAATGGGGTGAAGATTTCAGTCTTCATACCAGTGGAACGGAAAATCTCTGATACATAAATACAGTTCATAATTGTAGCCAACATACCAATCTGGTCTGCCTTTGGACGGTCAATCGCGTTGCTGGAACGTCCTCTCCAGAAATTGCCGCCTCCAATTACAATGCCGACCTCAACTCCCGCATCGACAGAGACCTTCACTTGGGCTGCCACTTCTTTGACAGTTGCCTCGTCAAATCCCATTTTCTTCGCACCCGCTAGAGCTTCTCCACTCAATTTAAGAAGTACACGTCTTTTCTTTTCCATAATAATTTCTCCTTTTGGGTTTGCAATCCAGCTGCCTTGCCTTCTTGCTCATTCAATTTCCAGTGTCTAATGACCACAAAATAGATAATGAAACTCTCTTTTTTTGTGTATTGCTTACACTTTCATAGCACGATTATAGCATATGTGGTCAAAATTGAAAACCGCTTTTTCTTTTAAAACACAAAAAGTTCACGCTGCCCATTACTTCACCCAATCTTTTTTGAATTAAAGCTTCATAGTAAGCTGGATACGCTTTCTGTTGAGGTCTACGCTCAGCACTTTCACTTCCACGACATCTCCTAAGCGAACAACCTCCATCGGATTTTTAATAAAATGATCCGTCATTTGAGAGATATGCACTAATCCATCTTGATGCACACCAATATCAACAAAAGCTCCAAAGTCAATGACATTGCGAACCGTTCCCTTTAAGATCATACCTGGCTGTAAATCTTTCATTTCCAACACATCGCTGCGAAGAATAGGCTTTGGCATCTCCTCTCGAGGATCACGACCTGGTTTTTCCAATTCTTTGACAATATCCAACAGGGTAATCTCACCGATGCTCAACTGCTGTGCCAGCTGTTTACTGTTTTTTACCTTGCGTGATAGACCTGGAATGCCACCCTTTAAGATATCCTTTTCAGAATATCCCAATGTAGTCAACAGTTTTCTTGCAGCCTCATAGCTCTCCGGATGCACGCTGGTACTGTCCAACGGATTTTTTCCGCCTCGAATACGCATAAAGCCTGCACATTGCTCATAAGCTTTTGGTCCTAATTTTGCTACCTTCAGCAACTCCCTGCGATCCTGGAAACTCCCATTTTCCTCACGATACAGTACAATATTTTTTGCCAGTGTCTTGTTTATCCCAGAAATATGTTCCAACAGTGGTGCCGAAGCTGTATTTAAATCTACACCGACACGATTTACACAATCTTCTACTACACCATCCAAGGCCTCTCCCAATTTTTTCTGATCCATATCATGCTGATACTGTCCCACTCCCAATGATTTTGGATCAATTTTTACTAACTCAGCCAGAGGATCCTGCAGTCTGCGTGCCATAGAAGCCGCACTTCTCTGTCCCACATCAAAATTTGGAAATTCCTCAGTAGCCAACTTGCTGGCAGAGTACACCGATGCTCCCGCCTCATTGACAATCACATACTGCACTTTATAGGGGATTTCTCTCAATAACTCTGTAATAATCACCTCCGACTCACGGCTGGCTGTACCATTGCCCAGAGAAATCAATGTAATATGATATCGGTCAATCAAATTTTTAACAATTTCCTTCGATTCCTTCACTTTATTATGAGGCTCAGTAGGATAAATGACGGCCGTATCCAATACCTTTCCTGTAGCATCTACCACCGCTAACTTACATCCCGTGCGGAACGCAGGATCCCAGCCCAAAACTGTCTGACCCGTGATAGGGGGCTGCAGCAAGAGCTGCTCCAGATTTCCTTTGAACGTCTGATTGATAGAATGTTCCTCCGAAATTTCTGTCAGTTCATTGCGGATATCACGCTCGATAGCAGGTGCAATTAATCGCTTATAACTGTCCTCAATCGCAGTCTTGAGATAAGTTTCTGTATTTGGACGATTTTTCTGAATCATCTGCCGCTGCAAATAACCTAAAATTTCATCGGTTGGTGCCTCTATCTTGACAGTCAAAACCTTTTCATTTTCAGCACGATTGATGGCCAGTACCTGATAAGGAGTCATTTTTCGCACCTGCTGCTGAAAATCATAATAAATTTCATAGATACTATGCTCCGGCTTTTCTTTGAGCTTAGTGACTAAGATACCACGCTGCAAAGTTAAACTACGAATTCGACTGCGGAACTCAGCTTTATCTGAAATGAACTCCGCAATAATGTCCAGAGCACCAGCAATTGCCTCATTCTTGCTCGCCACCCCATTCTCCTCTGAAAGATACTTCTCCACCTCTTTCTCTACAACAGCATTAGAAGACTGCATCAACAAATAATTTGCCAATCCGTCTAATCCTTTTTCTTTGGCGATCGTCGCCCGAGTCCGCCTCTTTGGACGATAAGGTCGATACAGATCCTCCAATATTACCATAGTCATGGCCTGATCAATTTGTAGCTGCAGCTCTGGAGTCATCTTGCCCTGTTCTTCAATACTTTTGGAAATCTGTGCCTTTTTATCCTCCAAATTTCTTAAATAAGTTAATCTCTCAGACAAATTTCTCAGCTGCTCATCATTTAAAGTACCTGTGACTTCCTTTCGATAACGTGCAATAAAGGGAATGGTATTACCCTCATCAATCAACTTTACAGCTGCTTCCACCTGCCATGTCTTGACCTGCAATTCTTCCGCAATAATTTTGTTGATATCCATCTTATTTCTCCACGATTACTTTTTAGATTAGTTTTTCCATAAAATAGCGCAGCTGCACCTTCCACCAATTCCAATCATGAGCTACATCAGTACCCCAATAATCTACCCATGCATGAATTCCCTTATTTTTCAAAATATTTTCCATGCGATGAATGCTTGGCAGCAGCTCCCATTCCCAGTCACCCTGACCAGTGCAGAGAATAATACGGCTCTCATTATATTTCTGAATATAGGGATGATCTGCAGGCATATCTGCCAAATATTGCTCTGGAGAATTTGCATAAACTAAATCGTCGCAATAATCATGGAAGAAATAATTTGCATGATAGCATCCAGACAACGCAATTACGGTATCAAATTTATCTGGAAAACGGAAAAAGAAGTTGGCTGCATGAAAAGCTCCCATACTATTTCCGGTGGTCATCAGCTTCTGATCACTGCCGTTAATCTGGTGAATACGAGGAAGCAGCTCATCCACAATATACCACAGCCATCTCTCATGCTGCTCAATACGTTCTCTTGGATCTCCGTCCTTTGTCCAGGATTCCCAATCCAATCCATCGCAGCAAAACAACTGCACTTTTCCCTCATCAATCATATCTTCAATGACATAGGGCATACCGTAGTTTTCGTAATCATAGAAACGACTGTTTTGACATGGGAACACCAAACATGGCTTACCGCCCCATCCATAAACCTTAAACTCCATATCACGATTCAAATGATGACTGTACTCTTTAAAATAACGAATTTCCATTTTTCTTTTTCCTTTCCGTATAACGAATAAATTATTTTAATTCTTTTAAATAGTTCATAAAATTCTGCTTGTTTTCCAAAGCCGTTGTGGTTGGTCTTCCCAAATTCTCTCTAGCACCAATAGAACATTTCACCTCTATCATGCTGAGTGCATCTCGTTTCTTCGCCTCAAGCAATTCTGCATCTAAAGTTTCAAAATCCTCCACGCTAACCGCATAGGCATAGCCACATGCCTTAGCGATAGCTACTAAATTTATATTTCCTGCTACAGTCGGCATGCCTCCGACCGTCTCATGCGCACCGTTATTAATAATGATATGAACCATATTTTTAGGCTGATTGCTGCCAAGTACTGCCATAGCTCCCATATGCATCAGTACCGCGCCATCGCCATCCACACACCATATCTTAGTATCTGGTTTATTGATCGCCACACCCAATGCAATCGATGAACTATGCCCCATAGAACCAACTGTCAGAAAATCATACTTGTGACTCTGTCCATTTACTTCACGAATTTCAAACAACTCACGGCTTGCCTTACCTGTGGTGGATACAATAGGATCTTCTCCTGTAACCTGTACGATATGACGAATAATTTCTTCTCGCTTCATTGTATGATTGTTCTTATAATCCACTTTACCACTATAAGAAATTGCTCCTTTTCGGACGATCAAAGCCACATCTTTTCCTCTAGCCAGAATTTTTCTAAACTTTACCATCACCTGCTCTAACTCTTCTTCTGTGGTATCCTTACTGAGAATATACGAGGTAATATCCATATCTTCCAATAATTTTACAGTCACCTCACCCTGATAGATATGCTGTGGCTCGTCATGAACTCCAGGCTCACCTCTCCAACCTACAATAAAAATCATTGGAATAGCATATACTTTATCATTCAACAGAGAAGCGACTGGATTGATAATATTTCCTTCTCCACTGTTTTGCATATACACAACCGGCACTTTCCCTGTTGCCAAATGATATCCAGCTGCCAAAGCGGTACAATTTCCTTCATTGGCCGCAATCACATGATGCTTAGAATCAATGCCATATGTGTCCATCAGATAATTGCACAGTGACTTTAATTGAGAATCCGGCACTCCCGTATAGAAATCGGCACCAATGATTTTTACTAAATTTTCTACCTTCATCTTTATCCTATCCTCCACTCAAAAATTCATGGCAGTATGATTTATAGAGCATATTTTGTATGATTCACCAGCTCCAGTTCTGCCACAGTATCAATTTCTACAATCTGATTTGATTTTACTGGATGAACTGTTAAATTTAATTGATCTAAATTATCATTTACTACATCATCCCAAAACATCGTTTCATAACCTTCCGCCCTTCCATAGGTTTCTTCAATAACTCTTGCCAGAATTTTTGCATCTGCATCCTTCAAAAAGGCAATTCCCACCATATTGTAACAATTTTCTCCGCCTTTTCCGACCCGAGTAATTCTTCCAGTTTCATCCTGCTCAAAAACCCAGTCAGCCGAATAACCATCCACCATTTTCCCAAAATAACAACTTTCCGCTAACATTATATCAAAAATAGTGGGATCCGCCAAAAATAAGTCAGCCTCACAGATAAAACAATCCCCATAATTTAAAATTTCTCTCGCCACATAAACAGATGAAATATTATTGACAGTCTCATAGTAAGGATTTTCCACGATAGTGACATTGGAATATTTTTCTTTAAGATAATCAAACTGCTTTCCCAAATACCCTACTACCACTACAATACGTTCTATTTTTCTTCGCTGCAATCCCTGAATAATTGTTTCAATCATTGGTATCCCATGCACCTGAATCAACGGCTTCGGTGTCTTTTCTGTCAACGGTCTCATTCTCGTACCCATACCCGAGGCCATAATAATCGCCTGTTCCATAATTTTCCTCCATAATTGCCTTTTATTAGCTGCCTTTCATTTCAATGAATTATAATTCATTATAACTCATCAATTAAAGTAATAATATTTTTCAGTGGAAGTAATCTGGAATCCACTTCCATCGCACGATGATAACGCAAAATATCCTCCGCCGTCTGCTTCATTGCTGGAAAGGCACTTCTCGTCAACTGATTTGCATAAATTACCAAATTGACGCCATGCTCAGCCAATTCAGCCTCTGTGATAGAATTAAAGGAAGATGGTACCACCACAATCGGAGTATGTTTATTTTCCAGACGGAAGGTATCACAAAACTCTAAAATCTCAGCTGGATCTTTCTTTCGGCTATGAATCATAATACCATCTGCTCCAGCCTGGACATAAGCTCTGGCACGATTTAAGGCATCCTCCATACCTTGCTCCAAAATTAGACTCTCAATTCGAGCAATAATCATAAAATCATCCGTCAACTGTACTTTCTTTCCTGCTACTATTTTCTCACAAAAATGCTCAATCGTATCCTGAGTCTGAACAATTTCATTGCCGAAAAGAGAATTTTTCTTCAATCCCACTTTATCTTCTATAATGACAGCTGACACTCCCATTCGTTCCAAGGAACGTACCGTATAAACAAAATGCTCAATCATGCCGCCTGTGTCTCCATCAAATACAACCGGTTTTGTAGTAACTTCCATTACATCATCGATTGTGCGGAATCGAGAAGTCATATCCACCAACTCAATATCGGGCTTTCCCTTCGCTGTCGAATCACACAGCGAACTAATCCACATTGCATCAAATTGATCTAACTCACCATCATGCTCTACAATCGTTTTCTCTACAATCAGACCAGTTAATCCACTGTGAACTTCAAGAGCCTTTACAATTGGGCGCATCTCTATCAATTGTCTCAATCGTTTGCGGCGATATTCAGGCATTGCCAATTTTGCTTTTATTTTTGCATCAATATGCTTTACCGTCTCATTATAAGTGTATGGAACATCAATAATCTGACCTCCATATTCACTCAAGCATTTTTCCACATTATCGCGAATTGCTCTCATATGTCCCTCAATCCAATTATCTCCATGAACCACATAATCTGGATGAAGCTGTTCAATAATCTTATCATACATCACATCTTCCTGAACAACCACTTCCGACACACCTTCTATATTTTTTACCAAATTAATACGATCTTCAAAGCTAACCGTAGGAAAACGATTGAAGCGAATCATCGCTGCATCACTTAATACCCCTACAATAACCTTGCCATATTTCTGTGCTTCTCGAATAATATTTAAATGTCCTTCATGAATTACATCAGTACAAAAACATGTGTATACCTTTTTCATTTTTAAATGCTCCTTATCAATCATTATATTTTGCTGGAATCGAAATATTATAGTGGTTTAATGCCTCTCTGAATACGACAAAGAAATCTTTAATATCCTGCTCATCAATCGCTCCCAAAGCACAAAGACGAAATGTATTTGTCGTAGCAATTTTACCCGGATAAATGGTAAATCCCCTCTCATAACAATAATCATGTACCTTCATAAAATCCCAATTTGGATCATCTGGATAAACAACAGATACTACAAGCCCTGCCTGCCACTCTCTTTTAATCACATCTCTAAAACCTAATTCATCCAGTCCTGCATGAATTGCCTGAAATACCCGAGTATGACGTGCCCATTTCGCCTCTTCTCCCTCTGCAAAATACTCTTTTAATCCCTGCATAGTAGCATAAATCGTCTGTACTGGCGGTGTAAAATGCATTTCTCCTGTCTTTTCAAAAAATTCATATTGGAGATATAAATTGCAATAATAGGAACGCTTAGGATACTCTCTGGATTTTTTAATAATATCTGTTCTTCCAATCACAAAAGACAGACCAGTCATTGCCATCAGACCCTTTTGTGCAGATGCCATACAAAAATCAATATTTTCTTCGTCTATATGAATTGGTCTCATTGCCAACGTAGAAGTAGTATCCACAGTAAAGACTGCACCATATTTGTGAGCCAATGCACCAATTTCGCGAATGGGATTTAAAATTCCTGTTCCAGTCTCATTATGCGTTGTATGTACCAATGCAATATCTGGATTATCCTGTAATGTTTTTTCAACTACCGACAAATCTGGCAGCTGATCAACTGGAAATTTTAAATCAATATAGGGCAGACCATAATACTGACAAATTTCAACTGCTCTTGTACTGTAAGCTCCATTATTTACTACCAACACTTTTTTCTCTGCGGGAAGCAAGGAATTAATACAAACATCAATATTAATAGTGCCCGAACCGCAAAACAACACCGATGTGTACTCTGTTGGATCTGCATGAACAATTTTCAACAAATCACCTCGCAGTTCTTTCATCATTGATGCAAACTCTTTTTCACGCGGACAAATATCTGGCACAATCTGCGCCATTTTTACTGTATCTGTAGTCGTTGAAGGACCTGGATTTAATAGTATGTTTCTCTTAATATTCATAAATACCTCCAATTATATATCAAAATAGAACAATCGCTTATTGATATGATTTATAAAATATTAGCCGTAAAACCACACACCTTTACGGTGTGTGGATACACAGCACCCACTAAGGGAAATACTCTGCCTTGCGGGTCCCAAAGTCATACATTTTCATGCAAGCATGAAAGGTATGACCTTTTGACCCTGGTATCATATTATTTTCTTATTATAACGCATTTACTAATTTTTGTCTTTCTTTTTTCGCAACTCCGCCTAAAAAACTTTCAATGACTCCTTATTTACGGTAATCTGCAATAAACAATACATAAAAATTCCCCCACTTATACATGTGAGGGAAAAATATAATCAAAAGGAAATGATAGGATTGTTTAATAAAAGTGCAATCAGCTAAGCAATGCCAATATCTCATCTTTGGACATTGCTCCAATATTTGCACCTTCTCCAGTCAAAATCTGGTCGGCCAACTCCTTTTTTCTATCCTGCAGCTGCAGAATTTTTTCTTCTATAGTGTTTTTTGCAATCAGCTTGTACACTGTCACTGCCCTTGTCTGCCCAATACGATGAGTTCGATCTGTTGCCTGATTTTGCGCCGCCACATTCCACCAAGGGTCATAGTGGATGACAATATCAGCGGCCGTTAAATTCAATCCTGTTCCTCCTGCTTTCAAGGATATTAGGAAAATCGGAATATTTTCATTCTGGAATTTGCGTACCAACATTGCCCTCTCTTCCTTAGAAGTAGCACCCGTCAGCTTACAGTAAGCAATATTTCTTTGATTCAATTCTTCTTCAATCAACTCCAGCATAGAAGTAAACTGTGAAAATAAAAGAATACGATGGCCACCATCAATAGCCTGCTCAATTAATCCCAGACAGGTATCTAATTTGGCTGATTCCTTATCATAATTTTCCAAACACAATGCTGGATGACAACAAATTTGCCGCAATCGGGTCAACGCTGCCAGCACCTGCAGTTTTCCCGTATTAAAGGATTCCTCTGTTGCCTTCTCCAACGAATCCTTCAGCTGCATCACAGCCGCTGCATATAACTGATTCTGTGTGCCCTCCAATCTCGCCATCACAACCTGCTCATCCTTCTCTGGCAAATCCCTCAGTACATCTCCCTTTAATCGGCGCAGAATAAATGGTTTCGCCAAGTAATTTAACTTTTTTAAAGCCTCCCCATCATTTGACTTGACAATTGGAGTCTCAAAATTGCTGCGAAAATAGGTATAGGGATACAGATAGCCCGGCATCAGATAGTCAAAAATACTCCAAAGTTCACTGAGACGATTCTCAATCGGCGTGCCTGTCAGTGCAAAACGATAGTCCGACACAATTTCTTTAACTGCCTTCGCCGTCTGAGTGGAATGATTCTTGATATACTGTGCCTCGTCAATGATTTCAAACAGGAAATGGCATTTTTTGTAGAGAGTCTTGTCACGTCTTTGCAAATCATAGGAAGTAATCAGCACATCATAGTCGCTGGCATGAGAAAGGATTTCTTTACGCTCACTCTCGCTCCCTGTCACCGTCACTGCCTTGAGAGTACTGCCAAAACGCTCTACCTCATTCTTCCAATTGTACACGAGAGAAGCAGGACAAATCACAATGGAAGTCTTTCCCTCTTGCTGCTCACTCAACAGCAAAGCAATCACCTGTATAGTCTTTCCAAGTCCCATATCATCCGCTAAAATCCCACCAAACCCATAAGACTTCAAGGTTTTCATCCAGCGATAACCAACCTTCTGATAAGAACGAAGAACATTTTTTAATGACTCCGGCACATCAAATTCACTATCCTCTACTGACTTCATAGTACGGATCATGGACTTGAATTTTTTATCGCGGTATACCGAAATCTGCCCATTATCCTTCAATACCTGATCTACGTATATAGAACGATATTTTGGCACAGTGATAGAATCTCCTGACAAATCCTTCTGTGACAGATGCAAACCACCAATAAGCTGATCCAAAGCCTGCATGCTGTTCTCCTCCAGACGTAAGAAATCTCCATTTTTTAAGCGAAAATATTTTTTCTTGCGGCGATACTGATTCCACAACTCCATCAATTCCTGCGGAGTCATACCGCCTGCATCTAATGTCAAATTCAACAAATCACTATCCAGAGAAATACCCACTGAAATATTTGGTGTACGGTCAATTTTTAAATTCTTAAAGCTTTCTGAATACAGCACCTCTCCACAAGCCTGTAAAGCAGGTACTCCCTCCTCAAGGAAACGAAACAGGCTGTCCTCAGTGCCATCATTTCTCAAAATGCCTTTCAAATCTGTCTCCCCAAAATAGTTACTTAACACATTTCTAATTTTGGTCTCTCCGACTTCATCACGATAAATCGATTTTACCTTTGGAGAGAGTTTTTGACTCATTGGATTGAACTCAACTTCTCCATAGCGAAACTGCACACGACACTCCACTTGATTTTCCTCTTCCAAATCCAAATAGAAAGTTGCAAGCAGAGGATCTGGTTTAAATTTTTCCAAATCAATTTGCTCTGTCACCACATCCAAATAAGGCTCCAGATAGGGAATAACTTCCGAACAAAAAGCTGGCAAATCTTTGTGATTAAGCAGATAACTTGATTCCTCGTCAGAACTTCCCATATGAGTTAATTCCTGCAAAAAAATACCACAGGCTTCGCTATACTGTGTGTCACAGACATATATTTTATTTTCATAAAATACATAACAATGACGCAATCCTGCTACACAGGCAAACTTTTCAAAAATACCAATCTGTACGCCATCACGCCCCTGCTGAATAATTTTTAACTGTAAATTTGGATTTCCTTCTACCACCTGAAAAATTTGTTTACTGCCCATCCATTCTGCTTCCAAAGGCTGCATACCTACAATATCAAAAAATTTATCCGCTTTCCATCGGTCCAATATCATACATCTGTCCTGTCTTGCATAGGAATTATAATAAGTGCTTAGGACATAACCATTGTGTACGTAACTTTCCATAATAAATTGAACAAATTTTTGTCCTTTCTCATCAAATGCCGACATCTGATGTTGAAAGGTAAATTTTTTTCCATATTCCACAATGTTGCCTCGCTCCATACACTGAGCAAAAAAAGATAAATTTTTAATCACATAGACACGATCTCGCCCAATCTGAAATTCCACCGATATTCTCTGGTTACTTTCACCAATGATTTTTGGAACGATATGAACCGGCTCCATATTTTGCTGAAGCACTGCACTTTGATACTTTTTATCTGCATAATACTCTGTAATATTCAATCCTTCCTTAGAAGATTTTACGCTGTTTATCCATTCACCATCCTGCATCGACTGCAAAACAAGAACTAGCGCTACTCCATGACTACACAGATAAGATTTCCCTTCTCCGCAGCTGCAATTGCACTGTATCACTTTGTCCTTTGAAAAACGCAGCTGCAGATGATATGTCGCGGTCTCATCCTTCACTTCTCCTCCCACAACGGTCTCGGTCTTCCAAAACTGTTCTGCGCTGGTTACTCTGGCTCTTCCGCTCTGAAATAAACTTTTTCCTCTTTGAAAGGTATAATAGCTAAGTGCTGCATTTTGAACATTGATATTTTTAATTTGCTGTATTGAAATAATATCTTTATATTCCAAATCTTTTCCCTCTCCGTGTATACAGAAACAGTCAGCGCCGAATATTAACTCGTCCAAACTGACTGTTTCTTACTATTTTTTGGAATTACATTGGGGCCAAAATACCTTTTGACCCCAACATCATGAAATATACAACCATTTTGCTCTGGTATCATTACATTTTATCAGGTGCCTCAAAGCCCAGCAAATCGATACAAGTCTCCAATACCTGTTTTGCCAAAAGCAATAATGCAATGTAACTTGCCTTCTTAGCTGCATTCTCCTCCGAGAGAATCTTTGTCTCATGATAGAAACGATTAAATTCATTAGACAGTTCATAGATATATGCACAAATTTTATGTGGAGCTCTTTCTCTATAAACGGTCTCCATCATCTCATTGAATCCTGTCAAAGACAACATCAATGCCTTTTCACTGGCATTCTCTGCATTTAAAATAATAGACGCTGCAGAAAAGTCTCCCTGCTCTTCCAAATATCTTGCCAAAATAGATTTGATTCTGACAATAGTATATAAAATGTATGGTCCCGTATTTCCCTCAAAGGAGATGAAACGCTCCATATCAAAGACATAATCCTTTGCAGCCTGATTAGACAAGTCTCCATATTTAATAGCAGCCAATGCAATCTTTCCAGAAATTTCTTCCATTTCACATTCTTCCATGCTGCGAGACTCAGACATTTTTTCCTTGACTGCCTCATGAACCTCATTCAGCAGAGTTTCCAGACGCATAACACCACCTGCTCTGGTCTTAAATGGTTTTCCATCTTTTCCATTCATTGTACCAAATCCCAGAAACTGCAGATTCGTTTCCTCAGGCACCAATCCTGCCTTTCTGGCAGTACGGAACACCTGAATAAAATGCATCTCCTGACGTTTATCTACTACATATAAAATCTGATTTGGTTTAAAATCCTGCTCCCTCTGCACAATAGTTGCCAAATCAGTTGTCGGATACATGTAACCACCGTCTGATTTCACTAAAATACAGGGCGGAATTTCTTTCTTGTCGCTATCCTCCTTAACTTCCACTACCAACGCACCCTCGCTCTCTGCGGTGATGCCCTGTGCTTTCATCTTATCAATCATGGAAGGGATAAATGGCTGAGCGTCACTCTCCTTGCCCCACATATCAAAGGACACATCTAATTTCTGATAATTTTTCTTCAAATCTGTCACCGAAACATTCATAATATGATTCCAAATGGCAGTATATCCGCGATGCCCATCCTGAAGCTTGACTGTAGCATCGTGGGCCTTCTTAGCAAATTCTTCATTTACTTTTGACTTTGCGGAGGCGCATGGATAAATCTCTTCCAACTCAGAAATTGTAAAAGGAGCTTCTGCTGGATATTCTCCCTCATAAGACTCATCAAAATAGCACAACTCTGGTCTTCTCTCTTTTAATTCCTCGATAACCAATCCCATCTGAAGCCCCCAGTCACCCAGATGAGCATCACCAATCACTTCATGTCCCATAAAACGGCAAATACGCTTTAAACTTTCACCAATAATTGCAGAACGCAAATGTCCAATATGCAGTGGCTTTGCCACATTTGGACCACCATAATCAATGACAATGGTCTCCTTCTGCTCGGGCATGGTCACTCCTAGCTTTTCCTCCTGCGCCATTTGATTCAAATAGTTTGCCACAAATAAACTGGAGAGTTTCATATTAATAAATCCTGGTTTTACCATCACAATCTCTTCAAAGGTATCACAATCTTTCAACTGTTTTACCACTTCATCTGCAATCATAAATGGAGCCTTGCGATATTTTTTTGCTGCTGCCATCGCACCATTACACTGATACTCGCACAAGTCAGGGCGATTGGAAACGGTTACTTTACCATAACTACTGTCATATCCGCAGGCAGCAAAAGCATTGCTCACCTGATCTGAAATGACCTGTAAGAATTTTTCCATAATACTTTCATTCCTTTCAACCTATTCAACATTTTTTCACAACGATTCTAACAAAGACTGACTGCTCCCACGGGCAAGCCCGTGGGGTTCTGATTGCCAAGTGTAGCTTGTAATCGTACATCATTTTCAGACTTTGGAGTTACAAGTGTAAATCTGTTTGAATCAGGACTTTTATTACCAAGCAGTCCAACGACCACATTAGCGGTAAATTTTTGCTTTGCAGCAAGGAAGTACAGTCAATCTCCCTGAATATTTCGTTTATGCTATCTTAATTCCACTATTTAATATTTTAATCTTATTAGCCTTAATCCATTCGATTAGGGCTTTTTCTTTGTCGTAACATCTTTTAAATTCATTAACACATTTATCTGTTTTGCCCTGATACAAGGCAACTCTGTGCATTTAGAAAAATGAATTGTTTTACCATTACTATAAAGACATTTTTCCATACCT
>JBJELF010000042.1:0-4675 GCA_051879015.1 Lachnospiraceae bacterium
CGGTGGTAGTGCGGTTCCCTAGTATGATGTTGCTTGGACTTGGCATACTGCGTGAGAAGAATTGATTTTTTAGAAGAGGGCTGGATTGGAGCGACAAAATGTATCAGTTTGAGAAAATGAATAAAAAATTGCTGGGTTCGCAGGTGGAGGATGAGTTGATGAACTATATCCTTCAAGAACCCATACAGATTGGTGATAAAATACCGAATGAGTTTGAGTTGGCGGAAAAGTTTGGTGTGGGGCGCAGTACCATCCGCGAGGCAGTCAAGGGATTGGTGTCCAAGGGGGTACTGGAGGTACGCCGTGGCTCGGGAACCTATGTAATCAGCACCTGCTCCACGGAAGATGACCCGCTGAAGTTGGCACGTTTTCAGGATAAATATAAGCTGGCACTGGAATTATCCGAAGTACGTCTGATGATTGAGCCAGAGATTGCAGCGTTGGCAGCAGAATATGCGGATGAGCAGGAAAAACAGATGCTTGAGAATCTATGTGATACAGTAGAGCAGATGTATCTGGAGGGAAAAAATCATTTGCCGAAGGATATTGAATTTCATACATTCATCGCCAGCTGCAGCAAAAACCGTGTGGTGGAAACCTTGGTTCCCATCATCAATACGGCGGTTATGACCTTTGGCAATCTGACCCACCGCAAATTGCAGAAGGAGACGATAGAGACCCATCGTGCCATCACGGAGGCTATCAAGCGGGGGGATAGTGTAGGGGCAAAATGTGCGATGATTATGCACTTGACCTACAATCGTCAGATGTTAATGAGGATGTGGGAGGAAAATAAGCAGAAACAGAACACAGATGCCGCAATGTTGGAGGGAAAAAAAGACACAGCAGGAGAGTTATTCTTTGAATGAGTGAGTCGATAAAGAGATGAAATGTTGGAAGACATCAGACCAATATTGACTTCATTGGAATGATAAATAAATTTAAAAGCAAGAATTAGTAAAAATAGACAAAACAGGCAGGAGTTTTAATGAAAATCTGCCTGTTTTTTATGCAAAAAAGAGAACTGAAAGAAAATACATCAGATGTATTGACAAAAATTCAAAGAGAATTTATAATAAAACCATCATAACATAAGACGTCAGATGTTATAAAAAGTAGCGTGTCGAAAGCAGCAGATGCAGGGCTTTCGGTAAGGAAGAAGGAAGGTAAGCTGCTGAGGGCAGCATAACGATTAGGAGGAAACAACAAATGACTGGAGAAGTAATGTTAGACCCTACCAGATTAGTGATTGCAGCACTTGTGGGACTGGTAGTATTATTGGTATTGATTATCAAATTTAAGATTCATGCCATGATTTCAATTTTAGTTGGGGCTTTGGTGATTGGAATTGGCGCGGGGATGCCCTTCACTGAGATTGTCAATGCAGTAAACGATGGGATTGGAAACACGTTAAAGGGAATTGCCCTGTTGGTTGGTCTGGGTTCCATGTTTGGGGCGATTTTAGAGACTTCGGGTGGTGCGCAGACGCTAGCCGTCACGATGGTCAAAAAGTTTGGAGATGAGAAGGCGGCTTGGGCACTGGGAATCACCGGTCTGGTTATTGCCATGCCAGTATTCTTTGATGCAGGACTCATTATCTTGATTCCACTTGCCTTTTCTCTGGCAAAGAAGACAAAGCGCTCCTCGCTGTTTTATGCCATTCCGCTTCTGGCAGGTTTGGCGGTAGGACATGCGTTTATTCCCCCTACACCAGGACCTGTGTTGGTGGCAACTATGCTGGACGTGGATTTGGGTTGGGTTATCTTGGTAGGTATCTTCTGCGGTGTGTTTGCGATGATTGTCGCAGGACCAATCTGGGGTTCCATATGCGGAAAGAAGTACAACGTACCAGTACCTGAGTACATTGCAAATCAGGTAGATATGGATGAGTCCAAGCTGCCAAAGTTTGGAACGATTGTGGGAATCATTCTCATTCCATTGGTGCTCATTATCTTAAAGTCTCTGGCAAGTGTGCTGACTGTGTTGACGCCAGTAGCAGGAATTTTGACCTTTCTCGGTGAGCCATTTGTGGCGCTGTTGATTGCGACCATCGTGGCAATGATTGTCCTGGGTGTAAAGCATGGCTACAGCACCGCAGAGCTGGAAAAAATTATGACAAAGTCGTTGGAACCAACAGGATTAATTCTGTTAGTGACTGCATGTGGCGGTGTGCTCCGCTATATGTTACAATATTCTGGACTTGGTGATGTGATTGGAAATGCAGTTTCCTCCGCAAGTCTGCCAATCGTGGTAGTGGCATTCATTGTGGCTGCACTGGTAAGAATCTGTGTGGGTTCTTCCACGGTGGCAATGACGATGGCCGCAGGTATCATTGCCGCTATGCCTGAGATTGCCAATCTTTCTCCGCTGTATCTGGCATGTGTGACCGCAGCCATTGCAGGCGGCGCAACGGTATGTTCTCACTTTAATGACTCTGGATTCTGGCTGGTGAAGTCACTCGTTGGATTGGATGAGAAGACGACCTTAAAGACATGGACGATTATGGAGACACTGGTTGGGGGAACTGGATTTGTGGTAGCATTGATTCTATCGCTCTTTGCATAAATAATGAAAGGAAATAAAAGATATGGAACTGAAAAGTCAGGAGATGCGCAGATTAGCGCCGGAGTTAGACCCACTCCGCATTGGTACGGGCTGGAAATTCGAGGATCTCTCCAAACCACAGATTTTGGTGGAGAGTACTTTTGGTGACAGCCATCCCGGAAGCGGACATTTAGATAGTTTAGTAGAAGAAGTAAGAAAGGGTATTGAAACTGCGGGCGGACATGGTGCACGCTACTACTGCACCGACATCTGTGATGGTGAGAGCCAGGGAACGGACGGAATCAATTACAGCCTGGCAAGCCGTGAGATGATTGCCAACATGATCGAAATTCATGCCAATGCCACGCCATTTGACGCAGGAGTATTTTTGGCAAGCTGTGACAAAGGTATGCCCGCCAATCTGATGGGGCTGGCGCGTGTGGACATTCCCTCCATCGTAGTGCCCGGCGGCACCATGAATGCAGGTCCGGAGATGTTGACCTTAGAGCAGCTTGGGATGTACAGTGCGAAATACCAGCGCGGTGAGATTGATGAGGACAAGCTCAACTGGGCAAAGTGCAACGCATGTCCAAGCTGTGGGGCATGTTCCTTCATTGGAACGGCGTCCACCATGCAGATTATGGCAGAGGCACTGGGATTGGCACTGCCGGGAAGTGCTTTAATGCCAGCTACCAGTCCTGACCTGCTGGCATTTGCGAGACAAGCGGGTGAGCAGGCAGTGAAACTTGCCAGCATGCCCGAACTGTGTCCAAGCAAGATTGTTACACGGAAAAGTTTTGAAAATGCTATCTTAGTGCATGCGGCGGTGTCGGGCAGCACGAATTGTCTGCTCCACCTTCCTGCTATTGCGCATGAGCTGGGAATTGAAATCACGGGTGACACCTTTGATCGCCTGCACCGCAATGCACGCTATCTGTTGGATGTGCGCCCAGCTGGACGTTGGCCAGCTGAAGTATTTTACTATGCTGGTGGAGTTCCCGCCATCATGGAAGAGATAAAACCTTACCTGCACTTGGATGTGATGACAGTCACAGGAAAGACCTTGGGTGAGAATCTGGCAGAGCTGAAGCAGAATGGATTTTATGAGCGTTGTCAGAAGTGGCTGGATGCGTTTAACGCGCGCTACCATGTATATGTGACCAAGGAAGATATCATTCGCCCCTATGATAAGGCGATTGGCACGGATGGAAGCATTGCGATTCTGCGCGGCAATCTGGCACCAGAAGGTGCCGTGATTAAGCACACCGCCTGCCCGAAGGAAATGTTTCAGGCAGTGCTGCGTGCTAGACCGTTTGACAGCGAGGAAGAATGTTTGGAAGCGGTGTTGAAGCATGAGGTACAGAAAGGGGATGCCGTATTTATCCGCTATGAAGGACCAAAGGGAAGCGGCATGCCAGAGATGTTCTACACCTCCGAGGCTATCAGCAGTGACAAGGAACTGGGTCGCAGCATTGCACTTATCACGGATGGAAGATTTTCAGGCGCATCCACAGGACCAGTAATCGGACATTGCAGTCCCGAGGCGGTGGACGGTGGTCCGATTGCACTTGTAGAAGAAGGCGATTTGATTGAAATTGATGTGATGGCGAGAAAGCTGAACATCATTGGAATGGATGGTGTAAAGATGAGTCCAGAGGAAGTAGATGCAGTGCTCGCTGAGCGCAGAAAAAAATGGAAGCCAAGAGAGCCAAAGTACAAGAAGGGTGTGCTCAGACTGTTCAGTGAACATGCTGCAAGTCCAATGAAAGGCGCATATCTGGAATATTAAATAGCTGATTTCTGCTCTGCAATGTTCCTGTACTCTCCCCCATTTTTAAACACATTGCAGAGTTTTTTGAATAGAACTCCTTGAGATTTCCCCCTCACAGTTCCCATCGTCAGATGCGGTGGGAACTGTGAGGGGGAGTTTCTTAAAAAATTGCTTACACGAATTAAAAAAATATTATAATATATAGGATTACATTGGGTGGAGTGTTGGTTCTACCAAATCGTAATTTGACGAAAGAATAAAAATTTAAGAAATAAAAAATAGTTGGGAGAATTACAATGAGAGAGATTGTTTTAAATGATGGAAATAAGATTCCGGATGTGGGTTTTGGCACATATAAAG
>JBJELF010000043.1:0-4493 GCA_051879015.1 Lachnospiraceae bacterium
GTAAATCTCTAACGTAAATTTACTTGCATAAACGAGCAGATATGTTAAAATGAACGTATTATGAATCACTGTTCAACTATGGAAGTTAGGAGGATTTTAATTTAGAATGAGGCAAAATACAACTAGAAAACAAGAGAATAAAGGACTTGGTGCAAAGGTATTGTTAGCAATTATTTTCTTTGGAGTAATAGTAGCAGCCGTTGTATGGCTGAGTTTGTTTCAATTTGAGCGAGAGGGCAATCAAAATAGTACAGAAAATGAAAATCAGACACAGGAAAGTCAAATGTCATCCGCTGCAGAGAATCAGGAGGATACCAGTTTCGATGGGGATGAAAAGGAAAGCACAGTCGAGGATTCATCTTACAATCTGGAAGATGAGGTTTCTTCTGGTGAAGATCCGCAAAATTTATTGGAAGGAAATATGGGAGAGCAGGGCAGCAGCCTGAATCTTGATATTGAGGAAATTCGTTCCGCTAATGAGGTGGAAGAGTCTTCCGAACTTTCCTATGGAATTGATGTCTCTAGATATCAGGGAACGATTGATTGGAGTCAGGTGGCAAATGCAGGGGTTGACTTTGCTATGATTCGTGTAGGGTATCGCACCATTAAGACAGGAGAAATTATAGCAGATGTAAATGCTCGATATAATATGCAGGAGGCTTCCAAGTATGGCATACAGGTGGGAGTATATTTCTTTTCTACTGCCATTACAGAGGCGGAGGCAATAGAGGAAGCGAATTGGGTGGCAAATTATATTGCAAGCTATTCAATTACCTACCCAGTAGCGTACAATTGCGAGGGATTTGATAAAGAAAGCAGCCGCCAGTATGGTCTGAGCAGCGGAGCGAGAAGTGATATCGCAGAGGCGTTTTTGGAACAAATTTATAAAAATGGCTATACACCGATGTTTTATGCTGCTCGAAATGAATTGGAAGAAGATGGTGTATGGGATACTGCAGCTTTGGAATCTCGTTATAAAATATGGGTTGCCCAGTACCCTGCGTCCATGGGTGAAATGATTCCTGATTATGACGGAAATTGTGCGATGTGGCAGTATACGAATCAGGGAGCCGTTGCTGGTATTTCAAAGCCAGTCGATTTGAATATTGCATATTTTAGTTATGCAGATATTGCCGATGCCAAGAACGATGAGTCAATGGGAGAGGTGGGAGCCAATGTGGAAGCCTTAATGAAGTTTACGGAAGTAGAGGAGACGGTTACTGCCAAGCAATCAACCAATTTGCGAGATATTCCAAGTCAGGATACGGACAGTACGATTGTATATACCTTACAGAATGGTGAGACTATCGTACGTACTGGCGTAAGCGACAGTGGATGGTCCAGAGTGCTGTGGAATGGACAGACCTTATATGCTGTATCCAGTTATTTAACAACGGATTTGTCGGTTCAGGTGACAGAGCCAGATGATGGTCTCAAGACAAAATTTGCAGATTGCAATGATAGAGTGACTGCTAAAATTGAAGTGAATCTACGAACTTTGCCTAGTGTGACGCGCTCTGATTCTGTGGTGGTAGTGACACTTCAGCACGGCGAATATGTTACACGCACTGGAATTAATACGGATTATGGCTGGTCGAGGGTGGAGTACAATGGACAAACTCTATATTGTATTACCAGTTACCTGACAACGGAGGCAGAGTAACGACAAAAAAGATGGGGTCAAATATTGTGTGATATGCCCCCATCTTTTTTAATGAATTTGATGAATGTGTTGTAATACGAATAAAATACTAGTAAAATAGTAATTTTAATTGAGCATTTTTTTTATGGCATCGATATCTTGAGAGGAGAGAGCATTTCCCTCTATCAGTGCCTGAATGTATTCGCTGGCATTGCCGTGGAACCATTCTTCCGTTTCGTCAATGGCGCGTTGGACGGCAAATTCATGTTTGCTGACCTCGGGACTTACATAGGCGTAATGACCTTGACGATAGGAGCTGATAAATCCTTTTTCTGCCATGTGAGTAACAAAAGTACCGATGCTGCTGCGTTTATAATATTTTCCGTAACGCTCAGCGATAGCAGCAGTAAGTTCGGGGATAGAGATATCCCCTGGATGTTCCCAAATGCATTTCATAATGGAGAGTTCTGCTTCAGAAAGTTTTGTATAATTCATAATAAGTACCTCCGAATTTATAATACTAATAAAATAGTAATTATATTATAACATAAATAATACATAGGTCAAGATAATTTTAAAGTAAACCAAAAGGACGAAAAAATAAAGTATAATACTAGTATTATAGTAATAAAATAACAAACAAAAAATATCCTGATTATCAAAATTCAATCCGCCCTTAAATCCTAAATATATAAGATAAATTTTCTAAAATAACCGATAATATAATACTAAGCGCAAAAGACATCTTGGCCTCAGCATCATATTATAAAAATCATCCATTAAACTTCATCTAACACTCAATTATTTCATAAAAAAATAAAATAAATTTCCAATTTCGCCCATATATCCATTGAAAAAGACAGCTTTTTAGTGTAAAATAACTATGATTTCAAAATCAAAATTTTTTATCTAGGAGGACTAAATAAAAATGGGAGCAAATAAAAATGCAATTGCAAAATTGATTGCAGATGGAAAAGCAATCTTGGGTATTGAATTTGGTTCAACTCGTATCAAGGCAGTCGTTATTGACGAGACAAATGCACCAATCGCTAGCGGAAGCCATGAGTGGGAAAATCGTCTGGACAATGGTATTTGGACCTATACTCTGGAAGATATCTGGACTGGTCTTCAGGATTGCTATGCTGATATGCTGAAAGATGTCAAGGCACAGTATGATGTGGAGGTTACTTCCTTTGCTGCGATTGGATTCAGTGCTATGATGCATGGATATATGGTATTTAACGATAAGGATGAATTAATGGTTCCATTCCGTACATGGAGAAATACGATTACTGGTCAGGCATCAGCAGAGTTAACAGAATTATTCCAGTACAATATTCCTCAGAGATGGAGTATTGCTCATCTGTATCAGGCAATCTTGAATGGTGAGGAACATGTAAAGGATATCAAGTTCTTGAGCACGTTGGCTGGCTACATTCAGTGGCAGATGACCGGTGAAAAAATGATGGGTGTCGGTGAGGCATCTGGTATGTTCCCAATCGATGTAACTACAGGTAAATTTGATGCTGAAATGATTGAGAAATTTAATGCCAAGATTGCTGATAAGGCATTTCCTTGGAAGTTGGAGGAGATTCTTCCTACCGTTGTCAATGCTGGTGAATATGCTGGCGTATTGACTGAGAAAGGTGCAAAGCTTCTCGATGTATCTGGTAAGCTTCAGGCTGGTATTCCACTTTGCCCTCCAGAAGGTGATGCTGGTACTGGTATGGCTGCTACCAACAGCGTAGCTGCCCGCACAGGTAATGTATCTGCTGGTACCTCTGTATTTGCTATGGTTGTTTTGGACAAGGGCAAGCAGTTGACGAAAGTGTATCCAGAAATTGACCTGGTAACCACCCCAGCGGGAAATTTGGTTGGTATGATTCACTGCAATAACTGTACTTCTGACTTGAATGCATGGGTAAATCTGTTTAAAGAGTTTGCTGAGTCCTTTGGCATGAAGGTTGACATGAATCAGTTGTTTGGCACCCTCTACAATAAGGCATTGGAAGGTGACGGTGACTGCGGCGGCTTGTTAGCATACAATTATTTCTCTGGTGAACATGTAACTGGATTTACTGAGGGGCGTCCAATGTTTGTCCGTACTCCAGAGAGCAAGTTCAATTTGGCAAACTTTATGAGAGTACATTTGTTTACTTCTTTGGGTGCTTTGAAGACTGGTTTGGATATCATGTTGAAAGAAGAGAAGATTCCATTGGATTGCATGTTTGGTCATGGTGGTCTGTTTAAGACAAAGGGTGTAGGTCAGAAGATTTTGGCAGCCGCCATCAATGTACCAGTTAATGTAATGGAGACTGCTGGTGAGGGCGGCGCTTGGGGTATCGCTCTGTTGGCTTCTTATATGGTACATAAAGATGCCGACGAGACTTTGGAAAGCTTCTTGGCTGAAAAAGTATTTGGCGGTGACACAGGTGTATCTATGGCTCCAGATGCAGCTGATGTGGCAGGATTTGACACTTTTATTGAAAGATACAAAAAGGGACTTCCAATCGAGCAGGCTGCCGTTGATTGCTTGAAATAAATAACAGCAATTATTCAGACGAGATTTGTCAAGATTTTTTCTGCAAAAGTTACAAAATGTTCAACAAATATGGACATAAGCTCATTATCGCAGTTCTCACAACAGAACTGCGATAATGAGCTTATGTGTTATAATAATCAAACCGAATTTCCGCGTGCGCGCGTTCAGGCGGCATTTTTCACAAAAATATTTTTTGCGTTGATATTGCTCTTTACAAATTCGGATTTTGGGTGTATATTAATGCAGTCAGCCATGGGGGCGTAGCTCAGCTGGGAGAGCGCTCGGGCCACTTTTATGCCTCCTCTTTGG
>JBJELF010000044.1:0-4441 GCA_051879015.1 Lachnospiraceae bacterium
GGTGGCAGGAATTGATCTGTGTGATGATTACTGTCAGATGAGCAGTTGGCTTTTGGATAAAAACGAACCAAGTGAGATAGAGTGGGAAGAGGGCAAACGCACTTGTTTGATTCCTATGGTGATTTGTAAGCGACGTGGAGCTGATGAGTGGCTGATTGGAGAATCAGCCTTTCAGGAGGCCTTGATGAATAAGGGCATTTTGTCCGACCAGCTGATTCATTTAGTGTCGATAAATGGAAACGCTACAATGGAGGGATATACCTATTCGGCCGCCAATTTACTGATGATTTATATTGCAAAATGTGTGGAGTTTCTGCGACAGAAAAATGGAAACAGTAAATTATTGTATTTAACTTTTACAGTGCAAAATTTAAATTTGTATCTAGTTAATGCAATTTATAATGTCTGTGATTCTATTGGAATGACCAGAAAGAATGTTTGTATTATCTCTCATGAGGAGGCCAGCACCTGGTACTTTTTAAATCAAAAGCAGTTTGGGGCGGGAAAGTCAGCACAATTTGATTTGACAGATAAGGGCTTATACTATTATGAAATGACGCTGTCCAGAGCAGGGCGTACTGTGCAGGCAAATATGCACTGTGAAAAGTTGGATGAAGGGTTTCATCTAAGTATTTTGGAGCAGGCATCTGGCAAAAAAATGGCAGATTCGATTCTGCTCTCCTGTGCGAAGCGTTTGTTGGAAGGAAAGAATATTTCTGTGATTTACTTAACTGGAAAGGGATTAAATCGCTGTCAGGAATGGAGTCAGTCTTTTATAGAGTATATTTGTGTCCAAAACAGAAAAGTGTTTTACTGTAAGAGTCTCTTTGCAAAAGGGGCTGCCTACATGGCGATGAGCCAGATTCCAGGAAACAGTGTCGTTAGCTATTTGATGCATTGTGAGGGTATGGTCAATGCCACTCTGTCTGTGAATGCACTTTATAAAGGCGGCTTGAAGAAAATTACTTTTGTTCAGGATGGACAGCACTGGTATGAGCCGATGGAGCCATTAGAGTTTTTGCTGAATGATGAGCGTAAAATTGAGCTTTTGATTTCTCAGGATGGAAATAAAAGTACTCAGAAAATGGTGTTTGATTTAAATGGAATTTTTCCAGAACGTCCTTCCCGTACAACGAGAGTATCTTTTCAGATGAAGTTTCTTAGCCAAAATCAAGCCAAGATTGCTATTGAGGATTTGGGATTTGGAGAATTATTTCCAGCATCAGGTGAAATTTACAAGGGCTATATTCAGTTGAATGAATAATGATTTGTGAGAAAGGGAGGAAGCTTGGATGGAATATTGCATGTTGGCTGGAAAGCGAGCCGAATATCCTTTGGTATTGGAAGGTATTGGCATTCGTCTCTACTCGGCGGAGGAAGTTTGTTATTTTATCGTTCATTATCTTCCTCTGATTGATTTTGATTTTTTTTCAGCAGAGCTGTTTGATTTCCTGGATCAGGAATGTGGTTGGAATAATCTTGCTCAAAAGCTGCGCGAGATGAGAAAAAAAGAAAGCTGCCGCTTTGAAGATTGTGTATTGACTCTTCTGCGATCTGTCAATTATTATAATGAAAATGAGTTGGCAGAGGTAAGACGAGCTCTGGTATTTATGCAAAAAAAAGGTGCTGAACAAAATTTTTTAGATCGGGCAGGATTGCTGATGGAAATGAAACATTACGAATATGCGGCGGAGATGTACAAAAATTTCTTAGAATCAGGAGAACAGTTTGAGATGCAGTCAGCAGAATTTCGAGAGACTTTGTATTATAATCTGGCAGTTTGTATGATTTATTTAAATGATGTAAAACAGGCAATGGAATATCTGTTGTGTTCTTTTCATGTAACACAGCATCCTTTTATGAAGCAGGCCATTGTGGAATTGGCTTGGATGGAGCAATTAGAAATTCCAATGGAGCTGCGGACGTTGATTAGCGAGACAGAGCTGATTCAGTGGAAAAAAGAATATCAGATTGCTGTCCGTGAAAGTGAGGAAGAGATGCAAGTTGAACGAGAGGCAGGCAAGATTATGTCGATTGAAAGATGGATTGAGCAGGAGAAGGATGTATACCGCAGGAGTGTGGGGGAATAACATAAAAAGGTAGGTAAGGAGATAGAGTTTTTTTAATAGTTTAAAAACAAACCGAGTAGGAGACGAGGATAGTCACTCTTACTCGGTTTGTTAGTTTGTAAGGATATAGTGTGTGCAACAATTTGCATATATGAGGTTAATTCACTGGATCTAAGATGTAGTTTGGATTTTGTCTAGATAAATTAATATTATAGTAAGGATCTCCTTTTTCTATAATTTCTGCCCATCTCTTATTAAAGAATACATTTTCTTTGTTGAAACGCTCAATTTTCTCTGGAGTATCCTCGTAACCGCGAGATTTTGATTCATAATGATATAATTCAACTTCAGGATGATATGCGACGGCATAACCGGCTTGACTAACTCGCAAACACAGGTCAATGTCATTGAATGCAACAGCAAGTTGCTCATCTAATCCGTGTACTAAATTAAAAACGGAATGTTTAATGAGAAGACATGCACCCGTTACAGCACTGATATTCTGTGTGCATCCATTGCGGTTAAAGTCGCAGATAACACCACGTTTCATTCCGTAGAACCGATGAATAGCACATCCGCCAATTCCAATCAATACACCAGCATGTTGTATTGTGTCATCGTCATAGTATAATTGTGCACCAACAATACCTGTACGGTCTTGCATACAAATACCAAGCATTTTTTCGAGAAAATCTGGGGAAATTACTTCCGTATCATTATTTAAAAGCAATAAATATTCGCCCTTGGCATATCGAGCACCAAAATTATTGATAGCAGCATAGTTAAATGGACCTTCCCATGTTACGACAGAGAAATTGGAATGTTTCTTTTTTGCTTCCTCATAGTATGCAAATGTCTCAGGCTCTATACTATTATTTTCAATTACTAAAATGTCAAAATTATCGTAAGTTGATTTATTATAAATAGAAGAAATACATTTGTCCAAATCCTTATGATGATCCTTGTTTGGAATCATAATAGTGACAGATGGATGTGAAGGAAGATGATACTGATTGCGATACCAACCAAGTACATTGCCAATTTCAGTGGTCACATCCATGCCTAATCGTTTAAAGTGATCTTGGATAGCTCTTTGTCCAGCTTCATAAGCGTAATGTTTGTTTTCAGGATTGGCAGCGGTGGAATGAGTATGAGATCTCCAATGGTACAAAATTTTAGGACAGTGATAGATTTCGTTGGTAAGTTCCACACTTCTCAAAATAAAATCATGATCTTGGGCACCGTCATATTCAGAGCGGAAACCACCAAATTGATCTACAATACTTTTTCTCACTGCTAAAAAGTGACAAATGTAATTATTAGAACGTAGTAATTCTAAATTGAAATCAGTCTTAAAGTATGGGTCATAGTGCTTCTGACCCTTTTGATCAATTTTGTCTTCATCGCTATAAAGAACGTCAATGTTAGGATTTTCATTGATTGCTTTTGTATATTCAAACAATGCATTCGGGGCAAGGATATCATCATGGTCCAAGAGAGCAATAAAATCTCCGCTTGCCAATGCAATTGCAGCATTGCTGTTTTCAGAAATACCTTTGTTTGCTTTTAAGGCAACCCATTTGATACGGGAATCTTTTTGCGCATATCCTTTTAATACTTTATTTAACTCTTGGTTATTGCTACTTGCGTTTGCGATACAAAGTTCCCAATTAGAATAACTTTGATTTTGGACAGATTGAATCATGTCCTTCAAAAAATTAAGAGGAGTGTTGTATACAGGAACAATGATGCTAAATTTAGGTTTTAATGAAAATGGATAAGTAGCTTGTTCTTGTAATGTTTCCTGTGTTGGTTTTTTTATGTTGTACCAATTTTGATAATTATTTTTATCCTTATGTTTGATTTTTAAGATTAAAGTATGAACTACATCTCGATTGAACGCACGGAAATTAGACATGATATTATGTTTTTCAAGTAATGTATTCAGTAAAATGGCTGATTTTGTTAGGCGAATAGTCAAACTATTTACAGGTTTTTTGGAATCATGGTCAATTTCACGAACTGTAATGAATATTCTCTCTGTTTCATCTAATTCTGTTATAATATAGAAACCAAACATATCTGCATTGCGGTCTGCAAAGTGGGAAATTCCTACATCAGGACGAACGACATGATGTATTTCGGAGGGTAATTCCTGTTTTGCTTTATTTCGGATAATAATGGCAGTGGAATTTGCTTTCTGGGTGGGAATCGCCCATCCTTTTATATGAACTTTACCATTTTTTTGATAAAGTTCGTCAATTTTATACTTCATAAAAATACTCCTTATCAATTGTAATCTATTTTATTCTACTTCTATTTGTCAGAAATGTCAATCTGTTTTGTGCGAAAATTATAACTGTGTAAATTAA
>JBJELF010000045.1:0-20187 GCA_051879015.1 Lachnospiraceae bacterium
AAGTGGTTCTGTCAAGTATTTTTTCCTGACAAAACCACTTTTTTATTGATTTCTTATCACTCTTCCCGACTGGAACTCATTCTAAATAGACATATCCTTTTAGCGAGCCAACCATCCGCCATCCACTGCAAGCGTAAATCCATTCACATAGGCAGATGCATCCGATGCCAAAAATACTACAGCTCCCATCATATCCTCTGGTGTCCCCCATCTGCCCGCTGGAATGCGACCCAAAATTTCCTCACTGCGGTTTTCATCTTGACGGAGTGCTGTGGTATTGTTGGTAGCCATGTATCCTGGCGCAATGGCATTCGCATTAATTCCATATTTTGCCCACTCATTTGCCATAGATTTCGTCATGCCAAGAACAGCGCTCTTACTTGCTGCGTAAGATGGCACACGGAATCCCCCCTGATAGGACAACATCGATGCAATATTAATAATCTTTCCGCCAGTACCCTGTGCGATATACTGTCTTGCAGCAGCCTGACTCAAAAAGAAGGTTAATTTTTGATTAATAAAAATAACACTGTCCCACTCTTCTTCTGTAAAATTAATCGCATCATCTCTTTTAATAATACCTGCGTTGTTTACCAAAATATCCATTCTGCCAAACTGAGCTACCGTCTCCTTGATAATACGCTCCACTGGCTCCATCGAAGACAAATCTGCCTTGATAAAGAAGAACTCGCCTCCCACCGACTCGACCTTCTGTGCAGTTTCTTCACAACTACGGCGTGCCACACCGACTACTTTTGCTCCAGCTTCCGCCAAAGCAACACACATTCCCTGCCCTAAACCTGTATTTGCACCAGTCACAACCGCTACTTTTCCATCTAAACGAAATAAATCCAAAATCATTCCTTTTTCCTCCTGTTGTTTCATATTTTGAAATTACACATCATATATTGTTTCAATTTCATTATACACATTTTTAGAAGAAAGGCAATCCTTTTTTGAAATTTTTACCAATTTTTTTCATTTTCATTGTTAATTTTTTAGCAATTTTGTCATACTTTTAACAAACTTTATTTCAAAGCTACCCGCAGCTGTTCACTCCATTCTTCTACTCGCTTCTCATCATCAAACCAGTATTCCTTTAAGAGCGGAATGAGCTCAAACTCTACTATTTCCCTCAACCAAGTTTCACTGCACTGTTTTTGATTGCAAAAATAACTGTGTCCAATAAGAAAATTCTCCCCCAAAGTTACATCCTGTGCGATTTCCTGATTTAATTTTTTTACAATTTCTATGAGTCGATCAAACTTCCGATATTGTAATCCTGCCTGATATCGCTTAAACCCATCCGAATCAAAGGCTGGCTTCATCTCATAAAAACTGAACCTTCGTCTCAGTGCATAATCAATATTTGTTAAACTATGATCAGTACGATTCATCATACCAATCACATACACATTGCTCGGCACGGAAAAGGGCTGTTTCGTGTAAGCCAAAGAAATTGACTCTCCCCGCTTATCTGCCTCCAAAAGCACCATTAACTCACCCAGAAGCCGACTAATATTACCTCGATTAATTTCATCAATCAGAAAAAAATAGTTATGCTCCAAATCCTTTGCTGCTTTCTTACAAAACTGATAAAAAATTCCAGCCTCCAGCTCAAAGCCCTCTTTCTTTGGTCGATAACCCATCATAAACTCTTCATAGGAATAACTTTGGTGAAACTGCACACTGGCAACACGCTCCTTATCCTTACAGCCCAAAATCACATAGGCAAGCCGCTTCGCCGTATAAGTCTTTCCTACACCTGGAGGTCCCTGCAAAATTAAATTTTTCTTTCGAAGCAATAACCGCTTTAAAGTTTGATATTCGTCAAAACTAAGATAAACCTCCTTCAAAAAATCTTCTTCTGTATAAGTATCCCCATCCTGCACTGGCTCCTCCTCTAAAATCCAAAGTGTTTCTTGTCGGAGAAAAATCTCTTCATATAAGTCCTCAATTTCACAATCCTGCATTTCTAAATTTATATTCCAATTTTCTTTCTCTACATTTTCTGATATCATATTTTCTCTCTTTATTTGACGTTCTTTCAAAATGTTAGCCCCCTACTGACACATTTTATCGCAGTGATCCAGACAAAACTTTCGGCTGCTGTACTACAAGATATTTCAATTTCGCTCAGTCTGCCCGCTTTGTATACTCCAGGAATCTATCCTTCTCATTTATTATACCGACTTCCTAAAATTCGGTCAAGAAAAAAGCTGTCACACGAAACCGTATGACAGCTTTCTATTATCTAAGTGTTGCTATATTATCCAACGTACTTCTCCAATGTTTTTCTAACAGCTCCAACACCAGCAATCATCTCTGTGAAATACTGGCAGACCAACGAAGCCAATCCAACCTCGTATAAATCTACACCAAAAATTGCCTTATTCTTCAATACAGGTCCAATCTTGCGTTCCACATCAATTTCTGCGCCCAACTCAATATCAGCTACATATGGGCAAACAGTGGTCAACAATGGATCTGGGCTCAAAGTGAACTTATTTCCATTGTCATCAATTGCCATCAAATAACGCAGCCATCCTGCAAATACCAGAGGAATTAACTTGATATCTGCCACATTCAACTCAGGAGAAGCGGCATAAGCCTTGATGGTCTCGCCAAAACGGATTGCCAACTTCTGAGAAGTATCAGTTGCAATTCTTTGTGGAGTATCTGGCATAAATGGATTTGGCACACGTACCTGCAGCACTTTATCGATAAATTCTTTCGGGTCAAGAATGCCAGGATTTACTACCACTGGAAGTCCTTCCGCATAACCAATTCCCTCAACCAATTTGACTAAGGTTTCATCCTTCATTTCCTTAGAAATCAAATCATATCCCAACACACAGCCAAACACAGCCAACGCAGTATGCAGCGGATTCAGACAGGTACAAACCTTCATCTTCTCTACCTTATCAACCGTTTCCTTGGTTGTGAACATCAAGCCACCCTTTTCCAGCTCAGGACGACCATTTGGAAATTCATCCTCAATAACCAAATACTCACATTCCTCAGCATTTACAAATGGTGCAACATAAGTATTCTTGGAGGTAACGATTGGAGCCAAATCTTCTACATTGTCCTTCTGCAGCATTGCCAACACAGAACTGTCTGGTCTTGGTGTAATTTTGTCAATCATAGTCCATGGGAAGGATACTTTTGTCTTGTCATTGATATACTCTGCAAATCCAGCATCCACCTTTCCTTCCTTCACCCACTCATTAGCGATCGTACTGATTGCAGCATAGAGCTTGTCACCATTGTGAGAGCAGTTATCCATACTGACCATAGCAATCGGCTTTCTGCCCGCAGCATAGCGAGTATACAATAAAGAAGCAACTTTTCCCATGTAGCTATTTGGCTTCTCTGGACCATTTGCCAAGTCAGCTGCTACAGCAGGCATAATCTCACCCTTGCCGTTTACCAGACTATATCCCTTCTCGGTAATAGTAAAGCTTGCCATCTGTAAGGAATCCTGAGAAAAAATTTCTCTTAGACGACCAAACTCCGCAGCATTTGCAGAATCCAAGATTCGGGACTCTACCACACTGCCGACTACTGTCTTGTCAACAGTACCATTGGCTTTCAAAGTAGCCAAGATGGAATAATCATCATGGACACGGTTTACCTTTTCTACGATTTCATAGTCAAAACCTTCTGCCACAATCAAACCTCTGTCAATAACACCGGCATTCAAAAGATTCTGAGCTACATTGGCCTGAAATGCACGAAACAGATTACCCGCACCAAAATGAATCCACATTGGATTTTCCTTCGTTCTCTGTGCCACTGCCTGACGGTCAAACTGAGGCAAAGCGTATCCAGCTGCAATCCAACTCTCTCTATCCTTCAATCCATTTTCATTTAACTGCATAGTCTTCTCCTCTCTCAACCTCTTTTGGCACTCTTGTCAATTGCTTCCCAAAGACCATTGAGATAAGTTGCACCCAAAGCACGGTCATACAAACCATAGCCTGGCATAGCTACCTCATCCCAAATCATTCTTCCATGGTCAGGACGGATTGGACCAGTAAAGCCAATGTCATACAGAGCCTTCATAATCTCGTACATATCGAAGGTACCATCAGAGGAGAGATGTGCAGCCTCTTCAAAATTGGTAGGAGTGATAAACTTCAAATTGCGAACATGAGCAAAATGAATTCTTCCCTTCAGAGAACGAATCATATCAGGAAGATCATTCTCCAAATTAGTACCATAAGAACCAGAGCAGAATGTTACACCATTGTGAGGATTGTCCACCATACTCATCATGCGAAGGATATTCTTCTTATTGATAATGATACGAGGCAGACCAAATACGCTCCAAGCTGGGTCATCTGGATGAATTGCCATATTGATATCATATTTATCACATACTGGCATAATTTTTTCCAGGAAATACTTCAGATTTGCAAATAATTTCTCATCATCCACATCCTTGTACATCTCAAATAACTCTTTTACGCGAGCCATACGTTCTGGCTCCCAGCCTGGCATTACAGTACCATTCATATCGCCAGCGATAGACTCAAACATTCTCTCAGGATCAATGGCGTCTACTGCCTCCTGCGTATAAGCCAACACAGTGGAACCGTCCGGTCTCACACGAGCCAGTTCAGTACGAGTCCAGTCAAACACAGGCATAAAATTGTAACATACCAAATGAATATCTTCTTTGCCCAAATTTTCTAAAGTTTCGATATAATTTGCAATATACTGCTCTCTCTCAGGTGCCCCCGTCTTAATTGCATCGTGAATATTGACACTCTCAATACCTGCAATGTGAAGACCAGCAGCCTCCACTTCATCCTTCAATGCGCGAATACGCTCTCTGCTCCACACTTCCCCTGGAGTGGTGTCATATAAAGTTGTGATAACTCCAGTCACACCTGGAATCTGTCTAATTTGCTTCAAAGTTACGGTATCAAACTTAGAACCATACCATCTCAATGTCATTTCCATAGCAATTACCAACCTTTCTCATGCCGTAAGCATGTTATTTTTCCTACTTAGCTAAGCTATCCTTGCCCCGCCTTTTCTCTTGTAGGTTTATGACAATAGTATAACTTATTTTTCCATTTTAATCCATTCAAATGTTTGTTGTAAACATTGCAAAAATTGCTCTTTTCGGTTATACTGTAGAAAATCTCAATAAAAATATGTAAATGTTTGGAGAAAATGCCATGAAAAAAAATTTGCAGACCGCCTTTAGTACCAGACAATATATGATTTCAAATGATTTTGAAATCTACTACTACAATGATACTCAGCTGAAACGAGTCAATCATCACACCCATGACTACTATGAATTTTATTTCTTTTTAGAAGGAGATGTGTCCATCCACATTAATGAGCAAGCCTTTACCCTGCAAACTGGTGATGTTATTTTAATTCCCCCCAATATTTCTCACTACTGCACCATTCAAAATCATCAAATTCCCTATCGCCGATTTATTTTCTGGATCAGTCAGGACTACTACAATCAACTATTGAAAACTTCATCTGATTATGGCTATCTTGTTCAATATGTCATCGAAAAAAAAGACTATATTTTTCACTACGACCCCATCTCCTTCAATGCTTTGCAATCCAAAGTATTTCAACTCCTCGAAGAAGTACATTCCCAACGCTTTGGAAGAGAAGCAAAAATATCTCTCTGTGTCGGAGATTTGGTATTACACATTAATCGTACTATTTACGAGCGCCATCATCCCAAGTCACCCAAAGAGGAGTTTCGCCTCTATCAAAATCTTATTACCTATATAGAAACTAATCTGGAGAATGAATTATCCCTTGATATTCTTGCCAAACAATTTTTTGTGAGTAAATATTATATTTCTCATGTTTTTAAAGAAAATATTGGACTATCCATTCACCAATATATCATAAAAAAAAGATTGGCTGCCTGCCGCGATGCTATTATCAGCCAAGTTCCCATCAGTGAAGCATACCTGCAATATGGTTTTTCAAATTACTCCAGCTTTTTTCGCTCTTTCAAAAAAGAATATGGACTTTCACCAAAAGAATACAAGGAGCTTTACTCTGATGTCGAAATTCACTATAATTCACAATCAAAATAACATGATACAAAATTGTCAACCTATCAGGAAACTTCATCGATTTCAGTTGATTTTTTAGGAAAATTATGGTACTCTTAAAAAGCGTGTTGTGGGATGGAAAGAGATAAAATCAGGAGGTACAGTATGACGGAACCAATGTATGTATCAATTGACTTAGAAGCAACAGGACAAAGACTCAAACAGCTGATGAATTCACGTGGATATACTGTGAAGCAAATTCAACAAGTGATGGGCTTTGAAAATCCACAGGCAGTGTATAAGTGGCTTTCGGGAAAATCCCTTCCTCGAATTGACAATTTACTGATTTTAAGTATCCTTTTTGAGACACCAATTAATAGCCTTCTCGTCATCAATGGCGAGAAGGCCATTGCTGTTGATGGAGATTTATTCCAAATACTTTCCCTCCTCACAGATTTGCTCTATTGCTCCATCCTCAATCAGATAAGCTTCCCCAAAAATAGTCTCCTCTCCATCTACAGACAAGACAAAACTGCCGTCTACCAGACATAAAAACTGATTTCCTATGCTGTCCTCAAAGGCAATATCCTCGATAACTCTCTGTCCATCCAAAATCTCCGACTTAATCTTTTGATAATGAGGGATAATCATCAATTTAGTCAACCCTAAGCCTGGAAGCCAGCGCTGATAATCTGGATCAATCGCTTCTCCTGGTAATTCCGGCTCTGCATAAACCACATCCGCACTGTTCATACTTCCTGCACTGATTCCAATCACAATCCCATCAAAATGCTCCATGATTTTGCGCAGATGCATTCTCTCAAAAAAAGCATGCTGCGTAGGCACATGTCCACCAGAAAGAATAACCACATCGCTTTCCGCAACAAACTCTTCAATAAATTCTTCATTTCTCGAATCGCAGGCGATAATTTCAGACAGAGTTAAATCATCTGCCTCAAAGGCAAGTCGGAAATCTTCCACCATCTCATCATTGCGCTCATAGTTTTCTTCTTCTGGATAAGCACAAATGATAAGACATTTACTTTCTGGTTTCCAAACCTCCTTCAGACAATCCACAAATCCATTTTGATTATTGAAATAAAACGGAATTTCATCACCCTCTCTGCAAGGACTGCTTGTTAAAAATAAAACCATACACCATTCCTCCTTTGCTTATTTTTTAACTGACATGTCTGCTTCGCAGGCAGCAGCAAGCATAACCACAGTTTACTCTAAAATCTTTTTATTGTAAAGAAGCAAAGAAAATTTAATTTTTTATATATTTTATTTATTTTTTAACATTTTATTACTTTTTATTAAAATTGCTCAGAAAAATTTTAATTTTTTGTTGCTTTTGCAGGAGAAATGAGTTATACTAATGTTAATTTAGGATGTTGGGGTGAATATGACCTTTTGACCCTGGTATCAATTTATGGAAGGAAGTTTTTATCGATGACTGAGTTAACTATCATTACTACGCCACAAGAACTTACCCATGCCAGAAAACAATGTTGGCAAAGTCATATCACCGCTCTCAAAAATAATCAAAAAGAGCATTTTGAGTTTGAAAATCATCAATTAATTTATGGTGACATTTCCATGAAATTTTATATGACAAAAAAAGGAAATCCTGGTCCAGATGGATATCCGGTCTACATTGCATTGCATGGCGGCGGCGGTGTACCTTTTCCCGAAATCAATGACCGACAATGGGAGCATCAGAAAGTTTATTACTTTGACAGCGTTACCGATGGTATCTGCATTGCTCCCCGAGGAGTTCGTGATACATGGAACACACATTTCAATGATGAATCCTATCCACTTTACGATAGATTAATTATGAATCTAGCTGCCCATGAAACAATTGATTTCAATCGAATTTATTTGCTTGGATTCTCCGCAGGAGGTGATGGCGTCTACGGCATTACTCCCTGCATGGCAGATCGTTTTGCGGCGGCCAATATGTCTGCGGGTCATCCTAATTCCGTAGATTTGACCAATCTATACCATCTTCCTCTCTCTCTTCAAGTGGGTGAAAAGGACGGTGCCTATGAGCGCAATCACATCACGGCTCGTTACGGACTCTATTTAAACCGTCTGGCATTGCGCTACGGAGATGGCTACATACATCGTGTGCTGATTCACAGCCAAAAACCTCATAATTTTCGTGACAATGAGCCAAATCGCATTCCTCAGACTGTCATAGCTGACTACAAAGCCTGGATATTGCAGGGCAATGACACGACCGCTGAGTTAAACACCAATGCCATTGATTTTGTCAATCAATTTACTCGTGATCCTCTTCCAAGGCGCATTGTATGGAATTTGGCCACTCGAGCTCCTCTGCGCAAAGTAAACTCTCACTATTGGCTCTGGGCAGATCCTAGTGCCCGCGCAGGTCATGTGGTAGCATCTTACAATTCAGAGGATAATTCTATTACTATTGAAGAAAACACCGCCAACGGTGAAGTAAGAGTGCTGATCAATGAAGATATGTTGGATGTATTTGCTCCAATTACCATTCATTACCCAGACCATACTGAAACAGTGACTGTCGAGGCTAATCTGGAACTTCTTTGGGATACCACACTAACAATTGGGGATCCTAATTACCAATTTTGTGCCTCTATTACATTGTCAATTTGATATATTTGTATATACTTTTTTCTTTCCGCAAAACGCGCTCTTAACATTTGTTAAGAGCGCGTTTTCGTGTTTTATGCATTTATTTGAAATCATACTAGAAAATAAAACCGTGCGTTTACCGTAGATATCTACAAGATTTATGTTGCAAGACTTTATAAAGATATGCTACAATTATGTAATACTGGATCAAAAGGTCATACATACATTCCATGCTTACATGAAAATATCTAACTTGGAACCTACCAAAACATAAGAAAATAGGCCAAATAGGGCGGATTTCAAAAGTTTTCGGATTGCAGGAATACGAAGCAATCCGTAGAGAGCAAAGAGTAAAAATACCTTTTGTCCCCAACATTTTTATATTTCGTTATGCTTGCGAAGCAGGCATATTAGTTTATTATCAATCAACTAGGAAGGGCACATAAGACAATGATAAAAAAATTTAATGTGACAATCACGCCATTTGGCTTGGAACGCATGATTCACCTGTATTTACCAGATGATTATTATGAGAGCGAAGAATGTTATCCTGTGATATATATGTATGATGGGCATAATTTATTTTTTGATGAAGACGCCACCTATGGAAAATCATGGGGACTCAAGGAGTTTCTGGATCAATATGATAAAAAATTTATTGTAGTAGGTCTTGAATGCAATCATGAAGGAACTGAGCGCTTAAATGAATTTTGTCCTTATAACACGAGAAGTCCCATTTTTGGTCCTATTGAGGGAAAGGGAAAAGAATTAATGGATTGGGTAGTAGAAGAATTAAAGCCGATGATTGACAGAGAATATCGCACCTACCCATCGCGTGAGTGTACAGCGATTGCCGGCAGTTCTATGGGCGGTCTGATGGCATTGTATAGCGTTATGAAATACAATGAATTTTTTTCTAAGGCAGCTTGCATTTCTTCTGCCATTGATTTTTGTATGGAACCATTGAAAGCCGATACAAAAAATGTGCAAATTAATCCTGATACGAGAGTGTATTTCAGTTTTGGCACAGCCGAAACTGACAGTGTGATACAGAGTTTACAAAATATCGAATATTTTGCCGAAAAATTTCTCACAATAGGAGCGGCATGTAAAATAAATGTGGTGCGGGGCGGAAGCCACTGCGAAGCATGTTGGGAAAAAGAAAATCCGATTTATTTTGATTTTCTCTGGAGGGCAAAATAGGCGAAATGAAAAAAATTCATATTATCGCCACTGGCGGTACGATAGCGGGATTGGGTACAAAGGGATGTACATCGGATTATCATGCAGGTCAACTGCAGGTATCAGAATTGATTGCAGCTTTGCCGGATATTGATTCTAATATTCAATTAAGTTTTGAACAGTTTGTCAATGTGGACAGCAATGATATGACGATGGAGCTGTGGTTAAAACTAGCCCGTCATATTAAGGAAATGGCAGAAAAAGACGAGGCAGATGGATTTGTGATTACTCACGGTACGGACACGATGGATGAAATATCTTATTTTTTATCTATCACATTGATGATTGAACCACCTGTTGTGCTGACTGGATCCATGAGACCTGCTTCCTCGGCCAGTGCAGACGGTTTGCTTAATTTGTATGATTCTATCTATGTAGCAGCAAATGAGGATTCTCGAAAACAAAATGTATTGGTATGTTTTTGTGGTACCATTTATTCTGGAAGAAATGTCATCAAGTCGAGTACCTTTCAAGTCGATGCTTTTGATGGACGCACACCGTCTTGCTTGGGATATATTCAGGATAAAAAATGTTTCTACTATAATTGTTTTGATTTGCGAAGACAAAATCTGACTCAATTTGATTTACGTCAAATCAAATCTCTGCCTCGAGTAGATGTAGTGTACTATTACACAGATGCCCCAGTAGATATCTTAGATTATTATGAGCAAAAGGTAGATGGATTGGTGATTTGCGGCACGGGAGCCGGAAATTATAGTCAACTATGGATTGATAGAATTTCTAAAATGAAGATTCCAGTAGTTCGCGCCTCAAGAGTCATGAATGGTATGGTTACCCAGACAAGTCATTTTGATCCAACGGAAAATACGATACCTGCTTTTACATTACCGCCTCAGAAGGCCAGAATTTTACTTGCTTTGAGTTTGCTTCATACCAGAGATTATGAAATGCTGAAGCAAGTTTTTCGAAATGGCTGAAAGATTATGCAGTTCAAAAGGTCATACATTTTCATGCAAGTATGTAATGTATGACCTTTTAATCCTAGTATCATATTACAAAAAGAGCAGCACACTGTCCTGCAATGCGCTGCTCTTCTAAGCAGATAACGGGAGTCGAACCCGCCTCTTCAGCTTGGGAAGCTAACATCATACCGATAGACCATATCTGCATCTCCATTTACTTTAATAGTATAGCATATTTTTCTGAATTTGCAAGAAATTTTTTTGTAAAATTGGTATTTATCCGCTTCCAGCTATGTCAATCTATTTTTGCGTACCATTCTCAAAATACATATCGATACAGCCGTTCCATAGCCTCCACCACTAAATCATAAGGAAGTGCTAAATTCATACGAATGGTATTATCCCACTGGAAAGGTCTTCCATCCTGCCAAATCACTCCCACGGATACACCTGCTGCCAACAGCTCATCCAAAGTTTTATCATTTTTTTTACACCATTCTTCACAGTTTAAATACAGCATATAAGTTCCCTGTGGCTTGGACAATGTTACACCTTGAAAATGGTTTTGAATGAAATCATAGGCATAATCTACATTTTTTTGCAATGTCTCACACAATTCATCAACCCATTGCTCTCCCTCCTTACAGTAAGCACCAATCAGTGCATGCATAGAAAGGACATTACAGGAGTTGTAAAAACACATAGAGGAACGCTTTTCCACTTTTCTTCTCAATTCTTCATTATAAATAATGTGATAAGAGCCAACCAATCCCGCCAGATTAAAAGTCTTACTGGGAGCATAAACAGCCACCGTACGCTCCTTTGCATCTTGAGAGACAGACTGCGTCGGTGTATGGATATATCCCGGCAAAATCAAATCAGACCATATTTCATCTGAAATTACTGTACAATCATGAGAAGCATACACTTCCATCGCCTGTTCAATCTCTTCCCGCTCCCACACACGACCAGTTGGATTGTGAGGGGAACAAAAAATGACCAGCTTAATCTGGTTTTCTTCCATTTTTTTTGCCATATCCTCATAATCCATCCGCCAAATGCCTTTTTCATCCTTCACCAATTTGCTGTACACAATCTTTCTTCCTGTCTCCTCTAAAACGCGAATAAAACCAATATAAGCTGGAGCATGAAGCAAAATCGCATCACCTTCTTCAGTAAACTCACGCACTACGGAAGAAACGCAACCCAATACACCATTTTCATAGCCAATATACTCCTGTTTCAAATCAGAAATCAGATGACGACACTTCTGCCAGTAAATAATACTGTCAAAATAATCTTCTGACAAATTAAAATACCCAAAATGAGGTTCCAACACACGCTGTTGTATAGCCTCTGTAATTGTCGGCAAAGTTGGAAAATTCATATCCGCCACCCACATAGGAATGGTCGAAAAACCGTCTTTTACCGTAACATTAGGAATTGGTATAACTTCCACCGCAATCGCATCATGCCCACGGCGGTTTATATGACTTGTAAAATCGTATTTCATTTTTTCTTGTACCTTTCTCCACGCAAGTTTTCTATCGTTTCTATTATACTCTCTTTTCCTTCAATGTCAAAGAGAAAACAATTATTTCGCCCTATTTCATTCTTTTTATCTATTTCTCGCAAGCAACATTTTGTATTATCAATACATATTTTTATCCTATTTTTGGATTTATATGCCATTTACTTATTTTATTTTTGTATTATAATACTGTATAACGAAGAAAAAGTATATGTTTTTCCTATAAAAACATTTAAGGGGAGGTTTTATTATGACTAGTTCAAATCGAGTACAAGGAATTGACGCATCTGGATTAAGTATGGAAGGTACCCTTTACACAGATTGGTGTACTCATCAAGAACACCTTTCTAAGCAGCATTCCAGTTCCATTGACACCAAAGAACCGCTTATTATTAAAGTAATGCAATTACTGCATCTGGCAAAATAACAAATATTGACTACATCAACCTTACTATATTCTATCTTAGACAGGCGAATTGAAAAGATTCGCCTGTCTTTTTCTATAGACAGTACAAAAAGGAAATTATCGCTGCTTCCATTTGTTCTATCTCTGTCATATAATCTGTCATTCTCCTGATATTCCACCTAATTTTGTTATTATCAGTAACTTTCATCGTTTATAATTGACATAATTTTATTTTTATGTTACACTTTATCTGTAATCAATCCTAACTGTTGACAGTCGAATCTTCGCTATTGTTCTCCCTGGATACCTGATTTGATTTCACAGTGTGCGATTGTATTTTCAGGACTATCCAGTACATTTTCTGACCAGAGCTATGCCGTGTGGCCAGCCTCCTCTTCAACAATAAATTTTTCAGGAAATGCTACTGCCTAGTCCTTTTTTTATGATACCAGAGTCAAAGGTATTTTTACTCTGGTATCTTCTCATGTAATTTCCCCTCTCATTTGTTTTAATATCCGCTTTTCCAGACGGCTAACCTGTACTTGAGAAATTCCCAACTGTGCCGCAATCTGGCTTTGTGTGCAATCCATAAAATAACGCATAATAATAATTTTTCGCTCTTTCTCCGGCAGTTTCTCAATCAACTGTTTTAAAGTAAGACGATTAATTAATATTTCGTTATCATTTCGTTCCTGCTCCAGACGCTCCATCCAGGTGATGTCCTGACCATCTCCCTGATAAATGGTCTGAGAAAGACTCTCAATCTCCGCATTAGCTTCCATCGCAGTCGCTAATTCTTCACAACTAATTCCCGCTTCTTTTGCTACCTCTTCTACCGTTGGTTCCCGTCCCAAATTTTTAGATAATTTTTCTTGAGCCAATCGAATTTTAAGACCAGTCTCCTTTAATGAGCGAGACACCCGTATCATACCATCATCTCTCAGAAAACGACGAATTTCTCCGGCTATCATGGGTACTGCATAAGTCGAAAAACAGACACCAAATCCCGTATCAAATTTATCAATAGCCTTAATCAACCCAATACTGCCTATTTGAACTAAATCTTCCATTTCCTGACCTCGACCTACAAAACGCCTTGCTACACTCCACACCAACCCCATATTTTCTTCCACTAATCGGTTCCTTGCTTCTTTATCACCTGTATGTGCTCGTTCGATGAGAGAGTTTTTTTCTTCCATATCACTGCACCTCCAAGTGCTAACTATTCAAAATGCTGTCGCCCCAATTCTTTTTTCATTTTTACCGTAGTCCCTACATTGACCTGTGATTCCACTACTAATTCGTCCATAAAGGCCTCCATAAAGGAAAAACCCATACCAGAACGCTCCATCTCAGGAGCACCCGAATACATGGGCTGTCTCGCTCTTTCGATATCAGCAATACCACAGCCATCATCATGTACTGAAATAAAAATCACCGAACCTGTAATTTCCATCTCCATAGTTACCTCTCCTTTTGTATCGCGATATCCATGAATAATGGCATTGGTCACTGCTTCAGAGACCGCAGTGCGAATATCTTCCAATTCTTCCATATTTGGATTAAGATGCAGAATAAAAGCTGCTGCCGTCATTCTGGCAAATCCTTCATTCCAAGAATTACTTTCAAACACTACTTTCATTTTCTCGCTCATTTTTCTTCTCCCTCCATAGAAACCGCTAATTGATAAATTCCTGACAGACGCAGCAGTCTTTTAATCCTTCCGCTCTCTCCCTGAATCGACATCTGCCCTCTCTTTTTTCGAATTCGTCTGCAACAACTAATAATCATGCCGATTCCTGAACTATCCATAAAGAGTGTATCAGAAAAATCAAATACCAAAAATTCAACGTCTACATGCTCTAAATATTCTAAAATTTCTTCCCGAATAAATTGACAGGTATGGTCATCCACCTCAGAAGGCAATAGTACCATTAAGCGATTCCCATCCAAATAATATTGTGCATATTCTTCCTGCATTGAATCATTCCCCTTTCCTTTCTTTCTGTCCGCCCTCCCATGCCAATCAAGAAGGAGCAAATTGCATGTCATCCAACTGACTATCCTCACCATATATCTTGTACATCAAAAAAGAACACAAATCTATTCTTGTAATGTTACAGCCCAAACGAAATGATCCCTTTCGTATTACTGTCAATTTCTCGCAATAGTTTGTGTTCTTTTTTATTCAATCATGATTATGGTGTATTTTCTTCAGGCAGCACACCTGCAATCGCCTGCAGCAGCTGCAGTGCAGAAGCATAATATTCTGTATCGGCAAAGTCCGTTACAATACGGCTATAACATGCCTGCGCTTTTTCGGCATTTCCTACACCCTGATAAGCATTGCCCAAATAGTAAATTACTTCTGGATTATCTGGCTGTATCAACTGACATTTTTCATAGGCATCCACGGCACTCTGCCATAATGCAGTCAATTCATCCGGCTGTAAATTTTCTGCCAAAGTACCTTCACGCGCTACGGTTGCCGCCTGAAGGCTTTCATTAAATAATTGATTATCAATATAATCAATTACTCCATTATAGGCCTCCTGATAAATCTGTGTACCAGCACTATTATTTGTAATTGAATTTCGCAATAATAACATCTCTGATACATTGCCCTCTCCGTAAGCCACCAGAAGCTGAATCAACTCATCATAAGAATTAATGATATTTTCTGAATTTTCCGTATAATCACTAAATTCTCCTGACATATTATCTCTCGCCGACTCTAAATTTTGGATGGCCTCCTGCAAATGACGAATTTCTTCTTCATATTCCATGCGATCCGCCTGATAGGAATTTAATTGTTCCTGTTTTTCTGCATTGTATTGATTTTTTACTCCAGGAATCATCACATAGTACATAATTCCCACAGCAATCAAACATCCAAACAAGATATAGGCCGCCGTAGTTACATATGTACCGAAATCCCACATACGTACTGGTATGATTACTTCCTGTTTCGGTTCATCATCTAAAACTTCTCTCTTTTTGGAACGAGGAGCCATCTTTTTCAACTCTCTTAAATAGTATTCTGCTTCAGGATTTCCTGTATCTTTCCTTTTGCATTCCCGAAGAACTGCTCTAGCTTTCTCGTAATCCTTTTTTTCCATGTACAGCAACGCCAATATCAGATGAGCCTTTATCATGCCCTGACGCATACCAATTATTTTTTTCAACTGAATCATTGCCATATCTTTAGCATCCGTATTGATATACTCCACTACCTGATTATATTTACGAATTAAATTGCTGTCACTATCCAAATCCTGCACTGATGTATTGATTTGACTTAAATAATACTTGGCATTGTTGAGATCATCCTCAATTTCCGCACTAATTGTCCATTCAGCAGCTGCCTCGGCAATTTCTCCCATCTCATATAAGATAAGCCCCCGCAGATTTCTTGCCTGATAATTGTCAGAATTGAGCTGAATACTCTGCTCTAACAAATCCAAAGCACCCGTCAGATTTCTAACTTTTGCGCGACTCAAGGCCCGATTGTAGTATTCATTGGAAGTACACACAATTTTTCGATACAATGTCAGATCCGCACCGCAGTCTGGACACTGCAAACGAGTACCTCTAATTTTCGCTTTACAATTATAACATTTCATATTCAGTATCCTCTATTATTTTTTCACTGTGTTTTTCTCTGCCAACTTCATTACTTCAGCCAAAATATCGGACATACTCAAGCTTTTTTCCTGCTTTGCATCCTGCATTGCCTTATCAATCTCTTTGCTGGGCTTAAACTTTGCCAATTCTTCCTCAAAATTAATCATATTCTTTCTCCTATTCCATATTTAACATCTTGTGAATTGCTTTGCGATAAATCTCTTTTGCTATTTCATAGTAATCTCTGTTGATACCGGACAAATACTCCATCATCACACCACTGTTGACCTCCAACACTTGGTATGCACCCTCACATTGCACCACATCTACGGAAGCAAAGCGCACTCCCAAGGCAAATGCTGCATTTTTTGCCAATGTCCCTAGAGACGCATCTATTTTTTCCTTTGTCAAAATTTCCGCATCTGCACCTTGTCCTAAATTATGTTTCCACTGTAACAGGTATTGTTCCCCTTTTTGTGGAATTTTGTTCAAATCTTTTTTGGATATAACTGCCTGCTCTGGACAAGTTTCCTCTAATATGTATCGCCCATAAAGTTCCCTCACAGTAGAGACACCATCTCCAGTCAAATGCTTTCGCAGTTTAGAAAAGACAACCTGTATCTCTCCATCCAATATCACAATGCGATATTCTTTTTCAATTTGTCGATATGGACTGATGGCCATCGCAGAACAGGTCTGGAAAATAGTTGATGCCGCCTCTTCAAGCTGCCTTTGATTTTTCACCCGAAAAACCATCTTTCCACCCGTACCGCCATTGTCCTTACAGACAATTTCACCATATCGTTCCAAAATCTGCTGCATCTGGCTCCAATATCCATTTCCACCAATGTACTGAAACATAGACGGTGCCATAAAACAGTGATGGGGAATCGTTGGAATCTTCGCAGCTGCCAACACTTCACTTGCCACACTCTTATCCGTACAGATTGCAGCCGAGACGGCACTGTTCAATCCAAACTGATATCCTTGAATAAAATGAAAAACTCCATTTTTTTCCAAACGAAATGCCCAATCAGAAGAATAGGATTGCACCGCAATATTGTCCTCCTTGCAGATTTCGTATATCATTTTTACAAAATTTGTCTGACTGTTTTCCATTTTTACTCATTCCTCTTTTCCATGACTTGACCAATGCAACTCTCTTGCATCGAAATTTATTATACAACGATATTTCCTCTAAGGCAAGTCCGATTTGTTGACAAATACAGTCAAAATATGTTACAGTGTTAGCACTCACAGGCATATATATTTCAATCATGGAAATTTAAGGGAGATCATATAGAATGGAAGAAAATAAAATAAAACTACATATGGAAAAAGTTATCTCGCAGACTCTCTGCGATGCCGTTCTCAGCAACCCCCGCGAAAAAAACGGCATTTTAAAGGTTCGCATTCGTCCTATTTTATTGAAAGAAAAGTTGACCTACCAAATTGAAGAATTTATCGGAAAACAGGTATTTCACAAAAACCTTCCTGCCGAGGATTTAATTACCAAGGTAGAAGAATACATGACACAATTTCGACAAGCTCAGCTTACCACCGAGCAAAGTCTTTCAACCATTTTAGTCAGCAAAAAAGGAAGTGTCACCATCACTTCCAAACAGAAAGACCACGCACCAGTTCAGCCTCTTGAACACAATCGCAGCAAACACTACATTTTAGAAGAAGGAACTCCTATCCCATTTTTAATTGATTTGGGGGTTATGACTGAAAAAGGTAAAATTATTACTCCTCGCTACGATAAATTCCGTCAAATCAATCGTTTTTTAGAGTTTATTCAGGATATTTTACCCTCACTGGACAAAAACCGTCAACTGACCATTATCGACTTTGGATGTGGAAAATCTTACCTAACTTTCGCCATGTATTATTACCTTAAAATTTTAAATCATTATGATGTACACATGATTGGGCTGGATTTGAAAGATGATGTCATCGCTCACTGCAACGCATTGGCACAGAAATACCATTACGATTCTCTGGAATTTTTGCACGGTGACATCGCCGACTTCAACGGGGTAAATCAAGTCGATATGGTCGTCACTCTCCATGCATGTGACACAGCCACCGACTATGCCCTTTTAAAAGCTATTCGCTGGAATGCCAAAGTAATTCTGTCTGTGCCTTGCTGTCAGCACGAACTCAACCGACAGATGCACAATGAAATTTTGGAGCCCGCACTCCATTACGGACTCATCAAGGAACGTATGGCCGCTCTCTATACCGATGCACTCCGCGCTGAAATCTTGGAAAATCAGGGATACCGTACACAAATTTTGGAATTTATTGACATGGAGCATACACCAAAAAACATTTTAATTCGTGCAGTAAATACCCAAAAACCTAAAGATAATCACGAGGAAATCGAACGATTGATTGAATTTTTGCAAGTTGAACCAACTCTATGGAAAAAATTACAGGAAACAACAACTTTTTAAATCAGGAATGGGGAGGACATTCAATCAATCGAATGTCCTCCCCATTCCTAATTATTTATAAGCAACTCTCCAGTATAGTAATCATTTCGTCCACATGTGCCTCTGTAATAATTAACGGAGGTACAAATCGCAGTACATTGCTTCCTGCTGAAATAAGAATCAACCCATTGGCAATGGCCTTATTGATAATAACGCCCGGGGTTACTCCAGTAAGCTCCAAGCCCTGCATTAAGCCAGCTCCACGATGTGCGGTAATGACATCACTGTGACGGACAGCCAGTTTATCTAACTTTTCATACAAATATGCACCTACCTGCTGTACATGTTCTACCAAATTAGTCTCCTCGAAGATGTCCAACACCTTTGAAGCAGCAGCACAGGCGAATGGATTTCCACCGTAAGTAGTACCATGGTCTCCTGGCACCAAAGCCGCTGCCTTCTCAGTACACAAAAAGGCTCCCACCGGTACGCCGCAGCCCAAGGCCTTAGCTACAGCCAACACATCTGGCTTCACACCATATTTTTGATAGCAGAACATACTTCCTGTACGTCCCATTCCACATTGTACCTCATCCAAAATTAACAAGATATCTTTTTCATCGCAAAGCTGGCGAATTCCCTTGATAAACTCATCCGTAGCCTCATAGATACCGCCCTCACCCTGCAAGGTTTCCAAAATAATAGCACAAGTCTTATCATTAATCAGAGACTTTACACTTTCCAGATTATTATACTCTGCAAATTGAACACCACCAATCAGCGGCTTAAACGGCTCTTGATAATGAGCATTTCCAGTAACAGAAAGTGCCCCCATACTTCTTCCGTGAAAAGAATGCTTCATAGCAATTATTTCATGGTCATTTCTTCCATCTTTATCATAGGCATATCTTCTTGCCGTCTTAACTGCACCCTCAATTGCCTCTGTACCACTGTTCGTAAAGAAAACACGGTCCATACCCGTCACTTTCTTCAATTTCATCGCAGCTTCCATGGCAGGCACGTTGTAAAATAAATTGGAGGTATGAATCAATTTATCAATCTGCGCCTTCAATGCTTCATCATAACTCGGATAATGATATCCCAAGGCAAAAACTGCAATCCCCGCTGCAAAATCCAAATATTTTTTTCCATCGGTGTCATACAGATAGACCCCTTCCCCTTTATCCAATACAATCGAATAGCGATTGTAAGTATGAAGCAAGGCACTCTCACAGTTGGAAATAATTTCTTGTTTATTCATTATAGTACCTCGTACCTCTCTTATTTAATATAGCAGTTCCAATTCCCTTGTTGGTGAAAATTTCCAAAAGCAAACAATTTGCAATACGTC
>JBJELF010000046.1:0-66781 GCA_051879015.1 Lachnospiraceae bacterium
AGGTCGATTTGAGTGGGTGAGGGATTATGCAGAGCTGCATGACAACGGGCGCAAGGTCATTCTAAGTCACTATCCAATTATGTGTTATAATGGGCAGTATCGCCGCAGCAAAAATGGAAATGCGACCACTTGGATGCTGTACGGCCATGTTCATGATACTATGGACCAGCGTTTGATGGATCAGTTTATCCAGATAACGCAGCAGACATTGGTGAGACAGCAGAGGATTCCCTGTCAGATGATTAATTGCTTTTGTATGTATTCCAATTATGTGCCATTGACATTAGATGAATGGATTGTATTAACTCAAAAAAGCAAGTTGAAAAATATGTAAAATAATTTTACATCTATTTTACACAAGAAGATAGTAGATTTTACTTAAGAGCGATATGTTATTGTTATAGTTCAGCAGGCAAAGAAAAGGTTGATTACTGGCAACAGTTTGGATAACTGGCAGGTATGATATTTTAATTTATGGGCTGAATTGAATATCTATACTGATATATCATATATTGATGATACCAGGGGTAAAATACCTTTTGACCCCAACATCATATTGATAGCTTTTACGGAGGTAAAACATGGATCTTTTTAGTGTATTGGAGATGATTGGCGGCCTGGCATTGTTTTTGTTTGGTATGAATGTTATGAGCGATGGATTGGCGAAGGCATCGGGCGGTAAGCTAGAGCGTATATTGGAAAAATTGACCGACAATCCAATCAAAGCAGTGGTTTTGGGTGCAGGGGTAACAGCGGTAATTCAATCTTCTTCGGCTACTACAGTTATGGTAGTCGGCTTTGTTAATTCGGGTATTATGAAATTGACGCAGGCAATTGGAGTTATCATGGGTGCCAATATTGGTACAACAGTAACTTCATGGATTCTGTCTTTGTCTAGTTTGGAGAGCAGCAATTTTTTTGTAAAATTACTGAAACCAACTTCGTTTTCCCCGGTGCTCGCCATGGTGGGTGTGATATTCATCATGTTTTGCAAGAGCAAAAAGAAAAAAGATATCGGTTAGATTTTGATTGGATTTGCTATTTTGATGACGGGTATGGATACTATGTCTGGAGCAGTCAAGCCATTGGCAAATGTACCAGAATTTACAGGTATATTGACCATGTTTTCTAATCCGTTGTTAGGCGTACTGACAGGAGCCGTGCTGACTGCTGTAATTCAAAGTTCTTCCGCTTCTGTCGGTATTTTGCAGGCTCTGTGTGTGACGGGAGCTGTTACCTATTCCACAGCGATTCCGATTATCATGGGACAGAACATTGGTACCTGTGTGACCGCTATGATTTCTGCTGTAGGAGCCAGCAAAAATGCGAAAAGAGCAGCATTTGTACATTTATATTTCAACCTGATTGGTACGATCTTGTTTATGTTGGCATTTTATGGAATCAATGCAGTCCTGTCATTCTCTTTTTTAAATACAGCAGCAGATGCCGCTGGCATTGCGGTTATTCACAGTGTCTTTAATGTGGTAGCTACATTGGTGTTGCTTCCATTCTCTAAGGTATTGGAGAGATTGGCTTGTCTGACGGTAAAGGATACGGCAGAGCGGGAGGCGGCTGTTGCACAGGAGAAGGAATTTAAGCTGTTGGATGTTCGTTTTTTGGAGTCTCCAGGATTTGCTATTGAACAATGCCGTCATGTCGCATTGCAGATGGCGAAGGAGACAAAAGAATCCATTGATTTAGCTATTTTGCTGTTATCTGGTTATAAAGAAGATGTGGCAGAGAGAGTCGCTGCGTTAGAAGATAATGTGGACCGCTATGAAGATGAGCTGGGAAGTTATCTAGTGAAATTGAGCAGCTATGATTTATCTTCGGAGGATAGCAGAAGTTTGTCTTTCCTGCTGCATTGCATCGGTGATTTTGAGCGAATTTCAGATCATGCAGTCAGCGTTAAAAATTCTGCAAAGGAAGTACATGATAAGAAGGAACATTTTTCTGATAAGGCGTTGGCGGAGTTAAATGTGTATACGAAGGCGATTAAGGATATTTTAGTCTTGGTCATTGAGAGTTTTGAGACCAACAATCTGGAACGAGCCAAGGAAGTAGAGCCATTGGAGGAAGCAATCGATGTTTTGAGTGCGGAACTGAAACAGCGTCATATTGAGCGATTGCGAGCAAATAAATGTTCCATTGAAATGGGTTTTGTGTTATCTGATTTGATTAATAGCTTTGAACGTGTGGCAGACCATTGCTCGAAAATCGCTGCATCCATGATTGAGATTAGCCAGGACGAATTTCAAATGCATGCTTATTTGGGTGATATCAAGGCAGATGAATTGGGTCTATTTCAGAAAAAATGGCAGGGTTATTTGAAGTCATATACCTTGCCTAAGTAGGAGGTAAGAAAATGGCTTGCATTTATGTAGTAGAAGATGACAAAAATATTAGAGAAATTGAAATATACGCTCTGCAAAACAGCGGTTACGAAGTTGTTGGCTTTGCAAATGCCAAGGAGTTTTATAAGAAAATTAATGAAAAAGTTCCCAATTTGGTTCTTTTAGATATCATGCTTCCTGATGAAGATGGTTTAGACATTGTGATGCGGCTGCGAACCATGGCAGCAACCAAGCGTGTACCGATTATTATGGTGACAGCCCGCACAACAGAGATTGATAAAGTCAAGGGTCTCAATATGGGTGCTGACGATTACTTAGGAAAACCTTTTGGTGTAATGGAGTTGATTGCACGTGTCAAGGCAATGTTGCGCCGCAGTATGGATGAAGACGGTGAGCATATCTTGGAGCATAATCAGCTGCGCATGGACGAGGAAAAGAGAGAGGTCTATGTCAATAATGAATTGTGTGAGCTGACGTATAAGGAGTATGAACTGTGTAAATTGTTATTGAAAAATGCGGGCAATGTGATGACCAGAGATATTATTATGGAGCGAATTTGGGGGATTGATTTCCAGGGAGAATCGAGAACTTTAGATATGCACATCAAAACCTTGCGCCAAAAATTGGGGGAAGCAGGCTCTATGATTAAGACAGTGAGAAATGTAGGATATCGCATGGAGTAAGGAAGGATGAAGAAAAAAATTCAAAAGCAGTTGTTGGTGTTGGCAGCGGTAGCTATTTTGTTTACCGTAGTTTCGCTGGTGTTTGTATTTTATCATCAGTTTCAGAGACAGATGCTGTGGGATTTGAGAAGCTGTGCCGATATCATTGAGGGTGTGTTGGATGCGGTTCCAGCAGAAGAAAAAAGCTCTCTATTGGAATCCATGGGACAAGATTCTATCCGTATTACTTGGATTGATAAGGATGGAAATGTATTGTTTGACAATGAGGCAGATGTTGGTACTATGGCGGATCACAGTACCCGTCCAGAGGTAAGAGATGCTATGGAGCAGGGTACAGGTGAGTCCATCCGTGTATCAGATACTATGTCAAGAAATATGTTTTACTATGCACGGCAGCTTCAGGATGGAAGTGTTCTGCGTGTGGCAGCGGAGGCCAGCAGTGCTTGGGGAATTTTTCTGAGTGTTACGCCGGTCAGTATTCTATTGCTGTGTGTGTTAATTGGAATTTGTATTTTAATTGCACGCTTCATGACGCATAGTTTTGTGGGTGAAATTGAAAAAATGGGTGAAAATATTGAAGATTTACATGAAAATGAAGTCTTTCCAGAATTAGCTCCCTTTGTTGAAAAAATTAGGCAGCAGCATCGGGATATTCTTAAAAATGCGGATATGCGCCAGCAATTTACTGCCAATGTTTCCCATGAATTAAAGACACCGCTGACCGCTATTTCGGGATACTCTGAATTAATTGAAAATCAAATGGTTCCAGAAAGCGAGATTCCTCGATTTGCCAAGGAAATTCATCGCAGTGCCAATCGATTGTTGACCTTGATTAATGATATTATCAAGTTGTCTGAATTGGACTCGATTGATAATCAGGTAATTCTTCAAAAGCAGGATTTGTATCAAGCAGTTTGTCAGTGTGTGGAGCAGCTGCAGATTAATGCCCAAAATCGCAATATCAGCCTGTATGTGACGGGCAATACTTGTTATATCAATGCCAATAAAGAAATGCTTGATGAAGTAATTTTTAATCTCTGTGACAATGCAATCCGCTACAATAATGATGGTGGAAGTGTGTATGTTTCTGCAGAACAAACGGAAAATGAAGTTATTTTGCGTGTGAAGGATACAGGAATTGGAATTGCACCAAGGCATCAAAAACATATTTTTGAGCGCTTCTATCGTGTGGATAAGAGTCGTTCTAAGTCAACTGGAGGTACAGGATTGGGTCTTGCCATTGTCAAGCACATTGTGGCTCAGCATGGAGCGGAAATGAGCTTAGTGAGTGAGGAAGGAAAAGGCACTGAGATTACGATTAAGTTTATGAAGTATGAAGAAGTGTGAATTTTTTTTGTCTTTGTTGTATATTTGGCAAAAATACAGTACAATGGTTCTGATTATTAAAAGATAGGTGATGATTCCACTAATATTTTATGTTTGAGATTGGATCATTACAAAAAGATGGAGGACCGTTGGATGAAGAAAAAAAAATTACCTTTGTGGAAGCGTATTTTAACATTTGGATTGGATGCAGGCGTAATCATTGGTGTAATTGTAGTGATTGGTGACCTGTTGGAGAAGATTTGGGCTTGGTGTCAGCTGGATTTAGTGGAAGCTGGCTCGGAGGAGGCTCTGGAAATTCAGGAGGCGCTAGCAAACAGCATTGGTTGGGGCGGATATATTGGATTTGTTATTTTTGTGGCAGCTGTGATTTTAATTCACAAATGGATCAAAGTACCATTTCTGTAAGATAAGTCCATAATTAAAAACTCTTCATTTGTCGTAAGCAGAAATCTGCTGATGTCTGTACATATTAGGTCGTGTATAGTTCACAATTAGTCCATAGAACATGATAAAAAACAGTTGACAATCAGATAAAAAAGTTCTATGATTTTGACAAATAGTAATGATTCGGTTAGCAGTATCGAGAGATAGGTTCCATAGTAAACGCACATGTCTGCTTCACAGGCGGCAGACTAAAATTCTATCATCTTTGATGACGGATAGGAATTTTGAGCTGACTGAAAATTACGATAAATCATGTTGTGGAGGCAGATTATTATGGATAAGAAAAATATTGACTGGTCCAGTTTAGGATTCGGTTACATTGTAACAGACAAAAGATACATTTCCAACTTCAAAGATGGAGCATGGGATGAGGGTACATTGAGTTCTGACCCAATGGTAGTAATCAGCGAGTGTGCAGGTGTATTGCAGTATGCTCAGACTGTATTTGAAGGTTTAAAGGCATATACTACAGAGGATGGTCATATTGTATGTTTCCGTCCTGACCTAAATGCAAGCCGTATGGCATCATCTGCAGCCAGATTGGAAATGCCAGTTTTCCCAGAAGACCGTTTTATTGATGCAGTTACTCAGGTAGTAGCAGCTAATGCAGATTATGTACCACCATATGGTTCTGGTGCTACTTTGTATATTCGTCCTTATATGTTTGGCTCAAATCCAGTTATCGGAGTAAAGCCAGCAAGTGAGTATCAGTTCCGTGTATTCTGTACCCCAGTTGGACCATATTTTAAGGGTGGAGCAAAGCCAATTACTATTCGCGTTTGCGATTTTGACCGTGCGGCACCACGTGGAACTGGCCATATCAAGGCTGGTTTGAACTATGCAATGAGCTTACATGCTATCGTTACTGCTCATGAGGAAGGCTATGATGAGAATATGTATCTTGATTCTGCTACCAGAACAAATGTAGAAGAGACTGGCGGAGCTAACTTCTTGTTTGTCACAAAAGACGGTACAGTTGTTACGCCAAAGTCTTCCACAATTTTGCCATCTATTACCAGACGTTCTTTGATTTATGTGGCAGAGCATTATCTTGGATTGAGGGTAGAGGAGAGAGTTGTTCCATTTGAGGAAGTAAAAGATATGGCAGAATGTGGTCTTTGCGGTACTGCAGCTGTTATTTCTCCAGTCGGTAAGATTGTAGACCATGGCAAGGAAATCTGCTTGCCAAGCGGTATGGAGAAGATGGGACCTGTTACTCAGAAGTTGTATGAGACTTTGACAGGAATTCAGATGGGTCGCATTGAAGCTCCGGATGGTTGGATTAAGGTGATTAAGTAAAAATAGTTTTGCACAATAGATGGGGGATTCGTTGGAATCCCCTATTTTTTAAAAAAAATTTAAAAAAATAGTATTGACTATTTACATTATATTTAATATAATATTTAATTGCCTATGTTTATCGGGAACAAAAGGTGAAAGATACATCAATAGTAAGAGGAAAGTCCTAGAACAAATATGGGTGCGAAACTACAAAGAGGCTGTTTCAGAAAGGAAAAATGCTGATGGAAAAGAGTGTATTAGCAGAACGTTTGAATAAGCTGGTTGAACTCGGCATGAAGAAGAACAAAACGCTTGACTTAAATGACATCAATGATTTCTTCGCAAATGATACTTTGACTCCAGAGGAAATGGAGCATGTATACAATTATCTTGAGAAAAAGAAAATTGATGTGCTGCGAGTAATGAATGATGAGCTGACACTTGATGAAAGTCTGTTGTTAGACAAAGATGATGGACTGGACTTTGTAGAAAATGAGGAAGAAGAGATTGACTTAAATTCCATTGATTTATTAGATGGAATTGGTACGGAAGATCCTGTGCGTATGTACTTGAAGGAAATCGGTACTGTGCCTCTTTTGACGGCAGAGGAAGAAATCGAGTTAGCTAAGCGCAAGGCGGCAGGAGATACCAGAGCAAAAGATCGTCTGATTGAAGCCAATCTTCGTTTGGTAGTGAGCATTGCGAAGCGTTATACTGGTCGAGGAATGAGCTTTCTGGATTTAGTACAGGAAGGAAACCTTGGACTGATTAAGGGCGTAGAGAAATTTGACTATACCAAAGGATATAAGTTGAGTACTTATGCAACATGGTGGATTCGTCAGTCTGTGACACGTGCATTGGCGGACCAGGCTCGTACCATCCGAGTACCTGTACATATGGTGGAAACCATCAATAAAATGTCGAAGATGCAGCGTAAATTAACTTTGGATTTAGGCTATGAACCATCAACGGCGGAGTTGGCTAAGGCTTTGGACATGAGCGAAGAGAAGGTTATGGAGATTATGCAGATTGCCAGAGAACCTGCATCATTGGAGACACCAATTGGAGAGGAAGATGATTCTAATCTGGGCGATTTCGTCGCAGACAGCAAGTCTGTGACTCCGGAAGGAAATGTAGAGACTGTGATGCTCAAAGAGCATATCGACCAGTTGTTGGGAGATTTAAAAGAGCGAGAGCGTCAGGTTATTGTACTTCGCTTCGGACTGCTGGATGGTCATCCACGTACCTTGGAGGATGTAGGCAAGGAATTTAATGTAACTCGTGAGCGTATTCGTCAGATTGAGGCGAAGGCGCTTCGTAAGCTGAGAAATCCTGTCAGAAGTAAAAAAATCAGAGACTTTCTTAATTGAGATAATGATTTTGTTATTTCAATTGTTATTAATTGTTGGTAATTAAGCTTCAAAAGATACCGGGAGGAAAACCTCTGCGGTATCTTTTTGATGCGGAAGATAGTAGAACTTAGATAATGAGAGCAAAGAATGTAATTGAGTACTATGAGCAGTCAATTTCTAATGTAAAGTTATTTAAATGTGAATTTATATTACTTTTTTATAGCATGATGTTGGGGTCAAAAGGTATTTTGACCCCTTGATACCTGATTGCTCCGCACGTTGTGCTCTCGCAATCCAAAAACATTCGAAATCCGCCCGATTTGGGCTACTTTCTCATGTTTTGGCGGGTCCCAAAGTCATACCTGTTTATGCAAGCATGAAAGGTATGACCTTTTGACCCTGGTATTATAACATATATTAAGACAATGGAATGGAGATTAAAGTGCAAAAAATAAATTATCAGAAATGTCTGGAAAAGACCATTGAGCAGGAGCAGAAAGCACAGAGAGTGCCAACCTTATTTTTGCATAGCTGTTGTGCACCCTGCAGCAGTTATGTATTGGAATACTTATCTCAGTATTTTCGTATTACTGTTTTTTACTATAATCCCAATATTACAGAGAAGGAAGAATATAAAAAACGTGTGGAAGAAATTAATCGTCTGGTTCATGAGATGCAGGGTGTTTATCCAATCCAATTGATTGAAGGAAATTATGAGCCAGAGCGTTTTTTTCAGATGGCAAAAGGGTTAGAGAACGAGCCGGAAGGTGGTGAACGCTGTTTTGGCTGTTATCGACTTCGTCTGGAAGAGTCTGCTAAGTGGGCAAAGGAAAAGAAATTTGATTATTTTACTACCACTTTGTCCATCAGTCCGATGAAAAACGCTGAGAAATTAAATGAAATTGGAGCAGAGTTGGCAGAAAAGTATCAAATTTCATGGTTGTTTTCTGATTTTAAAAAGAAAAATGGCTATAAACGTTCGGTGGAACTGTCACAAGAATATCATCTGTATCGACAAAATTATTGTGGATGTGGATTTTCTAAGGCGCAGGCGATGCGTGACCGTAATTTGGTAGCAAGTGTTATGAAGTAAAAAGGTAAGTTTTTGATTTGCGTAGAGTGGGGAAATGCGTTGTCCTATCTGGAAGCAGACGATAGGAAATTAATGTGCCTGCGACAGATAGGGTAATCGCATTGCTGTTTTTAAGTAGACTTTGTCCTTAATAAGAATGGAAAAAATTCTTGACAAGTTTCCTGTAGTAGCGTATAATAAATGTGTTCGGTTTGCGGATATGGTGGAATTGGCAGACACGATGGTTTTAGGTGCCATTGGGCGACCGTGCAGGTTCGAGTCCTGTTATCCGCAGTATGGCGAGTATTCTTATAGCATTTGAAAGGCTATAAGAATACTCGTTTTTTATTATCAAAATGGTGATATTTCCTTCCTTCTTTTATTAATGGGTGGTGATCCAAGTGCTGTATCCATCCCGTCGCAGGCGTTGTTCCATTTTCACTGCGTTGTCTAAATATTGGAATGCGCCGACTTGGACGCGATACCAGCCGTCCTCGTAAATGAGAAAGGCAGGATAGCCTTCAGAAGTCAATTGATTGAGAAGTTGATTAGCGAGAGCGCGGTTTCGATAGGCGCCTACCTGTACGCGGTAAAGTGTGTCTTCATCATCAGATTCATTTTTTATGGTTTCCATGACACCGTTTGCTATGGCCTGAGCAATGGCCTCAAATTGCTCATCGAATATAGCATTGTCATTGGGATTATTGATAAAACCAACTTCCATCAGGAGAGCAGGCATTTGAGTGCGTCGCAGTACAACCAAACCGGGGCGTTCTGTGATGCCATTGTTTCTGAAGCCAAGCTGTTCCAGTTCACGATTGATGTTGGTTCCCATTTCAGCGGGAATTCCTTGATTTTCATAGACAAGGGCATCTACTCCAGTGCCAGAGCCTGGAGTTTCAGTGGAATTTCTATGAAGTGAAAGAAAAAAATCAGCACCAGACTGATTGGCAATCATGGCTTTTTGATAGGGGGAGTCGTAGACATCGGTAGTTCGAGTGTAAGCAACAGAAATACCATTGTCCTCCAAAATTTCTCCGACAGCCAGGGCTAATGCCAGCACATCATCTTTTTCTTGACGGCCTTCAAAAACGGCACCGGGGTCGCTGCCTCCATGTCCGGCATCAATAATTATTTCGGGCATATGATTCTCCAAAAAAGATAACTTTTTATTAAAATATGAAAGTTTTACAAAATAGTGAAAGGCCTTTTGGGAAGGTAGTCAGAAAATATAATGATTGATTTCTTTCTGGAATAGTATCTACACTTTAAGCTTGCATGACATCTTTTTGGTAATTACTGCTTATAAAGAAAAAATAGAAAATATAAAAAAAATATTGGCATTTATCTTGAGAAAGGATATAATAAATCTGATTGCAAATGAGTGTCTATATCTGTTAAGAGGCAAGACATAAAGATTCAGGAGGAAAATAAAATGGAACTAGTGTTGATAAAGGATTTATTTGCGAATGCATCAGCTTATTATGATCAGAATGTGCAGATTGGCGGTTGGCTGCGCAGCGTGCGTACTTCAAAGACTTTTGGCTTTTTGGTGGTTAGTGACGGTACTTGTTTTCAGACGATTCAGGTTGTATATAGTGATGCACTGGCAAACTTTCAGGAGATTTCGAAGCTCAATGTAGGTGCGGCTGTGCTTGTGCGTGGTACTTTAGTGGCTACTCCTCAGGCAAAGCAGCCTTTTGAGATTCAGGCGGAGGAAGTTTTTATTGAGGGTAATTCTGCACCAGATTATCCATTACAAAAGAAGCGTCACAGTTTTGAATATTTGAGAACTATTTCTCATTTAAGAGCGAGAACCAATACCTTTCAGGCTGTCTTTCGTGTGCGTTCTCTGATTGCCTTTGCAATTCACAGTTTCTTTCAGGAAAGAGGGTTTGTGTATGTTCACACTCCGCTGATTACTGGCAGCGATTGTGAAGGTGCAGGAGAGATGTTTCAGGTAACTACTATGGACTTGAACAATGTCCCTAAGAATCAGGACGGCACTATTGATTACAGTAAGGATTTCTTTGGCAAAGCTACTAATTTGACGGTCAGCGGACAGCTCAATGTAGAAACTTATGCTATGGCCTTTCGCAATGTATATACCTTTGGACCAACCTTCCGTGCAGAAAATTCTAACACCACCAGACATGCTGCAGAGTTTTGGATGATTGAGCCTGAGATTGCTTTTGCTGACTTGAATGATGATATGAAGTTAGCAGAGGATATGTTAAAATATGTAATTTCCTATGTATTGGAAAAAGCTCCAGAAGAAATGAACTTCTTTAATCAGTTTGTAGACAAGGGACTTTTAGAGAGGCTGCATCATGTGCTCAACTCTGAGTTTGGTCATGTGACTTATACGGAGGCCATTGAGCTTCTGAAGGAGCACAATGATAAGTTTGATTACAAGGTATCATGGGGATGTGATTTGCAGACGGAACATGAGAGATATTTGACAGAAGAAATTTTCAAACGTCCAGTTTTTGTCACGGATTATCCAAAGGAAATTAAGGCATTTTACATGAAATTAAATGAGGATGGCAAGACAGTAGCTGCTATGGATTGTCTGGTACCGGGCATTGGAGAAATTATTGGAGGAAGTCAGCGTGAGGACGACTATGACAAGTTGGTAGAACGTATGGATGAGCTTGGTCTGAAACAGGAAGATTATCAGTTTTATTTGGATTTGAGAAAATATGGTTCTGCTCGTCATGCTGGTTTTGGTTTGGGATTTGAACGCTGTGTTATGTATTTGACTGGTATGGGAAATATCAGAGATGTTGTGCCATTCCCAAGAACCGTTAAAAACTGTGATTTATAAAAAAGAGCTGATGAAAAGGAAGTATGCCTATGGTTATTAGACAGTTAAAGCTAAGAAATTTTGGTTCGTTTAAGGAAAGAAGTATTTATCTGCGTTCCAAATTTGCAGTGATATCTAATCAGGATGAGCAAGAAAGTCATATTATTTTGGCATTCATCCGTTGTATGCTGTATGGTGTAAGTGCTGATGACCAGAGGTATCTGATAAAAGAGGCTGAAAATTGTTGTGGTGAAATGTTGGTGGAGATAGATGATGAAATTTATCAGTTGAAAAGAAATTTTCAGGATAATCAGATTGAAATTGTCCATATGCAGACCCGCAAGAAATTAGAAAATTTGGAAAGTATGCTGAAATATTTGCAGGCAAATTTACTTCGAGAAGAATTTCAGCAGTTATTTCCTCTGGCACAGTCTGATGAATATTCAGATATAGAAAATTGTATAAAAATCGTGCAGTCTCATGTAAGGGACTGCACGATAGATGAGCAAATTGAGCAAGTAAGACAGGAAATTCAGGGCAAGCAGGCACATGTGATTCCTTTTGTCCAAAAAGATTACTATGCATGTAACAATAAATTGAATCAAGAAGTGGAAACATTGAGGTCATGTGCAAAGCATTTTAACGAAAAGAATGAAGAATTTATTAAGCAGAACAAGAGAAAACAAGAGATAGAAATGATGTGTCAGATGCAGCAATCTGATTTGTCAGATTCCTTGCAGCAGGCAGAAAATTCTATGAAGAAATATACAGCAAACTTAGAACTGATTAATAGAGACGGTATCATAGCGAAACCTGAGCAGAGTAGTGTGGTATACAGTGAAGGCGTGTTTTTAATAGGATTAATCGGTGCGGTAGCCTGTTATATGATTCATGGCAGTACAATATTGTGGGCATTTACAATCATCATTTGTTTGATGGGTTTGATTGGAAGTCTATATTTAGCAAAAAGATATAATATAGCTGTAAAACATTGGAATACAAGCTTGGAATTAAGAGATAAAATAGCTGCAGAGTATGCATGCATTAAAGAGATTTCAAAGCAATTGAGTGAAGTGAAACAAAAGTATACGATAGAAAATCAATTGTTAGAAGAAAAATCTGCTGCCAAAAAGCAAGCAGAGAGTATTTATCAAAAGCAGAAAATGCTGGTCGATGAGTTAGAGCATGAATTGCAGGAAAAGAAGATTTGTTTAGATGAGCAGATTGAGTTGCAAGGACAAATTCAGCTGTTAAAGAGACGGGAAGTAGAACTTTGTGGAAAAAGAGATTATGAAGAAGAACAAAATAGTTCTATGTTGTTAAAAACAGCATCCTGGTACTTAAAATTTATTTCTCAGTCGAAATACCAAGCAATTAAGCTTGATGAAAGTGATAATTTTGTGTTGACTGCTCATGGGTTTGAGTGGAAATTAAGGGATTTGGATGAAGAAACTTTATATTTAGTAGTGTTCTGCGTGCAAATGGCGGTGGCAGATAAACTTTGGGTGAATAAATATGTTATAATATCCTTAGACCAGTTAGTTGATAAATTTGAAAATAGTTTTATAAAAAATATGATAGAAGTATTGAAAAAAAATCGAAGACAAGTTATTCTATTGAATGGACGCATGACTCTTTTAGAGTATTGGAAGATGTTTTGAATTTTATATTTATTTAAGAAAGGTTGTACAGGAATGATTAGTGCAAATGGTATTACATTAAGACTTGGCAAAAAGGCATTGTTTGAAGATGTCAATATTAAATTTACCGAGGGCAATTGCTATGGCTTAATTGGAGCAAACGGAGCAGGAAAATCCACATTTTTGAGAATTCTTGCCGGTGTGTTGGAGCCAACCAATGGCAGTGTTGTGATTACACCAGGACAGAGATTGTCTGTGTTGGAGCAGGACCATTTTAAATACGACAACGAGGTGGTTTTGGACACAGTTATGATGGGAAATGCCCGTCTGTTTGAAATTATGAGAGAGAAGGATGCCATCTATATGAAAGAAGATTTTACTGATGAAGATGGTATTCGTGCCAGTGAGTTGGAGGCAGAATTTGCTACCATGAATGGTTGGGAGGCAGAATCGGATGCTGCTGCTCTGTTAAATGGTTTGGGTATCGATACCGATTTACATTACAAATTGGTGGGCGAATTAAATGGTTCAGAGAAGGTGAAAGTGCTGCTTGCGAGAGCATTGTTTGGCAATCCAGATATTTTGCTGATGGATGAGCCTACCAACCATTTGGATTTAGCTGCTATTAGTTGGTTGGAGGAATGGCTGATTAATTTTGAGAATACGGTTATCGTTGTGTCTCATGACCGTTATTTCTTAAACAAGGTGTGTACTCATATTGCAGATATTGATTATGGTAAGATTCAGCTGTACTCTGGTAATTATGATTTCTGGTATGAATCCAGTCAGTTGATGATTCGTCAAATGAAAGAGGCAAACCGCAAGAAGGAAGAGAAGATTAAAGAGTTGCAGGAATTCATTCAGCGTTTCTCCGCAAATGCCTCAAAGTCCAAGCAGGCGACAGCTAGAAAGAGAGCTTTGGAGAAGATTGAGCTGGATGATATTCGTCCATCTTCCCGAAAATATCCTTATATCGATTTCAGACCAGAGCGCGAGATTGGAAATGAAGTACTCAGTGTGAATGGTATCAGCAAAACAATTGATGGCGTGAAAGTATTGGATAATGTGACCTTTACCTTAAGAAGAGAAGATAAAGTAGCATTTGTCGGCTCCAATGAGTTGGCAAAGACGGTATTCTTCAAGATTTTGATGGGCGAGATGGAACCGGATGAGGGCACATTCAAATGGGGTGTCACCACATCACAGGCTTATTTTGCAAAGGATAACAGTGCAGAGTTTGACAGTGATTTGAAGATTTACGACTGGCTGCAGCAGTATTCTCCAATTAAGGATATCACTTATGTGAGAGGTTTTTTGGGACGTATGCTCTTTGCCGGTGAGGACGGTGAGAAGAAGGTGCGTGTGCTTTCTGGAGGTGAGAAGGTGCGCTGCCAGCTTTCTAAGATGATGATTTCTGGCGCAAACGTGTTAATTTTTGATGAGCCGACAAACCATTTGGATATGGAGTCTATCACTGCACTTAACAATGGTATGATTAAATATCCGGGTGTCATTTTATTTGCCTGCCGTGACCATCAGCTGACTCAGACTACTGCAAATCGTATCATTGAGTTTTTGCCAGGCGGTTATATTGATAAAATTAGTACTTATGACGAGTACATGGCAAGTGATGAAATGGCTATGAAGCGTCAGGTTTATACCGCTTTTGTGGATGGTGAAGGAGACAATTAAAAATCAATAAAGGATATGAGCTGGCTGAGGGGTCAGCACAAAGGAGGAATATGACAGGTTTTTGTTTAAAGCTCATTGCGATTATTACGATGTTGATTGATCATGCGGGCTTTGTCGTTTTCGCCAATAATATGACCATGCGCACAATCGGCCGAGTGGCCTTTCCTATTTTCTGCTTCCTTCTCGCAGAGGGTGCGGATAAGACTTCTAATTGGAAAAAATATGCGCTACGTTTGCTGTTTTTTGCTGTTATCTCGGAGCCAGTAGCAGATTATGCTTTTTATGGTAACTATTTTTATTTGGGATATCAGAATGTATTTTGGACATTGCTGTTAGGACTATTGGCCATTGAATGTTATAAGAAATGTTGGGATAAGCTGCAAGTGATCAATACAAAGGAGCGTGTACTCTGTACAATTGGTTTTTTAGTTTGTTTTATTGCAGCAGAGTTTTTCTGTACGGATTATGGTGCTTTTGGAATTGCGATGATTATGGTGATTTATATCATAAAAACCAGATACCCGAAAGATAAACATCAAAATTTAGTTATGAGTATTTCGATCGCGCTGCTGTGTATTGCTTACGGTGGAGTGGAGGCTTTTGCAGCGTTTGCGGCGGTGCCAATTTTCTTTTATAATGGTAAGCGTGGCTGGAATCATCCAGTAATGAAGTATGGTTTCTATGCTTTTTATCCGATTCATTTGGCTGTCTTGGCGTTAGTGAGAGAAATCATCGGAATTATTGTTTTGTAACTTTAAAGTTAAAAATTTGTGCCTTATAGTATACAAACAGTCAAAATCCTACAGCGCTTGCGTGAGTGGAATAATTATAAAATTTTCTTGACAAGAATTAATTTCAGTGTTAGACTAACTCATGTGAAATTCAATGCGCAAAAGTAGTATGTTTGGTGAAACTTTTCAGAGAGCCTGAGATGGTGGGATTCAGGTAAGATATCTTAACAGAATGGATTTGCAAGAAGCAGGGTGAATGAAGTAGCCTGAGCCGTGTCCTCACGTTATAGAGGGATGACATGATAGTGTCAGATGAGATTTCGCTTCGGCGGAATGAAGATGGGTGGTACCACGATTGATTCGTCCCTGATTTGCTAAAAAGCAAATCAGGGATTTTTTATTAAGATTTGAGGAGGAAACAAAGATGTTAAACGGAAAGAAATCATTATTTAGCGGTATGCAGGCAACAGGAACTATCACTTTGGGAAACTATTTGGGAGCATTGAGAAACTGGGTTAATTTGTCTGATGAGTATGAATGCTTTTATAGTGTAGTAGATATGCATTCTATTACCATTCGTCAGGATCCAGCGGAGCTTCGCAGGAGAGCAAGAAATCTGTTGACTCTCTATATTGCAGCAGGTTTGGATCCTGAGAAGAATTGTATTTACTATCAGTCTCATGTATCTGCGCATGCTGAGTTGTCCTGGATTTTGAATTGCTACACCTACATGGGTGAGTTGAGCCGTATGACTCAGTTCAAGGATAAGTCTGCAAAACATGCGGATAATATTAATGCAGGTTTGTTTGACTATCCGGTTTTAATGGCTGCTGATATTTTGTTGTATCAGACGGATGTAGTGCCGGTGGGTATTGATCAGATGCAGCATTTAGAGCTGACTCGAGACATTGCTATGCGTTTCAATAATATCTATGGAGATGTATTTACTATTCCAGAAGCCTATATTGGAAAGGTGGGAGCTAAGGTTCAGAGTTTGCAGGATCCGTCTAAAAAGATGTCAAAGTCAGATGAAAATGCTAACGCAAGTATTTACCTGACAGATGATCCTGACACCATCATCCGCAAATTTAAGAGAGCGGTCACCGATTCAGTTGGTGAGATTAACTATAGTGATGACCAGCCAGGTATCAAGAACTTGATTAATATTTATTCTGCATGTACAGGTAAGGCACCAGAGGAAGTAGTTACAGAGTTTGCCGGCAAAGGCTATGGTGATTTCAAGTTGGCTGTGGGTGAGACGGTGGCAGATATTTTGAAGCCAATTCAGGACAAGCAAGCAGATTTGTTGAAAAATAAGGACTATGTGGACAGTATTATTAAGAATAATGCAGAGAAGGCAAATTATTATGCAAACAAGACTTTGAGAAAGGTACAGCGTAAGGTTGGATTTCCAGACCGTATTCGCTGAGAGTCATGAATGAGCTTTTCTTGGATATCCAAAAAAAGCATGGAGGAAATATGGAAAAAATAGCAAGTTTTACGGTGAATCATTTGACTTTATTGCCAGGAATTTATGTATCCAGAAAGGATTATGTGGGAAGGGAAGTAATTACCACTTTTGATATCCGAATGACGAGACCAAATTTTGAGCCGGTGATGAATACCGCGGAGATGCATACCATTGAGCATTTGGGGGCAACATTTTTAAGAAATGATGCCGAGTGGAAGGATAGAGTTATTTATTTTGGTCCTATGGGTTGCCGCACTGGCTTTTATGTGCTTTTGGCAGGGGATTATGAGTCGAAGGATATTGTAGATTTGATGAAGCGTATGTTTGCCTTTATTAGGGATTTTGAAGGTGATGTGCCGGGAGCGGCAGCAAGAGACTGTGGAAATTACTTGGATATGAATTTAAATATGGCAAAGTATTTAGCTGCAAAGTATGAGCGTGAAGTGTTAGAACATATTTCGCAGGAGCGTTTGGTTTATCAAGGATAAGAAAAGAGCTTATTGACAGCATGTAAAATATACTGTCAGTAAGCTCTTTTTTTCAGTACCCATAGGAGACAATTATTTCAAAATATGCTCATTGCAGGTACATAATCATTCCAGGACCCAATTCATCGGTGGGACGGGAGATGAAACCATGGGCTTCATAAAAAGGTTCGCGGCCTTTGGCGCACATTAAATCCAGCATCATTTCTGTGCCTTCTAAGCGCAGCCCTTCCACGTATTTGATCAGATGTTTGAGTAATGCAGAGCCGATACCATGACCTTGTACTTCAGGAATCATAATCAAATCCTGAATGTAACAGACGACAGCGCCATCACCAACAATGCGTCCCATGCCTACGAGCTGCCCGTTCCAGTAGGCTTTGACAGTCAGAAGGCTGGCAGCGAGGGCATGAGAGGCTTGTTCCGATGACAATTTTTTCCAATGTACTTGACTGCGCAGAGAAAGATATTCTTCCACTGTCAGGGTATTTTCAACTAATTCCAACATAAGCTTTTATTCCTTAGGTAAAAATGTTTAGGTACTAAGTCAACGAGATATCAAGATTATGTGGCATCATTTCATGGTGTTGGTGAGACTGCCGATACCTTCTATGCGGCACTCTACCACATCGCCAGACTTTAAAAATTTTGGAGGCTGAAAGCCCATGCCCACGCCAGCTGGAGTGCCTGTGGAGATAATGGTGCCAGGCTTTAAGGTCATACCTTGAGAAAGCTCGCTGATGATGTAGTCAATATCAAAAATTAATAATTCTGTGTTGCCGTTTTGGCGCAGCTCACCATTTACATAAGACTGGATACTGAGTTTAGGGGGATAAGAAATTTCATCTGCGGTTACAATCCAAGGACCGATAGGGGTAAAATTGTCCAAGCTTTTTCCAAAATACCACTGTTTATGGCGGGTTTGAATGTCTCTGGCGCTGATGTCATTTAAGATGGTATATCCAAAAATATAATCTTTCGCATTTTCTTTTGATACATGAGAGCAGGTTTTGCCGATGACTACGGCGAGCTCTGCCTCATAGTCCAAGCACTCTAAGATATCAAAATGACCATCTACGAAACCTCCATCGGGTACTGCTTCATTGACACGTTTGGAAAAATAGACTGGAAATGGGCGCTCGCCTCCGAAAGCCTCCTGCTTGTAGCGTGCGGACTCAACCGCGTGAGCCATGTAATTAATGCCGAGACAAATGATGTCCTGTTTGGGTTCAGGGATGGGTGACTGCAGTTGTACATCTTCTAAGGTCATAGTCCCTTCCGTGAGAGATAATTGTTTTAGTTCATGGAGTTCTTCCTCTGTAATGGAGTCAAGCAGGGCATTCATGGTAGGATAAACAAGACCAGCCTTGGAGATAGGATGTATCGTTGCTTCTGTGGAGGACAAAATACCTACACAGGATTGGTTATGATCTAAGTAAGTAATAAATTTCATAAATTTTATTTTGGCGCAAAAACCCATTGCTATAAGGCGGTGGGAGGGGCACCATGTTCCTTTCTAATATAGTTTATAAAATATTAGCCGTAAAACCACACAGCTTTACGGTGTATGGATACACGGCGTCCACTAAGGGAAATACTCTACCTTACGCTAGGTGATGCGTACTATACTGTACTGTTGCCATACAGTTATTCCGTACTCAACTCGACAAAGTAAATTTAAAGGGAGTTGGTTACAAGGTAGTTCATACCTATTGTAATGGAAAATATAGGATTTGTCGAGAAAAATCTGAATTTTATTATTCAGCGGACAGCAGTATTTTTGATTCTGTGAACGATAAATCGCAGCATTAAATAATGCTTGCGATTTATCAGCAAATTCGCTATAATAAAGACAGTTTTCAGCGATACAGCCAACAATATCGAGAGGTATTCTGCTTGGAACTGTTCAGCTGGCTGAGTTGTCAGATTCTAATGCGAAGCTATCTAGCTGCAAGTTTTTACAGTTATTTATGCTGCCTGCTTGCGGTGGAATGGAGATTGATATGAAAATTGGATTTTTTGATTCGGGTATTGGAGGGCTTTCTGTCTTACATCAAGCTTTGCAGGTGCTTCCCCGAGAAGATTATATTTTTTATGCCGATACTAATCATGTACCTTATGGAGAAAAGACAAATGCTCAGATTGTTGAGTACACAAATCAAGCGTTTGATTTTTTGTGCTCTCATGGCGCTAAGGTTATTGTGATTGCCTGTAACACAGCCACTAGTGTTGCAGCTCCTCTGATGAGGCAAAAATATGATCTTCCTATTATCGGCATGGAGCCGGCGGTACGTTTAGCTTTCAAAACACCCAAACATAAGCGTATCCTAGTGACTGCTACTCCGGTAACAATACGGGAAGAAAAGCTGCGTCATTTAGTAGAGCAAGTGGACGCTAACAAAGAGGTGGACTTATTGGCTCTGCCTGGATTGGTTCATTTTGCAGAATGTCAGAAATTTGATACGCCAGAGGTGTATCAATATTTGAGGGAGCAGCTAAGTCCTTATCAGCTAGAGCAATTTTCATCTCTGGTTCTTGGCTGTACCCATTTTAATTATTTTAAAAATGTATTTCATGATATCATGCCGAATGGCATAAATTATATCGATGGCTGCGGCGGAACTGTACGTCAGTTGTGGAAAATTTTAGAAGAAAAGAATTTATTGGAAAATAATACAGGAAAAGTAGATTACTATTTTTCGGGAGAACCAGCTAATGAATCTCAGCTTCGATTGATTCAGACTCTGCACACACGTTTGGAAGCAGTGCAGTATCTGCATTAAATAATATTTGGTTGTATATAGATATCTATGATACTGTTCAACAGTAAAAAAGTTGCGAAACAAGCTTGCTGGTTTGCTGTTGAATGAATTTGGCGTTTTAGATTTAAATGATGTTGCGGTCAAAAGGTATTTTACCCTTAACATCATAAAAAAAGATAACAAAATATATTGGATAAATTAGGCAGATAATTATGTTTCATTCTTTAAATAGGAGGGTCAGCACATGGCAAAAAAACAATCACCCAAGCAGGAAATTCTTTGGAAGGACCGAAAACATCATCTATGGTTTCCCTTTAGCTTCACAAAGTACTACATTAAAAATGATCGTCTTTATCAGGAGGTTGGATTTCTGAATACCCGATATGACGAGACATTGTTGTATCGTATCATCGACCTGCGTTTAGAGCGTACTTTGGCGCAGAAAATTTTCGGTACTGGAACCATTAAACTTTTTACAAAGGCAGATTCGGAGCAGGAAATTTATCTGGTTAATATCAAACGACCATTAGAAGTCAAGGATTTGCTTTCCAATGAAATTGAGAAGTTTCGCCATCAGAAAAATATTGTTGGGCGAGAATTTTACTCCACCAACTTTCATTCCGATGGACGAATGGACTATGATGAGTTTTCGGATGATGATAATGTGTAAGATTATCGATGTGAGTATGTACATACAGAAAAAGCGGTTCAGTTGAACCGCTTTTTCTGTATGTCATTAACTTTTGATGGTCAAATGATTTTAAAATCAGCCTGGCTGTTTTCCAATATAAGCCAAGATACCGCCATCTACATAAAGGATATGTCCATTTACGAAGTTGGAAGCATCAGATGCTAAGAATACAGCTGGACCCTGAAGGTCTTCTGGAGTTCCCCAGCGAGCCTGTGGAGTTTTTGCAATGATAAACTGATCGAATGGATGTCTGGAACCATCTGGCTGAATCTCACGAAGAGGTGCTGTCTGTGGAGTAGCGATGTAACCAGGTCCAATACCATTACACTGAATGTTATACTGACCATACTCAGAGCAAATATTCTTGGTGAGCATCTTTAAGCCACCTTTTGCAGCTGCATATGCAGATACTGTTTCACGACCTAACTCAGACATCATAGAACAGATGTTGATAATTTTTCCATGACCCTTCTTAATCATACCTGGAATAACTGCCTTGGACATGATAAATGGTCCGTTCAAATCGATATCGATAACCTGTCTAAACTGTGCAGCTGTCATCTCGCACATAGGAATTCTCTTAATAATACCGGCATTATTAACTAAAATGTCGATTACGCCAACTTCTTCTTCAATCTTAGCAATCATCTCTGTAACGGCTTCTTCATTGGTGACATCGCATACATAGCCATGAGCTTTAATACCAGCAGCCTCGTATGCAGCCATACCCTTGTCAACAAACTCCTGCTTGATATCATTGAATACGATAGTAGCACCACAAGCGGCGTAAGCACTTGCAATACCAAAACCAATACCATAGGAAGCGCCTGTGATTAAGGCAATTTTACCTTCCAAGGAAAAACTATTTAAATTCATTGAATTACCCTCCTTTTGTTTTACGGTGTCCCGCATTTAAACTAATTATAACATATATTTTTCTAAATTGCATTAACAATTTCAATTTTTTTCGCTATATTTAACAATTTTTTATTGAATAGAAAGGAGCATTTGTAAAATATTTCATAATATGAAATATTTTACAAACAAAAAATCCACTTGACATTGTAGCTTTAAAGCGTTAAACTATATAAATATGTGCATGATATATGGAGGAAAAATTATGAGTTTCAAGTTTAATACAAAACTTCCAATTCCAAAGGAAGTAAAAGCACAATATCCTATGACTGCTAAGCTGCGCGAGATAAAAGCACAGAGAGATGAAGAAATTAAAAACATTTTTACTGGAAAAGATGACCGTTTCTTAGCGGTTATTGGACCATGTTCTGCAGATAATGAAGTCGCTGTACTGGACTATGTGCATCGTTTGGCTAAAGTTCAGGAAAAAATAAAAGATAAAGTGTTGATTATCCCACGTATCTATACCAATAAGCCACGTACTACTGGAGAGGGCTACAAGGGAATGCTGCATCAGCCAGATCCAGAGCAAAAAAGTGATTTGTTTCATGGTGTAGTGGCTATTCGCAAAATGCATATTCATGTAGTGGAAGATACTGGATTGACTACCGCTGATGAAATGTTATATCCAGAAAATCATTGGTATTTGGATGATGTTCTGTCATATGTGGCAGTGGGCGCACGTTCCGTAGAGGATCAGCAGCATCGTCTGACAGCCAGCGGTATTAATGTACCTGTTGGTATGAAAAATCCAACCAGTGGTGATTTGAGTGTTATGTTTAATTCCGTGCGAGCAGCGCAGGCATCTCATAATTTTATTTACCGTGGATGGGACATTGATACCAGTGGAAATGAGTTGGCTCATGTAATTCTGCGTGGTGCAGTCAACCAGTATGGGCAGACGATTCCTAATTATCATTATGAGAATTTGAGAGAGGTGTACGAGACCTATCAGAAGAGAAATCTGCTTAATCCAGCAGTTATCATTGATACCAATCACAGCAATTCTGGAAAGAAGCATGAGGAACAGATTCGTATCGTACATGAAATTCTTCATAACAGACGTTATTCCAGTGATATTAAGGAAATTGTCAAAGGAGTTATGGTGGAGAGTTACATTGAAGGTGGCTGCCAAAAGATTGGAAATGGTGTATATGGACAATCAATTACAGACCCATGTCTGTCATGGCCTGATACGGAGCGATTACTTTTGGAGATGGCTGAGGCATTATAATATGATACCAGGGTCCCAAAGTCATACCTGTCATGCTTGCATGAACAGGTATGACTTTGGGACCCGTTTAACTAAAATTTTTCATTAAATGTACTTCTTCCTCATCGGATCCAGCTGCTGTTAAAGTAGGGATCGTTGAGCGGCAAATTTTGTTCTTTTACAAATTGACTATATTCTTTGCTATATTTCTGATTAACTTCTTCTACCCAATCGTAGGTGGAAATGGCATCGGCAAAAGGTGTCATTACGATGCGCATCCCTTTTTCTTTTTGAATCCATTGACATAGTGATATAAACCAAAATGGTCCCTTAAAAGATGGTGACTCATCTAAAAGAGCTTTTGACAGGGCAAAGCAGTTTGGAAAGGCAGCACTTGTGTTTCGATACCACATGGTATGTCCAAAATAGCTTTTAGCATAAAGCTGAAACTGGCGATTGAAAGACACGGGTGAGTTTTGCTGCAGAAAGACACCTTCTGATAAGATAGTTCCTTTACTATTGAGCAATCTTGGAACAGCAATGCCGATCGCTGGATTTGCCAACCAACCTGTCAACTCATCCACAAATTCATCTGGATTTTTGGGTATGGTGTTGGTGTAGGCAAATAAAATATGAGAACTGTCTGTATTGAGAGCAATTTCCTTCAGGTAAGTTGGAATCTCCTCGGGCGAGTGAAATAGAATGGTTTTTGTGCCAGAGGGAAGTTCCTGCAGATGAGATTGACGGTTAGACAACAAAATCAGCTGGTAGGGAATTTTTGATTGCTCTAGAGCTTTTACCCAAGATGGAATCACCTGCTCTAGTTTAATAGAGGGGTCATTGTCAGTCAGGACACAGGCTAGTTTATTAGGTTTTTGACACCATTTAATATGGAATACCTGACTGTCAATTTTTGCAGATTCTACAAGGGCAGGAAGATTAGCTCGGTTAAAATGCTCCTGCAGCAGGGTCTTGTACTCTAAGGTGGAATTTTGTGGAGTAGCAGCAGTACGCTCAAAAACTTGTTGTCTCCAGTGGTAGAGTACCTGCGGAATGTGAGCTACCTGATAGGAATCTTCAATTAGTTTAAGATAAGAAATTGTCTGATTTTCCCAACCACCGATTTTTTTTAGTACCGTTGTCCGAAACACAGAGATTCGAGCAAGACAGTCAGCTGAGTAAAGAATTTCTGGTGACCAGTCAGGTTTGGAGAGCACACTCTCAGTGGTGACGCCGAAGGAGTCAGATAAATCATAATCCGAGTAAATGAAATCATAGGATTGATTTTTGTTTAAGGTTTGTACAATACACTCTAGAGCATGAACTTCAAGTACAGCATTGGCTTCCAGCGGAATACAGAAATCTCCTGTGGCTCTGGACAAGAGGGTGTTGTGTACATCATCAGAGTTGGTTTGATTTGGAAATTTATGGTATTCTACCTTGCGTTCGCCTCGCTCTGTGTTGAGAGGAATGCTGTGGCGTACTTCATTACTTTCGCTACAATCAGCGACTAAAAGCTCCCAATTGGGATAAGTTTGATATAAAATGCTGTCAAACATATCAGATAGAGGAGCTGCCTCCTTTTGGTAGATGGAGACAATAATAGAAATTTTGGGCAGATAATGATAACGCTTTTCAAAGTCTTTTTGGCGGCTGGTGGTCTTTCGTATACCCAATAGAGATTTTAATTCAGAATTTTTGGCGCGGCTGATACTATGATTGTCGATGATCTCATGAACTGTGAAAGGAATTTTTTTGAGCGTCTTGCCGGCAATTAAATAAAGTATGTAATCTTCCTCCTCAGAGGGAGCAAAACGAATCATAAATCCATAATTTCCTTCTATCTGCTTGGGAAAATAAAAATTACGCACATCAAAGCGTTCTATTCGCAAGATATGAGCTGGATAAAAACATCCGCTTTTTCCATAAATCATTAGATTGGTCAAGTCGGATTCCTTTCTGCCGACGAGCCAACCTTCTAAATAAATATACCCATTGTGGGTATAGGCTTTTTCTATATTATAATTCACTGTGACCTCCTTCGCTTTTGTAACAGCATTTATCAAGAGTGTATTTCCGTTTGTCTTATCATCAAATCATTGTCAGTATCGTAAAACACACAATTTCGACTAAATAGTTACATAATCTTTTTTTATTTTAATGGCAACAATTTACAATGTCAATAATGCAAATGGAATTTGTTATAGTTTTGGGTTGGTCATTTTTCAGAATTATGCTATACTTGAGAAGATTAGATATTAATTATTCGGTCAGCAAGATATTGTTTGGGAGGGCTTTATGCTTTTAAATATTCATTTAAAAAATTTAGCATTGATTGATGAGGCAGATATCTCATTGGAAGATGGCTTAAATATTTTGTCAGGAGAGACAGGAGCTGGTAAATCTGTTATTATCGGCTCTATAAACATGGCCTTAGGTGGAAAGGTTTCTAAAGATTTTATAGGAAATTATGGGGATTATGGTTTGGCAGAACTGCTTTTTGATGCCAATCAGCCAGCATTGTTGGAAAAAATGCAGGAAATGGGAATTCCTGCAGAGGATAATCAACTTATTTTGTCGAGAAAGTTGACTAGCACGAGAAGTATTTGCCGTGCAAATGGTGTGACTGTGACAACTGCAAGATTGAAGGATCTAGCTCCTTATCTGTTGGATGTGTACGGACAAAATGAGCATCAGTCTCTCTCCAATCCAGCGAAGCATTTGGAAATATTAGATGAATTTTCAAAAGAAAAGTTGGGTAAGCTAAAAGCAGAAGTGGGAGAGAAATTCCGCATTTATCAGAAAAAACAGAAGGAATTGGCCAGTTTTTCTATGAATGAAGAGGAACGTCTGCGCACGTTGTCTTTTTTGGAGTATGAGATAAATGAAATCGACAGCGCACGTCTTGTTGAGGGAGAAGAAGAAGAATTGACGGTTGCCTATAAGAAATTGGTGCATATGCAGCAGATTATGGAGGGAATTAGTGAGATTCAGCAGTTAACTTCGGGAGATGGAGGAATGTCAGATGCTATCGGGCAGGCATTGCGTGTAATTGGATCATTGACTTCTTTTGATTCGAAATTAGAGCAGCTGCAAAGTCAAATGTTGGATTTGGAATCCATGATTTCCGATATGAATTATGCAATAGAGGATTATGTCTCGGACATTGAGCTGGATGAGAGTGCATTGCAGGAAATTCAGGAGCGATTGGATTTGATTCACAGTATGAAAATGAAATATGGAAACAGTGTATCACTGATTCTGGAGTATCGTGCAAATCGTCATAAGGAATATCAGCGTCTTACTCAGTATGAAGAAAATCGTGAGAGATGCAAGAATGAGCTGGAAAAATTGGAGAAAGAGTTGAGGGCGGTCTGTAAGAACTTGTCTAAAATTCGCAGGCAGGAGGGTGAGAGGCTTGCAAAGCTTTTGAAAGATTCTCTGATGGAATTGAATTTCTTGGATGTTCAGTTTGAAGTTAGAGTCACTTCTATTAAATCTTTTACGATATCAGGCATGGATGAGGTGGAATTTATGATTTCTACAAATCCTGGTGAGACACTGCGTCCTATTCGCGAGGTGGCATCGGGCGGTGAGATGTCCCGTATTATGTTGGCTATTAAGACAGTGTTAGCTGATACAGATGAGATTGAGACATTGATTTTTGACGAAATTGACACGGGTATTAGTGGACGCACAGCACAGAAGGTATCCGAAAAATTGGCAGTTATGGGAAAGAATCATCAGGTCATCTGCATTAGTCATTTGCCTCAGATTGTCTCCATGGCCGATTACCATTTATTAATTGAGAAGGGCGTTAAGGAAAATCATACCTTAACCAGCGTTTTCCCATTAAGTAAAGAGGAGAGTGTGCGTGAACTCGCACGACTGTTAGGAGGCAGTGAGATTACAGAAAATACCTTAAAAAATGCAGAGGAAATGAAACGAATGGCAGAGCAGAAAAAGAATGTGGTTAGAGGTAAATAATTTATGAAGCAGTTTCTTCCTATTAACAGACAAGAAATGTTAGAGCGAGGCTGGAAAGAGGTGGATTTTGTCTATGTCAGCGGGGATGCTTATGTAGATCATCCTTCTTTTGGTCCTGCTATCATTACAAGACTGTTGGAGTCAAGAGGATATAAAGTAGGATTTTTGGCACAACCCGATTGGAGAAATCCAGATGTCATGAAGGAGTTTGGCAAACCTAGACTAGGATTTTTGGTGTCGGGTGGAAATATGGATTCCATGGTAAATCACTATTCTGTCTCCAAAAAGCGGAGAAAGACGGATGCCTATACTCCAGGCGGTGTCATTGGTAAGCGACCAGACTATGCAGTAGTAGTGTATGGAAATTGTATCAAGCGGACTTACCCTGATTCTCCTATTATTGTGGGGGGGATTGAGGCTAGTTTGCGGCGTTTGGCTCACTATGATTACTGGTCGGACAAACTGAGGCGTTCTATTTTAATTGATGCTCAGGCGGATATTGTCTCTTATGGTATGGGAGAGCATTCAATTATTGAGATTGCTGAGGCTCTCGATTCGGGGTTAGAGGTGCAGTATATCACATTTATTCGAGGTACGGTCTATAAGACAAAGTCTTTGGAGGATGTGTATGATGCAGAGGTGCTGCCAAGTTACGAAGAATTATGTTTGGATAAGCTTAACTATGCTAAGAGTTTTTATCGTCAGTACTGCAATACGGATCCTTTTTCAGGAAAACGTCTGGTGGAGCCTTACGGCGCCAACATGTATGTTGTGCAAAATCCAGCGGCTCTGCCATTGACGCAGCAGGAGATGGATGACATCTATGCGCTTCCTTATATGAAGCAATGGCATCCAAGTTATGATGCCTCGGGGGGAATTCCAGCTTTCAACGAAGTAAAGTTTAGTTTGATTCAAAATCGAGGCTGTTTTGGAGGCTGCAGCTTTTGTGCGCTGACCTTTCATCAGGGAAGAATTATTCAGGCAAGAAGTCATGAGTCCTTGATTGAGGAGGCAAAACAGATGACAGAAGAGCCGGATTTTAAGGGGTATATTCATGATGTGGGTGGACCGACCGCCAATTTCCGTTATCCTGCCTGTGAAAAACAGACGACTAAAGGAGTATGTCCTACTAAGCAATGTCTATTTCCTAGGCCATGCAAAAATTTACGGGCGGATCATTCCGATTATTTGAAGCTGTTGAGGGAGCTGCGTTCTATTCCCAAGGTGAAAAAGGTCTTTGTGCGCTCAGGAATTCGCTTTGACTATGTGCTGGCGGACGAAAAGGATGATTTTATCCGAGAACTGTGCAAATATCATGTAAGTGGTCAGCTGAAGGTTGCGCCAGAGCATGTGGCTGATCCAGTGCTTCGCATGATGGGAAAACCGGAAAATAGTGTATATCGCGCATTTGTGGAGAAGTACAAAAAAATCAATATGCAGTTGGGCATGGAGCAGTATTTGGTACCCTATCTGATGTCATCTCATCCGGGCTCTACTATGCGGGAGGCGGTAGAATTGGCAGAGTATCTGAGAGATTTGGGCTATATGCCCGAGCAAGTACAGGATTTTTACCCAACGCCATCCACTATTTCGACTTGTATGTACTATACTGGGGTGGACCCACGTACGATGGAGCCTGTCTATGTGCCTAGAGATCCTCATGAAAAAGCAATGCAGCGTGCTCTGATTCAGTATCGTAATCCAAAGTTATATGATTTGGTAGAAGAGGCTTTGATTTTGGCAGACAGACAGGATTTGATTGGATATGATAAAAAATGTCTGATTCGACCGAGGCGAGATGGAACGAAAATACAAAATAAGGATAAAAAATCTGTAAACAGTGCTGAAACACAAAGTAATCATAAAAAAGGTGCGAATAGTGCCAAGCGGAATGGTCAGCAGAAGGAACAAAATCAGCATTATAAGTCAGACAGCTGTTCTTCTTCTCATCCAAGCCATTCAAGTAAACACTACAATAAGCAAGAGAAGAGTCAGAAATGAAAATTAGTATTATATGTCCAGGAAAAATAAAAGAGAAATATTGGAATATGGCCATTGATGAGTACAGCAAACGTCTGTCGCGTTACTGTAAGTTAGAAATTATCGAGGTGGCTGATGAGAAGACTCCAGATGGTGCCTCACAGATGGTGGAGGAGAGTATTAAGGAAAAAGAGGGACAACGCATTTTAGCTAAAATACCAGAAGGAGCTTATGTGATTGCCCTTGCCATTGAGGGAAATAAGTTGGATTCGGTAAAATTGTCTAAGAAAATAGAGGCTTTAGGAATTGGCGGAGTATCCCATATTGTATTTATCATCGGCGGTTCCCTGGGACTTTCTACTGCTGTGATGAGTCGAGCAGACTACGCTCTCAGCTTTTCCGCAATGACTTTTCCCCACCAGATGATGCGAGTTATTTTGTTGGAACAAATTTATCGCAGTTATCGAATTATGCAAAATGAACCTTATCATAAATAAGACCATTTCTCCCATAGACTTTTCATCTAATCGTTAAAAAAAGACTTTACTGAGTCTGTACTTGACAGATTTCGTAAGGTCTTTTTATCAGACAGCTAGCCGAATAAGATTAGTCAGCCAGTATATTTGCAATTTGAATTAATTTACGGATGTTTTCCTCTGACATATGAGAGGTGATTTCAATTAACTGCATTTGGTCCGATGTCAATTCAGAGTTAGCCGGAACGTAGCCCAACATATAATCAATGGATACACCAAAATAGTCTGCCAAACTGCACAACATTTGCAGGTCAGGCTGTCTCTTTCCATTGATATAACTACTTAAGGTATTTTGAGCGATACCGATGCTGGAAGAGACTGTCTTTTGAGTGAGATGTCTTTCTGACAGCAGGGAACGCAGCGTTTGTGAAAAATTCATAAATAAACTCCTTTCGGTTGTTGTAGGCGGAAACCCACTACCGCCTGTGCCCTTCGGTTATTAGGTGGTGGGGAGTTGACATAGATATCCTCTATATATTGTGATATTACATCTCATTATAAAGAAGAACAGGAAGATTGTCCACATAATGCACGAAATGAGAATATAAAACTCGATTTGTATTGTATAAAATGATTTTTCCTCGGTTAGCGATTCTTCATATTGCTTAGGTGCGAACATAAAAAGAGCCGACATTGAGATAATATCAAAGTCGACTCTTTATGGAGCTGAGGGGAATCGAACCCCTGTCCGAAAGCCCATCCATCAAAGTTTCTCCCATTGCAGTTACTCTTTTATGAATTCCCTCAGAAAAACGCCGAGCAACAGGCTTTTTCCCTTGGTAGCTTCATAAATCTTTTATCACCTCAAAGCTTTGGTGAAAAAGTGCCCCGCAAAGTCGATGCCAGTGACTTAGACAGCGGGTGGTCTAAGGCTGACAGCTGCCATTAGGCAGCGAACGCGTAATTGTCGTTAGCGTTTATTTTTAATTTCCCGGTATTAACGTGGTTCGGGGCCACGAATGGCTACTCTGACTTCAAAACCCCCGTCGAAACCAGTACAACCCCGTTTCACTCACTCTATCTTTCATTAGGTCATAGAGTGATACATCTTTTGGGATGTACAAGTTGACTTTATGCCAACGATAAAAATATATCACGTTTTGAGGTAGATGTCAAGATAGAAAATTTAAACTAGTAGTGGACAATCCGAGAAAGATTCAAAAATCGCTTGATTCGAGCTGTCTGCCCATATTTTCCAATCTCAAAATGATTCATTTTAGGTAAAATTTAAAAGAAATTTGTATTTTGGATTTGAAATCATTTAAATGGTTCAATATAGAAAATTGTTGTATTTTGTAAAGAAAAGTTATATGATAAGAATGGTATTATTATTAAGAGCTTTGCTATAACAGGCAGATGAGATATAGGTAGGATAAAGAGCACAGTAAACGCAAGCTTTTTGAAATCATACTAGAAAATAAAATCGTGCGTTTACCGTGGGATAATGAGAGATAGAGGATGGGATGGTTTGGGGCAAATATGGATAAGCATGTGAACAATAAAATTAAAAATCAAGAATTTAATCGCCGATGTGAAAAAAATTATATTAACAGATGATTTTCAAAAAGCATGAGGTTAGTGTATAATTATTGAAGGAAAAAGACATGGTTAATCGGAGTTGCAATTGATTAGAAAAAAGAATGGTGAAAGAAGTTGGGAGAGATGAATAAAGAAACAAGAAGAATGATTGATATTCATATGCATATCATACCTAGTGTCGATGATGGTTCATGGAGCATGGATATGTCAAAGACGATGTTGATGATGGCTTATTGCCAGGGGACAACGACTGTTTTTGCCACTCCTCACAGCTCTGCCTTTATCTATGATAAAGAGCTTGTGCGAACCAATTTTGCAGCTTTGCAAAGAGAGATGATCGGTTCCCCGTTTCAAAATCACCTGTACCTTGGCTGTGAAGTGCTATGTAATGAATATAATATAACAGCAGTATTAGATTATCTCCATGATGGAACATTGCCTACCATGAATGGCACTTCCTATGTGCTGACAGAATTTAGCACACGAATCCAATCGGATGAGGCAAGAAAAATGATTGATTTATTGCAGGCGGAAAAATGGCAGCCAATTATTGCCCATGTAGAGCGCTACCCTTTTTTATTTTTGGATGATACCATAGATGATTTTATTAAAAAGGGCTGTTTATTACAGATTAATGCTTATAGTTTGGAGAGAGAGACGAATCTTCAAATTAAAGAGCGAGCTCGAAAATTGTTGAAGGAAGGAAAAGTAACTTTTTTGGGATCTGATGGACATCGCACCAACCATCGACCGCCTAGCGTGGAGAGTGGCGTGGACTATATTTATGAATCTTGTGATAAGGTCTATGCCGATGCAGTCGTTTTTGGCAATGCACAGCGTTTATTAATAAATGGGGAAGATGTGGGAAATTATGCTGACAGCGAGCAGCAGGTATAAAAGTATCATTGATACCTATGGACTGCTTGAAAGAGATGTTTGAATAGTCAGAGTTATATTGGATATACTATCAATGGTTTATTCAGCTGAATTGTTTTGTATATAGAAACAAGAAATACGAGGCTGTTTAATCGAACTGAGATAGTATCAAAACGAATGATTGAGAGAGGTATCATTATGGAAATGGAATCAATTGAAATGAATCGTGACTATATTGACTATTCAAGACTAAAGCTTCTGGATAATGTGCTCAAAAATGATTGGAAAAATATGGGCGAGGAGCTCTTTATTGGTCACTATGAAACAAAAATCGGTTTCTTTGCAAAAACATGGAGAGATATTGAATTTCGATATCTGTTGGCAGTGCTGGAATATACGAATCCTCATTTTCATTATGAGGGCAAAGTTGAAATCGGCAAAACAATCATTATAAATGAAGAAATGCTGGATAAAGTAGTCAAGCATCAAGATGTGGAATTGCTAAAGAAATTAGAGGAAAATACGCCGGAAGCTTTTCGAAAGTATGGTTTTTTGTTGGGAAGCGAGTAAATAATAACGATTTGATTAGCAATGATAAAAAGTAAAGGAGAAATAATAAAATGGAACTTAATTTTGATTTGAAAAAGTATCCTCGTACTCCTCATTTGACAGGTTCTCGCCTGCAGCCGGGAGATGAAGATTTATCCCAAATTCCATTTTCAATGATTGATGGAAAACATATTGTAATTGAGGAAAAAATTGATGGAGCAAATTCAGCTATTTCCTTTGATGAGAATGGAAATTTGATGCTCCAGAGCCGCGGTCATTATTTGACTGGCGGCTATCGTGAGAGACATTACAATCTGATGAAACAATGGGCTCGTGTGCATGAGGTGGACTTTTATGCAGTATTAGGAGAGAGATACATCATGTACGGTGAGTGGATGTATGCAAAACACGGGATTTATTATGATGCATTGCCAGCATATTTCATGGAGTTTGATATCTTAGATCGAGAGACAGGTCTATTTTTGGATACTCATGAGAGACAGAAATTGACTTCCCAGATGCCCATCTGCTCTGTACCAGTGCTGGCTGAAGGTGTGTTTAAGAGCCCAAAAGAGGTGTTGAGTTACCTTGGACCGTCAAATTATATTCGTGAGGGACATATCGAACGACTTCGTCAGTATTGTTTTGAGAATGGATTGGATGCAGATCGCTGTTGTGCTGAAACGGATTCCAGTATTATGATGGAAGGATTATACATAAAAGTAGAAGAAGATGGTTATGTAAAAAATCGACTGAAATATGTGCGTGCTTCTTTCGCACAAGCAGTGGACAATTCAGGAAGTCATTGGATTGACCGCCCTATTGTGCCAAATAAATTGGCCGTGCCGTTAGAGACACTTTATCTGCCAAAAGAATAAAAAGTGTATCATTATAAAAATGATTAAAAAGATAGGTGGTGAGAAATTTGAACGAGAATGGAAAATGGCTCTTGTCACTGGTGCCAAAAGATCCAGAATGGATGATTGATTGGGAGCGAATCAATGGTGATATTTTGACTTCATGGGTTGAAAAAATGAAAGTGACAGAACAAAATCCTGTTTGGCATGGGGAAGGTGATGTTTGGACCCACACGCAAATGGTCTGCGAGGAATTGGTTAAAGGAGAAAAATTTCGTAATCTTCCTAGAAAGCAGCAGCAGATTGTCTTTTTGGCAGCTTTGCTTCATGATACTGGAAAAGTTGTATGCACTAGATTGGAGGATGGTATTTGGGTGTCACCGAGCCATACAATCGTAGGTGCTAAGTTGATGCGTGAATTTTTATGGAAAGAATGTGGCATGAGTGGTACTCCTGAGGATCAAAATTTTCGTGAGAGTATTTGTAACCTCATTCGTTACCATTCCGTACCGTCTCATTTGTTGGATTATTCGAGTCCTGAGCGAAGACTTTTCCGTATCGCTGCTCAGGGAGAATTGGCACCGAATTTTACTTTGTATCTTCTCCAAGTTCTGGTAGAAGCGGATATGAAGGGACGTATCTGTGATACACTGCAGGATTCTCTTGATACGGTGGAATTGTGTTTTGTGATGGCGGAGGAAAATGATATTTTGCATCAGGCTGGTACTTTTGCATCGAAAGCTACACAAGCTGCTTATTTTAGTGGCAGACAGGTGTGGAGAGAACAGGAGTTATTTGATGATACTTGGGGTGAGGTGATTGTTATGTCTGGGCTTCCTGGTACGGGTAAGGATACCTGGATTCACAATCATTATCCTGATTTGCCGGTGATTTCTCTTGATGAGATACGACAGGAGCTGCATATTTCTGCTGAGGGAAATCAAGGTGCCGTCATCAATTTGGCCAGAGATCGAGCACGAGAGTTGTTGCGACAGCATCAGCCTTTCGTGTGGAATGCAACCAATCTGTCCGTTACCATTCGTCAAAAGACACTGAATTTGATTGAGCAGTATCATGCAGCAACTAGAATTGTATTTTTGGAGACCTCATGGGAAAAAGAATTGACTCGTAATAAGCAAAGACAGAAAAAGGTGCCAGAGAATGTAATTGCAGATATGCTGAAAAAATTGGAACTGCCCGAACGAAGCGAGGGTTGGGATGTAGAATGGCATTGTGTGTGAAAATTTATGTTTGACTGAATAGATATGAAAAATTTTCCTAAACTGGTTTCTTTTCTCCTATATTTGTGCTAAACTAATCTCAGATATGTCCTGTTATCATACAAGGTATATCTGAGATTTATTTGTTGGAGGAGAATGAAGATATCATGGCAAAAATACATAGCATTGAAAAAGTTACGAATTATCGTTTTTTAAATATGTATGTCTTGGATTCTGAGACGAAATCAGGTCATCGTCGTCCTTACTATGTGGCTTCTCGTGCAAAGGATGAAGCACATTTGAAAATCCGCAGCCGCAAGGATACGCCGGATGGCATGATTATTTACAGTATATATGGTGAAAATCGTGATAAAGTGGTATTGATTCGTCAGTATCGTTGTGCTATCGATGATTATATTTACGAATTTCCAGCAGGTTTGGTGGAGGAAGGCGAGGATGCCAAAGAGACCGCAAAACGTGAGCTGAAAGAAGAGACAGGCTTAGATTTCATCCCAGTGGAGGCCAGCGATAGCTACACTCGTCCATTTTATACTACTATTGGCATGACGGACGAGTGTTGTGGTATGATTTATGGTTATGCTTCAGGAATACCTTCCAAAGATGGCTTGGAAGATTCCGAGGAGATTGAGCTTGTCATTGCTGATAGAGAAGAATGTAAGCGTATCTTAAAAGAAGAAAGAGTGTCGCTCATGTGCGCTTATATGCTGATGCATTTCATTCATTGCAAGGATGGAAATCCTTTTGGATTTTTGGATGAATAAGGCATAGAAAATAAGAAGAGGAGGAATTAAAATGTATTCAATTTTAAAAGCAGAAAATCTGACGGATAGTATTCGTTTGATGGTAGTAAAAGCTCCTAGAGTAGCTCGCTATTGTCTGCCAGGACAGTTTGTCATCGTAAAGATGGGAGAAGAGGGAGAGCGTATTCCATTGACTATCTGCGACTATGACAGAGAAGAAGAAACAATCACCATTGTATTTCAGGCAGTAGGTGCATCTACTCAGAAGATGATGGAGTTGGAGGCAGGAGATACCTTTACTGATTTTGTAGGTCCTTTGGGATGTCCATCGGAACTGACGAAAGAAAGCTTGGAAGATTTAAAAAAGAAACATATTTTGTTTGTAGCAGGTGGTGTAGGTACAGCTCCTGTTTATCCACAGGTAAAATGGCTTCATGAAAATGGGATTGATGCGGATGTTATTGTAGGTGCTAAGACAAAATCCTTGTTGATTTTGGAAAAAGAGATGGAGGCAGTTGCTGGCAATTTGTATATCACCACCGATGATGGAAGTTACGGCAGAAGCGGTATGGTTACAAAGGTAATTGAAGATTTGGTAAATGACGGCAAGCAATATGATGTATGTATTGCTATCGGTCCAATGATTATGATGAAGTTTACTTGTATGCTGACGAAGAAATTAGAGATTCCTACCATCGTTAGCCTGAATCCAATTATGGTAGATGGTACAGGTATGTGCGGTGCCTGTCGTGTAACTGTGGGCGGTAAGGTAAAATTTGCCTGTGTAGACGGTCCAGAGTTTGATGGTCATCAGGTAAATTTTGATGAGGCAATGAAGAGACAGCAGATGTACAAAACAGAAGAAGGCAGAGCTATGTTGAAGCTGCAGGAGGGTGCAACTCACCACGGCGGATGCGGCAATTGTAAATAATGGGAATACAGGAGGTTATCAAAAGTGAACGTATTAAAGAAAGTTCCTGTAAGAGAGCAGGATGCAAAGGTGAGAGCTACCAATTTTGAAGAAGTTTGTTTGGGTTATAACTTGGAAGAGGCACAGGAGGAAGCTTCCCGTTGTATTAAATGTAAAAATGCAAGATGTATCACTGGTTGTCCAGTAGGAATCAATATTCCGGGATTTATCCAGCAGGTTCAAAATGGAGATATCGCAGAGGCATCTAAGATTATCGGCCAGGCTTCTGCATTGCCAGCAGTGTGTGGTCGTGTCTGTCCTCAGGAAAGTCAGTGCGAGGGTAAATGCATCCGTGGTATCAAGGGAGAGCCAATCTCCATTGGTAAGTTGGAGCGTTTTGTGGCTGACTGGTCCAGAGAAAATGGAGTTGAGCCAGAGAAGCCGCAGGCTTCAAATGGCAAGAAAGTTGCTGTCATTGGTTCTGGTCCATCTGGACTGACTTGTGCAGGTGATTTAGCAAAGATGGGCTATGATGTGACTATTTTTGAGGCACTTCATCAGCCAGGTGGTGTATTGTTGTATGGTATTCCAGAGTTCCGTCTTCCAAAGGATGGAGTTGTAAAGCCAGAGATTGAAAATGTAAAGAAATTGGGCGTAAAGATTGAATGTAATGTGGTTATTGGAAAGTCTATCACCATTGATCAGTTGATGTCGGAAGAAGGCTTTGATGCTGTATTTATCGGATCTGGTGCAGGTCTTCCAAAGTTTATGGGAATTCCTGGTGAGAATGCAAATGGTGTATTCTCTGCCAATGAGTTCTTGACTAGAAATAACTTAATGAAGGCATTTAAGGAAGAGTACGACACTCCAATTTGGAGAGGAAAGAAAGTAGCAGTAGTAGGTGGCGGAAATGTGGCAATGGATGCAGCCAGAACTGCTCTTCGTCTTGGTGCAGAGACATATATTGTATATAGAAGAAGTGAGGCAGAATTGCCAGCCAGAGTGGAGGAGGTGCATCATGCTAAGGAGGAAGGTATTATCTTCCATCTGCTGACTAATCCGACCGAAATCGTGGTAGATGATAAAGGCTGGGTAAAAGGCATCAAATGTGTCAAGATGGAGTTGGGTGAGCCGGATGCATCAGGCAGAAGAAGACCGGTTGTGATTCCAGATTCTGAGTTTGAATTAGAAGTGGATACCGTTATCATGTCTTTGGGAACTTCTCCAAATCCATTGATTTCATCCACTACAGAGGGATTGGAGACCAATCGCTGGAAGTGTATTGTGGCTGAGGAATCCACTGGACAGACCACCAAAGAAGGTGTATATGCTGGCGGAGATGCGGTGACTGGTGCAGCTACGGTTATTCTTGCTATGGGAGCTGGAAAAGCTGCTGCAAAAGGAATCCACGAGTATTTAAGTGATAAGTAAGTATCGGCTCCAAAAGTCGTACATTTTCATGTAAGCAGGAAATGTATGATCTTTTGATTCTGGTATTATTTAAAAGGTAGAGTATTTCCCTTAGTGGATACACGGCTAATATTGTATAAAAATCGAAAGGAGAAGCGAAGAAAGTTTCTTCTTTCGATTTTTTAGTTGGATATAGAAACAATTCTTTACAAATAGTAGAAAATTGTGGTATGCTAATATAACAATACTTGAGTGTCTGGTAGAGTACGAATCGGTGATTGTAAATTAAAAAAATGCATCTAAATATTTATACTTGCATGAAATGCGAACTTTTTGTCGCTATTTGAGCATTTATTTAAAGATGAATAGGGATGTTTATTGTGAAAGGAGATTTTCCATGAAGGAAGTAACCATTGTATTGAATATATTGGAAGGAAGTAATGGGGAAATATTGGAGCGTACACGCACCCATTATATTAAAAAAAATGAGAAAGGGTTGGTGGAAGGTGTATTTTATAATCGTTCTGTTGAGTCCGTTTCTTATAAGTTTACATTGACTGGAATGTTGCCGGGCAGTTTTTTTGAATTAGTTTGTTTAAATAAGAGAGATAATGGCAAGGTAGTCGAGCATAGACGGGCCAACAGCGCAGGCATTCTGGAAGTAAAGTATATTGTGCCAGAGAGTCATTTACTTTTTCTAAATCAAATTGATTTGACAGTTAAGGCAGGTGAATAAATGTGAAAAAAAATGCAAAATATTTAAGAAGCGTTGTGTTAGGAATTGTTCTGATATGGCTGAGTTGCTTTTCAGATGTTAAGGCAGACAATAATGAATATGGTTTAGAGGCATATAATTGTTTAAATATTTTTACAAACAATTTTCAAAATCGTTTGTCCGGCAGTGAGGCCTGTATGCAGGGAGGGGAGTGGATTAGTAGTGTGCTAAGCTCCTATGGATATTCAGTCGAAAAATTTGAGTTTCAGCCTTCGGTTTATTTTGCAGATTATGTAGCAACTAAGCAGGGAAGTTCGGCTGAGACGATTTATATTGGCGCCAGCTATGATAGTATAGAATCGACAGGTGGTTTGGAGAATGCTGCCAGCACAGCTGTCTTGTTGGAGTTGGCGAAACGATTTGCTGGTACGGACACTTACTATACGATTAAGTTTTGCTTTTGGGGTGCTTCCGAAGGGGAACTCCAACATCAAGGTGCACAAAATTATATGGATGTCATTATGATGGGTTTGGGGGCACAAAATACAGCAGTCTGTTATATTGATTTGGATGGTGTGGCGGGCGGAGACAATCTCTATGTGTACAGCGGATTTTATGATGAAAATGGTAATCTACGAGAGGACTGGGCTGGTCGCTGGGCTATGAATGCTGCTGAGCGAGCGGGTATTTTGCTGAATTATTTGCCAGAAGATGAGAGTGGTGAACAGCAGTCACCTGCATATTTGAGTGGAGAATCCAGTGTATTTCAGGAGAAAAAGATTGCTTATGTGGGATTTTCCAGCGGTGTTTGGGAGAATGGTCAGAAAATTGATTCTGCTTTGGAATATTTTTCTTCCAGTGGAGGGATGATTACAGGAAGTGAGTATGATAGTATGGCCAATTTGGAGACGATATTGCCGGGCAGACTGCAATATCAAATGACATCTGTGTCTATGATTGTCAGTCAGATGCTGCGAGAAATGACAGCAGACAATTTAACTGCTTATGGAGCAGAGTATATGGTCGGTGAACCTGTATCAGAGAGCAGCGAGGAAAGTATCAATGTCGATGATAGTGATGATACCACCTCCAATCAAGAGATAGATAACAGTGACAGAGAAGATCAAAATAATATCGATTCTCTGGATGAGTCAAATACGGATGATTCACAGGAAGCAGAGACAGGAACAGGAGATTCTGATGAGGCATCTGGTGAATCCTTCCAGGAGCAAAACCAAAATAAGGCGACAACATTTGAAAATTTATTTCAAATTGTGATAGTTGTAATTGTGGTATGTTTGATTGCATCACTTATTGCTATCTTCTTTATTTTGAAGCCATAACAATTGCAGTAAATTCTGTGAAAAAATTTTCTTGACATTCCTGCGAAAAAGCGTTATGATAATGACCGATAATAAAAAGCGAGGAAAGTGTTTAGTAGATTTGTAACATTCCGCCAGAGAGAGAGGGTCATCGGCTGTAAGCCCTTTCAGGTTCCGTTATAAATTGAAGTTCGCACTGGAGCTGCATTTCTGAATGGTTGTATTTGGCTGCTGGGAGACTGCCAGCTTAATATTGTATGAGTCAGATAAGAGTAGGAAATGACGTATGCACGCGTTATGTGTTTAAGTGTCTGCGCAGGCAGGAACTAGGGTGGTACCGCGAATCTACGAGCTTCGTCCCTTTTTGGGATGGAGCTCTTTTTTATTTGCATCCCCTATATCAGGGAAATAGCTGTTAGAGTGGCATGGTGATTGATGTAAGTAGTTGCCAGTATACCGCATGGGTGCAAACAAACGGTACTGCCATATAAAAATATGATGGAGGAGCATTATGAAGGAAAAATTGAGACAGCTAAGAGAAGCTGCGGTAGCTCAGATTGAAGCATCGGATTCTTTGGACAAGTTAAATGAAATTCGTGTTAACTTTCTGGGGAAAAAAGGTGAGTTGACAACAGTCAAGAAGAGTATGAAAGATGTGGCCCCAGAAGACAGACCAAAGGTAGGTCAGCTGGTCAATGCTGCATCTCAGGAGATTGAGGCAGCTTTAGAGGCAGCGAAAGCTCGTCTGCAGGCTAAGGCTAGAGAGGCAAAGATGGCAGCAGAAGTGATTGACGTTACTTTGCCAGCAAAGAAGAATGAGATTGGGCATCGTCATCCGAATACGATTGCCTTGGAAGAGGTAGAACGTATCTTCATCGGTATGGGCTATGAGGTTGTAGAAGGTCCAGAAGTAGAGTATGACAAGTACAATTTTGAGTTGTTGAACATTCCTGAGAATCATCCTGCAAAAGATGAACAGGATACATTCTATATTAATAAGGAAATTTTGCTGCGTACTCAGACCTCCCCAGTGCAGGCGCGTGTGATGCAGCAGGGCAAGCTGCCAATTCGTATGATTGCTCCAGGTCGAGTGTTCCGTTCTGACGAAGTGGATGCGACTCATTCTCCATCTTTCCATCAGATTGAAGGTTTGGTTATCGATAAAAATATTACCTTCGCTGATTTGAAGGGTACTTTGGCAGAGTTTGCCAAGGAGCTGTTTGGCGAAAATACTAAAGTAAAATTCCGTCCTCATCATTTCCCATTTACAGAGCCATCTGCTGAGGTGGATGTAACTTGCTTTAAATGTGGCGGCAGTGGATGTCGTTTCTGCAAGGGTTCTGGCTGGATTGAGATTTTAGGCTGTGGTATGGTTCATCCTCATGTATTGGAAATGTGTGGTATCGACCCAGAAGAGTACACGGGATTTGCTTTTGGTGTGGGATTGGAACGTATTGCATTGTTGAAATATGAGATTGATGACATGAGACTTTTGTACGAGAATGATATTCGTTTCTTAAAGCAGTTCTAAGATTTTTATAAAAGGATATGCCTGCTTATCAGGCACTGCGATATATAAAAGTCGATTGCTCCGTGCTGTGCACTCTCGCAATCGCACCTGTATTCGTAATTCGGGCTATTGCCCTACTTACTTATATAGGTTAGCCCGTCCAATGTCTGAGCATCTGAGCAAGCAAGCTTGCTATCTGCTCAGCCGCTGTTCGGGACTTTTACAGTAAATAATTAGGAGGAAATTGACAATGAATACAGCATTATCCTGGATTAAAGCGTATGTACCAGAATTGGAATGTACGGCACAGGAATATACAGATGCGATGACCTTATCTGGAACAAAGGTAGAGGGTTTTGAGTGTCTGGATAAAAATTTGAAGAATATCGTGGTTGGTGAGATTGTGAGCATAGAACGCCATCCAGATGCAAATAAATTGGTGGTATGCCAGGTAAATATTGGAAATAATGAGATTACTCAGATTGTCACGGGTGCTCCAAATGTCTTTGTGGGTGCAAAGGTACCAGTGGTATTGAGTGGCGGTAGAGTTGCAGGTGGTCATGATGGTGGACCATTGCCAGAAAATGGTGTGCCTATTAAGAAGGGCAAGCTTCGTGGCGTAGAGTCCAATGGTATGATGTGCTCCATTGAGGAGTTGGGTTCTTCCAAGAACTTTTATCCAGAAGCTCCAGAAAATGGAATTTATATTTTTAAAGATGATGTAGAAGTTGGTGCCGATGCCGTAGAAGTATTAGGTTTGCATGATGTCGTATTTGAATATGAAATTACATCCAATCGTGTGGACTGCTACAGTGTTTTGGGTATTGCCAGAGAGGCAGCTGCCACCTTTGGAAAGCCATTTGTACCTCCAGTAGTAAAAGAAACTGGAAATGGCGAAGACATTCATGACTATTTGTCCGTAGAAGTAAAGGATCAGGATTTGTGTCCTCGTTACTGTGCAAGAATGGTCAAGAACATTAAGTTTGGTCCATCACCAGAGTGGATGCAGAGAAGATTGGCTGCATCTGGCATTCGTCCAATCAACAACTTGGTTGATATTACCAATTATGTTATGGAAGAATATGGTCAGCCAATGCATGCTTTTGATTACGATACTCTGTCCGGACATAAGATTGTGGTAAAGAGAGCAGAAAATGGTGAAACTTTCCAGACTTTGGACGGTCAAATTCGTAAGTTGGATGAAAACATTTTGATGATTAATGATGGAGATAAAGCAGTCGGCATTGCAGGTATTATGGGTGGTGAAAATTCCAAGATTACAGATAATGTTACGACGATGGTGTTTGAAGCTGCTTGTTTCGATGGAACTAACATTCGTCTCTCTGCAAAGCGTTTGGGGCTTAGAACGGATGCTTCTGGTAAGTTTGAGAAAGGTCTTGACCCTGAAAATGCACAGGCAGCGATTGACCGTGCTTGTCAATTAGTCGAAGAGTTGGGCTGCGGTGAAGTAGTTGGCGGTATGATTGATGTCTATGTAGGCAAGAAAGAGCAAAAAAGGATTCCATTTGACCCAGCTTACATCAATCGTCTGTTGGGAGTAAACCTGAGTGAAGAGCAGATGCTCTCTTACTTCAAACCATTAGAGTTGGAATATGATGCAGAAAAGAGAGAGATAGTGATTCCATCCTTCCGTCAGGATTTGGAGCGCAAAGCAGATATCGCTGAGGAGGTTGCGCGTTTCTTTGGCTATGACAACATTCCAACTACATTGCCATCGGGCGAGGCTACTACAGGTAAACTTTCCTTTAAGCTTCGTATTGAGAATACGGCAAAGGATGTGGCTGAGTTTTGTGGTTTCAGTCAGGCTATGACTTATTCCTTTGAAAGTCCAAAAGTATTTGATAAGCTGATGCTGCCAGCAGATGCAGTGGAAAGACAGGCTATCAAGATTTTAAACCCACTGGGCGAGGACTACAGCATTATGAGAACGCTTTCTTTAAATGGAATGTTGACCTCTCTGTCCACCAATTATAATAGAAGAAATAAGAGTGTTCGTCTCTATGAGATTGGAAATATTTATTTGCCAAAAGCATTGCCGCTTACAGAGCTTCCAGATGAGCGTACGCAGTTTACGCTTGGTATGTATGACAGCGGAGATTTCTATACTATGAAGGGTGTAGTAGAAGAATTTTTCTATAAGGTAGGATTAAATAAGAAAATTAGTTATGATCCGAAGTCTGGAAAGAGTTTCTTGCATCCAGGACGTCAGGCCAATATTATTTATGGCGGACAGGTGGTCGGTTATATAGGAGAGATTCATCCACAGGTAGCAGATAATTATGAGATTGGCGAGCGTACCTATGTAGCAGTTATCGATATGCCTCACATTGTGGCTCAAGCTTCCTATGACAGAAAATACAATGGATTGGCTAAGTTCCCAGCAGTTACCAGAGATATCAGTATGACAGTACCAAAGAATATTTTGGCGGGTCAGATTGAGGAAGTGATTGAAAAGAAGGGCGGCAAGCTCTTAGAGAGCTATCAGTTGTTTGATGTCTATGAAGGTTCTCAGATTCAGGCTGGTTTCAAGTCGATGGCTTATTCGGTTATCTTCCGTGCAAAGGACCACACTTTGGAGGACAAAGAAATCGTTGCTGTTATGGACAAGATTGTAAAATCTTTGAGTGATATGGGAATTGAGTTGAGAAAATAAAAGATTTTGAAAAAATCCAGTTGACGAATCTGTAAAATATGGTATAATATTGTTCGTGCAAAAAAATACCCAAACAGTTGTATTACGCATAATACGCAACTGAAGGGAGGTTAGGTGTGAGCTATGTCAAATGTAATCGTAAAAGATAACGAAAGTTTGGACAGTGCTTTGCGCAGATTTAAAAGAAACTGTGCGAAGGCAGGTATCCAGCAGGAGATTCGTAAGAGAGAGCATTACGAGAAGCCAAGCGTAAGACGTAAGAAGAAGTCTGAAGCGGCTAGAAAGCGTAAGTTAAGCTAATCACAAACTGTATTTTATTACTTAAAATTCCCGATACGGAGAGTATCGGGAATTTTTTTTCTATGTAATACATAGAATAGTCAAAAGTAAGTGGGGTGGAGGCGACCATGGCGGAGCGTTTTTCTCATTTTGCTCAGTCATTAGCAGAACAGTTCAATCTGCCAAAAGATGTAGTATGCGGCTCCATTCTCATTTCGATGGAGGGCAGGAATCATGTATGGATTCGTAATTTTCGAAGTCTGATTGAATACTCAGATTGCTGCATTCGCTTAGCTGGAAAGCATGAAAAAATTCGCGTTTCGGGGAAACGATTACATATTTGTACTTATAATTATGAAGAATTAGAAATCCAGGGGAGTATCGAAGGAGTATGGTTTGAATAATTTTTTCGCAGCAGGCATACATCAATGTTTCGGGAGGAAATAGGTGGGAAAATGGTTTCAATTTCAAAAAGGGTATGTGGTGGTACAGTTATGCAGTGAGGCACCAGAGCGATTTTTAAACTTATGCCGTAATCGAGGAATTGATTTGTGGGATTTATCCAGCGAGGACTCCTATATTTGCAGCACTAGTATCGATGATTTTTATGCCATGAAACCCATTGCGAGAAAAACACATATCAAGCTGAAAATTTTGCAGAGACGGGGACTGCCATTTTGGATTCATAGAAATAGAAAGAGAGTCCCTTTTTTTCTGGGTTTTGTCTGTTTTATGGTTTTATTACAGCTTGCATCCCTGTTTATTTGGAATATTAGCTATGAGGGCAATCAAAAATATACGGAGGAAGAATTAAGGAATTTTTTATTAGAACGGGGCTATACGGCAGGTATGAGAATTAAAGAAGCACACTGCGAAGAATTGGAAAAGGAAATACGAAAGGCTTATAATGATATTACCTGGGTATCGGTGATGATTGCGGGCACTAAAATGACTGTAAAAATCAAGGAGAATGATGGATATTTGCATGCAGAAATGCAGGATGAGGAGCCATGCAGTCTATATGCTCAGTATAGTGGAATTATACGCAGTATGATTACTCGAATTGGTGTGCCGCAGGTACAGGTGGGAGACGAGGTAGAGAAAGGACAATTGTTGGTGTCAGGGATTGTAACAGTAAAAGGAGAGGATGAAAGTATTTTATCTCAGCGTCAGGTGCATGCGTCAGCAGATATCTATGTGGAGCAGATATTAAATTATACCGATTGGATTCCACAGAATTATTTAAAAAAAAATGTGGTAAGTACTAGAAATCTTCCTTTTATTCAGATTGGGCATTATTATTTGGAGTTGCCAAATTTCTTTTGGAAAACCACAGAAAATGAGATGACTGTCACCCATATGCAGCAGCTTTGTTTAAAGGAGAGTTTTTGGCTGCCTGTCTATTATGGAAGCAAAGTTATTGCAAGCTGTACGGAGACAGAGTTAAAAAAGAGCGAGGAAGAGATGAAAAAAGAGGCAGAAAAAAATTTTTTTCAATATCTTGAAAATTTACAAAAAATAGGGGTGGAAATTATTCAAAATAATGTTACAATAAATTTAACTGTGGGCGGTTGTTTGGCAGAGGGAACAGTGACAGTCTGGTTTCCTGCTGTACAGGAGGGAGAGCTGACGCAGTGAAATGTAATAAACAGAGACATAAATGTTTTGGAGGAAATGAATGGGAATTACAGAGACATTGATAGACATTCCATTTGAGCATCAAAAAAATGTATTTGGTCAGTTTGATGCTTATATCAAAAAACTAGAGCGCACTCTGCGAGTCACGATTGTGACGAGAGATGGAGAGGTAAAAATTATTGGTGCAGATTCCATGGTACAAAAAGCAAAGAGTGTACTGAACAATTTGGTGGAACTCTCCAGGCGTGGAAATACAATTACAGAGCAAAATGTGGATTATGCATTGTCTCTCTCGTTTCAGGAGAAGCAGGATGCAATTTTGGAGATTGATAAGGATATTATTTGCCGTACCATCAATGGAAAACCGGTAAAGCCAAAAACATTGGGACAAAAGTCTTATGTAAATACAATACGTCAAAAGATGATTGTCTTTGGCGTGGGACCAGCGGGAACAGGAAAAACTTATCTTGCTATGGCTATGGCGATTCAGGCCTTTAAGAATAATGAAGTAAATCGCATTATTTTAACTCGTCCAGCCATTGAAGCAGGGGAGAAGCTGGGATTTCTGCCGGGTGATTTGCAGAGTAAAATTGATCCATATTTGAGACCGTTGTATGATGCCTTATATCAAATTATGGGACCGGAAAGTTTTCTGCATAATCAGGAAAAAGGTTTGATTGAGGTAGCTCCTTTGGCCTATATGAGAGGCCGCACGCTGGACAATGCTTATATTATTTTAGATGAGGCTCAGAATACAACACCGGCGCAGATGAAAATGTTTTTAACGCGTATTGGATTTGGATCAAAGGTTATTATTACCGGAGATATGACTCAGAAGGATTTGCCAGCAGGTCAGGCTTCTGGTTTAGATGTGGCTTTGCGTGTGCTGAAAAATGTGGACGAGATTGGGGTCATCTACTTTGACAGCAGTGATGTGGTGCGTCATCCGCTGGTACAGAAGATTGTACAGGCCTATGATGATTATGAGCAGCGCCAGGCGGCGAGAGACAATGCAAAAGAGCGCAGAAAAAATTCTTATGGAGTGCGGGGCGAGAGAGGACCACAATATAAGTCCCATCAATTCCAGAAAAAAGATACCAGGAGGGAATCATGACAATTTCAATCGAATATGAGACAGAGCTTCCATTAGAAGTAGATTATGAGCGTATTATTAACGATGTGGTTTTGGCTGCATTGGACTATGAGGAATGTCCCTATGAGGCGGAAGTCAGTGTGACTATTACCGATAATGAGTCTATACAGGAAATAAATCGCCAGTTCCGTCAAATTGACCGGCCAACGGATGTGCTGTCTTTTCCGATGGTCGAGTACGAGGAGCCAGGAAATTTTGACTATGTAGAAGAAGATTTAGACTGTTTCAATCCAGAAACAGGAGAATTACTGTTGGGCGATATTGTACTGTCTGTGGAAAAAATTAAAGAGCAGGCGGCTCAGTATGGACACAGTATGGAAAGGGAATTAGCTTTTTTGGTTGCTCACAGTATGCTGCATTTAATGGGATATGACCATATGCAGGAGGAGGAGCGACTTGAGATGGAGCGCAGACAGGAAGAGATTTTGCAGGAGTTGGGGATTACAAGAGAGATAAAAGATAAATAGGAGTTACGTTATGGCAGAAAGAGAGACGAAAAGAAGTAATTTTCTTGTGCAGGGAACCATTTTAGCAATGGCGTCAATTATGGTACGTTTGATTGGTCTGGTGTATCGCATTCCTATGACGGAAATTATAGGAGATGAGGGAAATACATACTATTCCAGCGCATATAGTGTGTATTCCATTTTGTTGCTGTTGTCTTCTTATAGTTTGCCGGTGGTTGTATCTAAGATGGTGTCGGCTCGAATCGCAGTAAAAGAATATAAAAATGCTCATCGTGTGTTTAAATGTGCATTGCTTTTTGCATTCTGTACTGGTCTGTTTTTTACCTTGCTTTGTTTTTTTGGAGCAGATTTTTTTGTCAACGTAGTGATTCATTCGCCGATGGCTGCTGTTTCATTGAAAGTGTTGGCACCAACCATTTTGATTGTAGCGCTTCTTGGTGTTATGCGTGGCTATTTTCAGGGAATGTCTACGAATGTGCCTACAGCGATTTCTCAGATTTTGGAACAAATTTTCAATGCGATTGTCAGCATTGTGGCTTCGTATTTTCTGTTCCAGTATGGTTTAAAAAAGGATATTGTATTACAGACTGATTCATGGGCTCCTGCTTGGGGTGCTGCGGGTGGTACATTAGGTACCGGTATTGGTGCGTTGGTTGGACTGCTGTTTTGTGTGTTCATTTATCGTATGTGTCGAGGAAGCATATATAAGCGTTTGCGCCGAGATAAATCCAGCCGAGTGGAGTCCTATCAGCGTATTATGCGAATGTTTGTCTTTGCAGTCATTCCAGTTGTTTTGAGTACAGCCGTTTACAATCTGATTGACTTGGTCGATAACAGTGTGTTTAGTAATTACATGGATTTAACCAACAATGATACCTACAAAATCGTATGGGGAGTATATTCTGGAAAATATTTGTTGTTAGTGCATGTGCCTGTCTCTGTGGCTTCAGCTATGGCAGCTTCTTCTGTTCCGGCTATCTCAAAGGAATACGCAGCTGGCAATAAAAAAGAAGTGAAGAGTGAGATTACTGCTGTGGTGAAGCTGACTATGCTAATTGCCATTCCTTCTGCAGTAGGATTGATGATTCTGTCTGAACCGATTATTAAATTGTTGTTTCCAAGTGATAACAGCAGTGCGGGTCTCTATTTGTTGGTTGGCGGCTTTGCAGTCATTGTTTTTTCTCTGGCTACATTAACGAATGGTATTTTACAGGGTATTGATCGAATGACAGTTCCGGTACGTAATGCTGCTATTTCTTTGATTCTTCATGTGATGATTATGATAGCTCTATTATGGGGATTGAAGATGGATATCTATGCAGTTATCTTTTCTTATGTGATGTTTGGCTTGATAATGGCAACTTTAAATTGTGCTTCTATCAGTAAATATTTGGGATATCATCAAAAAATTAAGTCTACTTATATCCTGCCGGGAATTTCGGCGGCTATTATGGGAGCCTGGTGTGTGGCAGGACAGTATGTGTTCACAAAGTTATTTGGAAGTGAAAAGATTGCAGTGCTGCTGACTATTGTAAGCGCAGTGATGGTATATTTTGTCTCCCTGTGCTTGACGAGAGGCATTACCAAAAAAGAATTGGAAGATATGCCGATGGGCATGAGATTGTATCGTGTGGCAGTAAAGCTGCATTTAATGAAGTAATTTCCCTGTTTTGCAGTTTTTAAATAAAAAATAAAAGTTCCTGAAAATGTAGCGAAACTTATGTTTTCAGGGGCTTTTTTGATAGAAAGATGGAAAAATGAGAAGAATAATTGTAATTGGAGCTGGTGCGTCAGGCATGACAGCAGCAATCTCAGCGGCTCGAGCTGGAGCAAAGGTGATTTTGCTCGAGCATACAGACCGTGTAGGAAAAAAAATTTTGGTTACGGGAAATGGACGCTGTAATTTTACCAATCAGCAGATGAGTGAAAAATATTTTCGTGGCGGCAGCGAGAAATGGGTAGCGCAGGTGCTGCAAAATTTTGGCTTTGAAGATAGCCTGCGTTTTTTTGAATCTCTTGGCATTTTGGCGATGCAGAAAAATGGATATTGTTATCCGATGTCAGGGCAGGCTAGTGCAGTGTTGGATGGGCTGCGCTGGGAGCTGGAGCGTTTAGGTGTAGAGATTGATACAGATACTGCGGTGGAGCAGATGAAGAAAGAGCGAGGTCATTTTGTGGTAAAAAGTAAGAAAGAGACCTGGTCATCTGATGGACTTATTTTGGCTTGTGGCTCACAGGCTGCCTCCAAGACAGGAAGTGACGGCAGCGGATATGCTCTTGCCAGACAGTGGGGACATTCCATTATGCCAGTGCTGCCTGCTCTCACTGCGATTAAGACAGCGGGTAGTTTTCTAAAGCAATGGGCAGGTGTGCGCGTGGAAGGTGAGATTGCTGTCAAAGTAGATGGAAAAATATGGAATAAAAATCGTGGAGAGCTGCAGCTGACAGATTATGGCGTCTCGGGTATCCCAGCTTTTCAGATAAGTCGTTATGTATCAATGGCTTTGTATCAAAAAAAGAAGGTGTCTGTGGTTTGTGATTTCTGGCCAGGACAGTCTGAAGAGGAGGTACAAATATTCTTAGATAGACGAAGACAGCAGTTGGCGCATTTATCCTTGGAAGATGGATTGACTGGTTTGTTTCCAAAGAAACTAGCAGCGGTGCTGATTCGGCAGGCAAAACTGGACGGTAAAACAAAATGGGGTGAGGTTAATCGAGAAGAAGAGGTAGGATTGGCTCATGTTATCAAACAAATGGAGCTTTCCGTTCTGGGTACGGGAGATTTTGAGCAGGCTCAGGTGTGTGCTGGTGGTGTCAGTTTGAAGGAAGTGAATCCAGCTACGATGGAATCTCGTTTGGTGTCAGAACTTTATTTTGCAGGTGAAATTTTGGATGTAGATGGTATGTGCGGTGGCTACAACCTGCAGTTTGCATGGAGCAGTGGATTTTTGGCAGGCAAGTCGGCAGCAAAAATGAAAAAATAGGAGAAAATAATCATGATACGAATAAATCAGTTGAAGCTTCCGATTGAGCATAAGCAATCAGAATTAGAAAAAAAAATAATACAGCAGCTTCATTTAAAACAGAATCAGTTGGAATGTTATAAAATTGTAAAGCAGTCGTTAGATGCGAGAAAGAAGCCGGAGCTTTTTTTTAGCTATACAATTGATGTAAAAATTAAGGGAGAAGAAAAATATCTGAAAAACTGTAAGGGAAAACTGCCCAAGGGAACGGAAGCAATAGTGGAAAGACGTTACCAGTTTCCAACAGCGGAAGGTGTGGTGATGCCTCATCGACCAGTGATTGTAGGTTGTGGTCCAGCAGGTTTATTCTGCGGATTTATGTTAGCGAAGGCGGGCTTTCGTCCCATTTTGGTGGAGCGAGGGCGTTGCGTGGAGGAGCGAACAAAGGATGTAGAGTTTTTTTGGGAGACTGGTGTGTTGGATATAAAATCCAATGTACAGTTTGGTGAGGGAGGTGCAGGTACCTTCTCCGATGGAAAATTAAATACTCTGGTGAAGGATGCCTTTGGACGCAACCGAAAGGTGCTGGAGATTTTTGTAGAGCATGGGGCACCTGAAGAAATTTTGTATTTGAATCATCCACACATTGGAACCGATATTTTGAAAAGGGTGGTACGTAATATTCGCGAGGATATTTTGGCCTATGGCGGTGAGGTGCGCTTTGAGACTAAGATGGAGAAGATTTTGACTAAAAATCAACGAGTGACGGGGATTTTGTTGGAGTCAGGAGAGACCATCGAGACGAATCAGGTAATTTTAGCCGTAGGACATAGTGCGAGAGATACTTTTGAAAGTTTACTGGACAGTGGTATGGAGTTAAAACCCAAGGCTTTTGCGGTGGGACTGCGCATCCAGCATCCTCAGAGTATGATTAATCAGAGTCAGTATGGGCGTGAGCTGGTGCCGCAGTTAGGTGCTGCTGATTATAAGCTGACTTATCAGGCATCTACAGGACGGGGGGTATACTCGTTTTGTATGTGTCCGGGTGGTTTTGTGGTTAATTCTTCTTCAGAGGAAGGGCGTTTGGTGGTCAACGGTATGAGTAATCATGGAAGAGACACTCAAAATGCGAACAGCGCCCTAATTGTAACAGTGACTCCGGAAGATTTTGGCGAGGAGGGAGCACTTTCAGGGGTTATGTTTCAGCGCCGATTAGAGGAAGCTGCCTACCGTGTTGGAGAAGGTCGGATTCCAGTACAACTGGCAGTTGATTTTAGAGAAAATCGAGTTTCTGATGAGTTGGGGGAGGTAATACCAGTTATGAAGGGTAAGTGGAAATTTGCTAATCTTCGGGAGGTGCTGCCTGATGAGCTCTGTAGCTCAATTATCGAGGCAATGGATAATTTTGGGAAAATAATTCAGGGATTTGACAGACCAGATGCACTGTTTGCAGGGGTTGAGAGCCGCACATCTTCACCTGTTAGGATGGAGCGAGACAGTGAAAATTTGGAGTCTCTATCTATTAAGGGATTATATCCCTGCGGTGAAGGGGCTGGTTATGCAGGGGGAATTACCTCGGCGGCGATGGATGGAATCCGCGTAGCAGAGGCAGTAGTAAAAAACAATTTGTGAATAGGAGACTGGTTAGGTTTTTAATGATTATTTGTGCTTGTGGACGAGTTGGCAGTGCAATGTCCATTGTTTTTATCTAAAAAACAGTCTTGAATGATAAAGACAGCTGTGATACACTAAAACAGCGTGATAGCAGGGTCAAAATACTTTTTGACCTCAATATCTTTAATATAAGGAAATGGAGAAAGTAATTATGGATATGACAGAGAAGATAGCTCGCATCAATGAGCTGTATCATAAACAAAAGGCAGGTACTTTGACGGAAATAGAGAAAGTTGAACAGGCAAAGCTTCGTCAGGAATATATTGCAGCGATTCGTGCTAGTCTGAGAGGAGAATTGGAAATCGTACAAATTCAAAATCCAGATGGCAGTATTGTGGATGTCAAGAAGCGTCATGATGCAAAAATGGGACATTGAGGACAGCGCCGCAGAACAAAAGCGGGTTCTGCGGCGTGAAATGCTAAAAAAAAGAAAACAAATTCAAAATCGTAAAGAAAAATCACTGACTATTCAGCAAGGATTATTATCTTATATAGAGAGTCATGTATTTGATACAATTTTTGTGTATGTGTCTTATCGGGAAGAAGTGGAGACACATCAGTTGATTCAATGGCTGCTGGATATCAAGATGCCTGTGGCAGTTCCCAAGGTGCAGGGGCAGGAGATGAATTTTATCCAGATTACATCTATGATGCAGTTGAAATTAGGAGCTTATGGTATTTTGGAACCAGAAAATGGCACTGTTGTCTATCCGACTGAAAAGAGTTTAATTTTAGTGCCAGGAGCTGCTTTTGACCAGACAGGGGGACGTATTGGATATGGCGGAGGTTTTTATGACCGATATTTTGCCAAGTTCCCTTTGGGTTACAAGATGGGAGTCTGTTTTGAGGAGCAGGTAATAGATGCTATCCCATTGGAAGAGACAGATTGGAGAGTAGATTATTATTATTCAGATTGAAATGAAAGAACCTAAAAAACAATTATCAAGAAAATGGCGTTGTCTGTCGAGGAAATACGAAGACTGAAAAGAACGCTTAAAGAAAGGAGAAGCTGCTGGACGCATTATCCGAAAGAAGTATGGGAGTGATAGAAATTTTATGATAGGGTAAATGATTCATACTGAGTGGATATATTTGTCTATATTTCAAGCAGCAGATTGCATGTATCAGCAACAAATTCAGCAAGCACTGACAGAAATACAGAAAAATGTAATTGGAAAAGAGAAAGTTGTGGAGAAGATGCTTTGCGCCATCTTAGCAGGAGGTCATGTTTTAATGGAAGATATCCCGGGTGTGGGAAAAACCACTCTGGCTCTATCTTTGGCACAGGTACTATCTCTGGACAGCAAGCGTATGCAGTTTACGCCCGATGTTCTTCCAAGCGATATTATTGGATTTAATATGTATGACAAAGCAAAGGAAGCTTTTGTCTATAAAAAAGGTACGATTATGACTAATTTATTTTTGGCAGATGAGATTAATCGTACTTCTTCCAGAACCCAGTCAGCTTTATTGGAGGTTATGGAGGAAAATACAGTGACAGTGGATGGCATTACAAGAGAGGTGCCAGTTCCTTTTTTTGTGATTGCGACTCAAAATCCCATTGGTTCGGCAGGTACTCAGATGTTGCCTGATTCCCAATTGGATCGTTTTATGATACAGCTAAGTATGGGATACCCAACCTTGGAGAATGAGATTGATATCATGAGAATGAGAAAAGAGAGCAGACAAATTCAGAACCTGGAACCAGTATTGACAAAAAAGGATATTTTGCAGATACAAAATGAGATTGAGCAAGTTTATGTTCATGATTTGGTTTATGAGTATGCAGCAAATCTGTCTGCGGCAACAAGAACGCATGAGTGGACAGAGTTGGGGATGAGTCCGAGAGGCTCAGTAGCCTTAATTCGTATGGCGGCTGCATGGGCGTACATACATGGCAGTGATTTTGTAAAGCCCACAGATTGTCAAAATGTATTTTTTGATGTAGCACAGCACCGTATTATTTTAAATGCGAAGGCAAGAATTGCTCATCATACCAAAAAGGAAGTGCTGGATGATATTTTGAGGACAGTTCAGATGCCGAAGGCAGGTACAAAATGAAGCTGCAAAGATGGATTTATGTCATTTTGGTGGTGATGGCGGTATATTTCTCCTTGATGTATGTGGATGTATTTCCTTCTTTGATGCTGTTGTTTTTGCTCTGCTTAGGTGTATTTTGTCAAGGACAGGCATACTATAATGCCAGCAATGTGTCGATGGAGATGGAGGAACAATATTTCATCGCCAAGAGAAACGAGCCGAAGACTATTCATTTTTCGTTGAAAAATGAGAAGAAGCAGAAAGCAATTTGCTGTGAGCTGACGATTGAGATTACGGATAGGGCAAGAAAACAAAAAAAGAGGCAGGTTGTCACAGCTTGGACGCAGCAAAATAGTTGGTCGGATGTACCGATTTCTTTGTATATTGATGAGTTTGGATTTTTTGAGCTTCAAGTGAAGCAGGTTCGAGTGTTGGATTTTTTGGGGCTGTTAGGTTGGAGATGTAAATATTCGGATAAACACAGTGTCAAAATTTTAATTCTTCCGGAGGCGCAGCCGATGATGCTGATCTTAAATCGTATTATTGATAGGACAATCGGAGAGCAGGATCAATTTTCCATGAGTAAGGCAGGCAATGATCCATCCCAGGTTTTTAATATTAGAAATTATCAAGATGGAGACCGAATACAGCAAATTCACTGGAAATTGAGTCAAAAGATGGAAAATTTGTTGGTAAAAGAGTTTTCCATGCCTTTGGGATGGCCAGCGAAGATTGTATTAGATTTTCATCATCAAGAATCGATATTTGATGAGCGCATGTTGGAAACACTTCTGTCCCTGTGCGTAGCATTGATGGAGTTGGAGATTCGATTTCAGATTGTATGGCAGCAGGAGAATGGATTATTTTTGTCTTGCACCAGCGAAGAAATGTTGGAGGAGATTTTTCATTATCTATTTGAAAATAAATTGTCGGAGAAAGGAAACACTTTGGCGGAATACGAAAGTCAATATCCACAGACAACCTGTGAACATTTGTTTTATCTTACTGATGAGCTTACGGAGGAAAATGCCTATGTTCTGGAAAGATGTCATTGTGCCAACGAAACAACGGTTTTTTGTATGGGGTCAGTAAGAACAGACATTACTTTACAGATTATCCATTTGCAGGAAAAAAATTGGAAGAGTGAATTAGGAGAAACTCCGATTATCTTTTAGATATTAAAAAGTAAACGCACATGCCCCGATTAGGGGGCACCACCGTACGGTAACCGAAAGGATTTTATTTATGAAAAAAAAGAAAAAATGGGTGTCTATTCAGGCTCTGCAGCCTAAAAGGTCGGAAAGAAACACTCATTGGAGTTTGGAGATTTGTGCTTTTCTAGCGGAAGTGTTGGGTATCTGGGGTGTATTTCACAGCTTTGCGGAAAGCTTCTTTGTGGAATATAGCAGCATCTACCTATGGATGATGATTGTAAGTGTCTGTCTGCTGTCTGGTTTCATTGTCAAGGTAACAATGAAAAATTGGATTCCTATCGTTTTGGGGCTGTGTATTTGCTTGCTGCTGGTGTTCATGTCCAATGAGATGCTGCTGCGACAGTGGAAGTTTGTAGCGGAATTGATTCTCAGTGAAATAAAAATTTATTTTGGCGGTTATGGAAATGTTTCGGTTTATCAAAAGCCCTCCAGTATGTGGACATTTTGGTGTATAGTCAGTATTTTATATGGGATTGTACTGACTCCCTGTTTTTATCAAAGACGTACAGGATTAGCAGCGGTGATTTTGCTCCTGGAAGTACTGTTGGCATCGATTATTGGAAAAATGCCCTCTGTATCCAGTGGAATCTGTCTCATTCTATCCATAGCAATACTTCGTATGGTAGAATGTATGGAGCAGACGTTTCGGGATAAAAAATATCAGATAAGGCGGCTGTTGGAAAGCATTTTGATTTTTACAATCTGCATGGGAGCAGCCTGGTTTGCTCATGGGACCGTATATGAATGGTTTTCAAATAACAAGCAGATTTACTATAGTTTTCGAACAAGCTTACACGATATGGACATAGAAGAACTTGCACAGAGTATGATAAATCGATTGGGAATGTATTTTCCGGCACAGGCAGGCAATGCAGGTGGTATTTTTAATCGCAGCGGAAAAGTACAATATTCAGGAGAGGTGCATTTGCAGATAACTTGTGAGGAAGATTTAAATCAGTCATTGTATATTAAAGGCTATGCGGCGAGCAAATATACTTCTCAAGGCTGGAAAGTTGCGGAAAATTTTCCGGCTTATTCACGAACAATATGCTTAGGTTTGTTTAATACGGGTTTTTTAATAACGTCTAATTATCATATTCAAGACTATTTGGTAAGTGATGAGTCGAGTTTAAATTATAATATTATTTCTGTACGCAATGTAGGTGCAAATCAACATTTTCAATATGTTCCTTATTATAGTTATTTAGATGAGGAAGAGAATGGAATATTGATAGAGGATGCATATATTGAGGCAGCCAATACGAAGGAAAAAGAATATCTTGTGATGGTATATGATATAGAACAGTGCAGCATGAATCTTGATAGATGGCTTCATAAGATGGCGGATGACACGGCTGATTTTACTCCTTTCTATATTAGGTGGGTCCATGAGCAAAATCTGGAAATTCCTGAGGGGGTGATGGAGAGTACGATAACAAAATTTCGTACAAAGGCAAAATACGAGTATATAAGCTATTCGAAAGCGATAGCACTGGTGCGGGAGGAGTTATCTGATTACAAATACAGCACAGAGGCTTTAAGTGTGCCCTTAGGAGCGGATCCCGTGGATTATTTTATGAATGAGAGTAAAGAAGGATATTGTGTCTATTTTGCTTCTGCAGCTACACTGATGTTTCGGGCTTTGGGAATTCCTGCTCGTTATGCAGAGGGATATGTGCTGCAGGAATCTGTAAAGGCAGGAGAGACGGTGGATGTCACTGATGCCAGTGCCCACGCTTGGGTGGAAATTTTTGATGATCAGTTTGGTTGGATTCCTGTGGAAGTAACGGTTGGTTACTATGAAAAGGATATTTTGGCAGATGAGACGGAGAATACAATCGAAGAGGTTGAGGAATCAACTGACGAGACTGAAGAATCAGAAGAATCCATCGAAAAAGAAACGACCGAGAGTACGAATGATGTGATTGAGGCAGAGGAAAACTCTGCGGAAGAATCATTAAAATCAAATTTTCCGTTTTCTCAAAGTCAAGATCTGTCTAGTCATGGCTCTGGTCCAGGCGGAAGCAAAGGGACAGAGATAGATTCCTATCAGAATTTACGAAACTATTTGGTGCTCATTATATTGGGAGTTCTGTGTATGCTTAGTTCATGGTACATTCTTTTATGGCGCGTTCATGTCTGTGAGGTACGGAGAAATAGATGGATCAGACAGAAGAATCAGCGAAAAAAAGTATTGAGTTTATTTAGGCAAATAAAGCGACTCTGCAGCTATAGTGGTGCCCAGGTGGACGAATACACAGAGAATTTTACAGATGCCTTTCCATTTGTGAAATCCGAACAATTTGAGCATGTCTGTGAGATTGTAATTAAAGCGATGTTTTCCAGAGAGCCGATTACGAGGCAGGAAGCAGAGGTTGTGCTTGATTTATATTATCTTATTGAAGCAGAGATAATTAATGAGAGATTTATAGTCAACAATAAGAATGCTGTGCTGCAATGGATAAGATGGAAATGGAATCAGATACGCTACTATATATTATGAATCTGTGGCGAAAAAAACATCGCTTTGTTGGAATGAAAGTCACTTTTTGTTGCAAAAATTCATAAATTAATGTATAATTGCAATAACAGCTGAATATTGGGTTCCATGGAGTAGTCTTTCCGTAGGTAAGATGTTCAAAGCAGGATGTTCGTAACAAACAGGGAGACTGACTGTGCTCCCTTACGAAGGTAGAAAACGATCGCCAATATGGTCCTAGGACTGCTTGATTGTAAAGTTCGCTGCTTCGACAAAAAGACAGGATTCTAAAGTCTGAACAAGATGTACGATTCCTGCAAAATGTTGTCAGTCAGAACTTCCACGGCTTGCCGTAGAGAGTAGTTAGAGACATATTGCATAATAATTATCATAAAAATTTCAATAATTTATACTTCCATTTTTTTCTAATATAAGTATAATAGATGAAATAATGTGGAAGCCAAAAGATATTGTTTGGCTGAGTTATTGTGAATTACCCACCACCTAATGGCCAAAGTGCGCAGGTGAGAATGGGTTTTTTGGCTAAAATTTTATAAATAAGGGTGATAATAAGGAAGGATAATACATGGGTAATAAGAAAAAATTAGCCGCGAAGAAAAGACGAAATCAAATTATTATTTTGATATTGCAAATTATTTTTATCTTGTGTTTGATTTGTGTGAGCTATGTTGCAAGCTTGATGGATTTGATGCAGAGAGATAATTCCGATTATTCATTTTATCATAGAGATCGTACCTCAGAGGAAGTGATTGAGACAACAAAAGAAGAACAAACGGAGTCGGAGAGTGATAATACAGAGGACGCTACTAGTGCGGAAGAGACAGAGGAAAGTGTCACGAAAGAAATCGACACTAAGACAACTTACACTACATTTTTGTTGGTGGGTGTAGATGCTCGTGCTGGAGATGGATTGATTTCTAACACACATAGTGATACGGTAATTGTTTGTGTCATTAATGATCAGACAAAGCAGGTACGCCTTGCATCAATTTATCGTGACACGTATCTTCGTTGGGCAGATGGAACTTACGGTAAATTGACCGACCAGTTGTTCGATAAAGATATTTATCATCTGGTAGATTCTATTAATTATGATTTGGATTTGGATATTGATCGTTATGTAGTAGTTAACTGGGCAGTAGCGGCTAATATTGTCAATGCCTTGGGCGGAATTGATATGGAACTAACCGATAAGGAAGTAGGTTATGGTGTGCCGAATGCAGATATCAATGGCTATATCAACACGATTGTAGAAAACACAGGTATTCCAAGTACTGGTATTTTTGAGGGAGGTATGCTGCATTTAGATGGTGTACAGGCAGTAGCTTATTGTCGTATTCGTTATGTCGGCAATGATTTTGAGAGAACTCATCGCCAGAGAAAGGTTATCACAGCTGTGTTGGAGAAAGCCAAGGAAGAAATCGTTGATAAAAAGAGTATTTCTCCAATTATTAAAATTGCGGAAGATGCATTCCCAAATATTGGTACCAATTTTGGTTATGCGGAACTTTTGATGTTGGCGGCAGATGTTATGAATTATGAGATTGAATCCCAGTATGGTTTCCCCAGCAACGAGGGAATTTATTCTTCGGCCACAGTCATAGGACGTATTCCAGAGAAGGATTGTATTGTGACAAGAGATTTCTGCGATGAAGTAAAGAAGCTGCATGAATTTTTGTATGATGATACCGATTATGTAGTACCACAGGATATTGTGGAGATTAATGAATATATTCGTAATATAGCAGAGATAAATGATTAAAAAATTGATTAGGAGGGCAGGTGATAAACCTGCCCTCTATATGGTGATACCTCGTCTGAGGGACATGGGAATTTATTTAGAATATATGATTTAATTGCTTTTCATGTTGTAAGAAGGATTGTGTGTTTATCTTTTGAGAGGGAAGCAGCTTGGAACAGTGTGCAAAAGGCATAAGACTTTGAGTGATGTTTCCAGTGATTGGATTAAATAGGTAAATGATATCAGACAGTAAAAGCGCCTCTCTGGGCGATGCAGTTAGCATTAGAACAGAAAGTTTGTGAGATTGCTTAAGCTCGTACAGCTCATCTAAAAAAGAAAAGTCGGAAAAGCTTGGAGTTAATTCGTCTGTAAATTCCAGCAGCAAAAGGTCAGGAAAGGTTGCTAAAGTTAGAATCAGCTGCTGCAATTTGGCACAGTAGCTTGGACAGGCTGTATGAGGGGATGATATACAGTTGGTTTGATAATGTCTGACCAGAGTATTTAAGGGAGCTTGTTTAGAATCAGAAAGTGTGGGAGTAAAGGAACTGTCCCAGGTCAGTGTTTCCTCCTTTAAGGATAAATGTCCAAGATGAAGAGGGAAATCAGTGCTGGGAAAAGAGATGCTTCCCTCTATAGGAGGATTGATACTTTTTATAAGGGAAAACAGTGGATTGTCGTTTATGGCGGGAGAAACAATGGAGACAAATTCACTGGGATAGACAGAAAAGGAAAGATGATTAAGGGAAAGCCATTGTCCCTGGGAATCTGAATAAGTGAGATCAGAGACACGAAGGATTGGTTTCATATGCGCTCCTGAAAAATAGAAGTTATATTATAATATGATACTATAGTCAAAAGGTCATACATTTCATGCCTGTCAACTACCATCACCTAATACCAAAAGGGTACAGGCGGCAGTGGGTTTCCGCCTACGTAATGAAAGGGTTTGATTTTTGAAAGTGTGCGTAATTTGCAAATTATGAGAGAGCAGATAAAATAGAATAAATAAAAAAACCCATGTATAACATGGGTTAAAGCAGCTCCCGACGGGACTCGAACTAATAGCGAGAAAAAACCTTATTGAAAAATAAAGATTTTTTGAAGGTAATATTATAGGGTAATCACAAGAGTAACCAAGTAATTAGGCATAAAAATAAAATAACAAGGAAAGGACGCATAGTATCCAATAAAGCGACATGAAATCACAAAATGAGAAAAATCGTAAAAAATAGGGTTATCATCAAATGAAATTTCTCATAAGATGATAACCCTTATTCCATATTAACTATTAAGATTATTCTATAGAATAATTAATTAGCTTTACTATAGGAATTATTCAAGCTACAATATCCAATTGTATTCCCACATTGAATAAAACCCCATCCGTTATTCATGGTTTCTAATACATAAAATCCAAAACCTTTCCCCATCGTTGCGACAAGTGTTCCATTAACGGAATTAATTGCTCTGATATTTAATCCTGTTGGGTCGGTGACTGTTCTACCGATACATTTTTTTGTTACTGGCTTAAGATATGCTGAATAGACATATCCTATGTAATTTTTATTTTCAAGCACAGTCTGTACCTTACACCAACCGTTTGTACCATTTTCAATAATATTTACATAAAGTCCATTTGGTAGCGTGACGATTAAATTAGAGTTATTAGAAGAACTTGCAGAACTTCTTAAATTTAATCCATCTCCTGAATTTACTGTAGCAATCTGTGGAACCGAATAGGCAGTTTTTGTTGTAGTGGTAGTAGATGATGTAATCTTAGATTTAAATTCCTTCCATAATTGATTACCAGTTTTTTTGTAATATGTATTTACATCATCTCCTACATAAGGTCTTGGACACATTTTTCGTCCACTATGAACATCGTAATGTCGAATTACATTATCTACTGGAATATTATAACGAGCCATAATATCTTTTACTAAATCAATCGTATTGGTTACTGTTTTATCTGCAAAGTATAAGTCCCTTTCATTTCCTGTCAACTGGCTTGCTTTCATACCACTAGCGGAGTAGCAACACATCTCAATTCCAATTGAATTTGCGTTGCGACATTCTGTTAAGTAAGAAGCCCCTACATATGCACCACAATGTCCTGCAATGTCTTTCTCTCTGACACCTCTATAAATTCCTGTTTCATCCACAAAGTAATGAGCCGAAACACCGTTTGTATTTCCACTTGCATAATACTGTGCATTTGCTGCGGCAGTAGAAGATGGATTGGCAGTGTAATGTATTACAATCCATGTGATATCACCTTTTCCTCGATTCGCTACCGTATAATTATTTGTATTGTTATTAACATACGTTTCTATAATGTTCATTTCTCCATCCCCTTTCTTTCCAAAATAAAAGTGCCCCCATTCGTTTGAAATGAAATCACTTCCTAGATAATCATAATTTTTTAATAAATTTTGTACTTTTGATGTATCTAAATTTCCATTGCCATCTGAATATTTTGAATAGCTACGAAATTGATAAATTTTAGCGTACTGTAATCGCTTCTTACCATGTTCAAAAACTTCCTTGGCTATTTCTAAGCATTCATCATTTAAAACATCTGACGGGGCTGTAAAACAGCGAGAAAGGCAATCATCAAGTGATTGGTATTCTTCTGTGTTATACAAGTCGTAAATACACTGTGCAATTGCAAGAAGTGCCAAATAGTTCTTTCCGCAAAATACACTACCTTCAGCATAAATAACTTTAGCAATATTTTCTAATTCAGAATTTGTCATAAAATAAACTTTTGTTGTCATAGGCGGAAACCCATAGGCTTGCCTGTAGGAGGAAGCCTTGTGGTGGGTAGTCTATACAACTCTCCTTTCTGTTAAATACTTGCCTCGTGGTTCAAGAAGCTTTAAATTCTTGTATCCAACAGAAGCATTTAAATGCGTCCCATCTAAAAGTCTTAAATCCATACGCCCAGTTGCTCGTCTTCCAAAAATGAAACATTCCTTGTTTTGCCAAAGCACTTTATCGAATAATCGAAAACCTTTCACTAAATAATCAGCTTGGTTGCGTTTACGTATGCCACCTTTCAGTATTTTACACTTATGTATCTGACGGTTATGGCAACGTACCTTTTTCTGATAGTAAACACATCCTAAAGGCTTAGCTTAGGCTACTCACTCTGGGCTGTTAGACAACCCCACGGGCAAGCCCGTGGGTATTAGTGAGTTAATCAACTCCTATATCAGTTACCTCTTTTGATTTTTCTTTTTTATTTTTTTCAGTGTTTACCGCAGCTTCAATTAAAGTATCCAAATATACATCAAAGTTCACATATATTTCTTCTATGATTTGTTTCGTTTTATCTGCAATCATAGATTTCGCTATATTTAAAGCTTTATTTTTGGCAATGATTTTCGCCTCATCATTGAATGTACCTGATTTTTTTAAAGAATCTACATAAGTTTGATTTACCGCTTTTATAATGGTGGATACTGTTTCCGTTACTCTCTTAATTACTACATCAGTAGTATTATCTTCATTTTCAATAACATCGGTGCCAATCTTGGTATTAATGAAATTTACTAAATATATGGTAATAATAGGTAGAATAGCTGTCATCACAACATATAATATATCTTGTATAAAATTATCAATCGTCATAGTAAATACCTTTATCCTTTCGCTTGAGTAATAATATTTTTTGTTTCGTTGATTGTTTGAGCAGAAGCTTCCGTAGCTAATTTCACATATTCAAATTCTTGTGCTTTTTCCGCCTTGGTTTCAGCAAAAGATTTGAGACTATAAATTCCAAATTCTAAGACAAGAGCAAAAGAACTTCCAATTGCAGTTGTTATTAGCACATATAATGCACTTAAATCATTTAGAGCAAGCATAGCATACATACTATAAGCTTCAACCAAAATTGAATTTACGAGAACAAATACTAATAAAAAAGCTGCAAACACTTTTGTAGTCTGCAACTTGGATTTTTCTTTATTTTGTTCTAGTTGAATTGTATTTTCTTTTTTATTCATGCGTTTCACCTTGTTCCTTTAACATTTTTTGATAACTTTGACTATCTTCTTTCAATTGTTGTTGATATAAAGTTTCCACGTCTCTCAGAAAATCTTTTACTAAAAGATACCAAACGTGCATAGGTAAAGGATATGTTTTTAAAAGTTCTTTAAAATTTCTCTGCACTGAAGCCATAACAAGACTCTCAGGTAAAGATGGTTGATTCTTGTTCTCCATAATATTTTTCCTTTCTAACTAATAGAACCACACACCACTTATATAAATATACTTACCAGCCGCTACTGCACTAGTACTATGAAATTTAATTTCGCCTGCTGATGTGATATGTGCTGCACAATTTGCTGTAACTGCACTAGAATCAACATAAACAGATAGACTACTAGCAAATGTAGTTGGGGCATATGCAGAATCGATTGTTCCTAAAATTGTAGTTGTTGCCGCTGCAATTTCATTTGCCGTAAATCTCGCCTTCATGATAGCAATCCCTAAAAATTGAATTATTTTGGCATTACCAGTAACAGCACTCGTATTGGTTGTATCATAAGTTATACTAAGAGATGTATTTGCAAGAGTGGCATCGGAATCTATTTTATTTGTTACATCATTGTATCTCCAAACTGCTCTTGTGTTTGCTGTATCGTATAATCCAATCGCAGTAGTACTTTCACCATTTCCTCCATATAATTTACATGCATGAGGATACAAACCATCTGTTTCATAAGTCTTCCCTTGTCGGTAAGCATCATTGTGGAAATAAAAATTCTTTTCGTTATCAGAATAATTATCCATGTAGCAAGCTTTTCTAAAAATGGGCGACCATCCAAAATCTATAAAGTTATCCAACTCAGTCATTTTACCAATAGCTAAAGATTTCCCGTTTAAGCCCCAATCCATGAAAACTTCGGCTGTCGAGCAACTAGCAGATGCAGTCGCACTATTTTCTAATGAATCCGTTACAACTAACTGGAAATTGTAACTACTGTCATCTTTAAAAGTTAGACTTGTGATTGTTGTGGTAGTATTATTAGTTAATGTTCCAGTATATGTATTCCAAGTGCTTGCCCCTTTTTGTTGATATTTTAATGTCACAGTTGCCGCATTATTATTATTCAAAGAAGTAAAAGTATAAACAATTCTCACATTAATATGTGTTGTAGTACTTTTATTTCGTGTAACCGTAAATGAACTAATTGCTGGCTTAGAATATGCTAATAAAGTATAAACTGAACTTGTTTTTGTGGTGGTTTTTCCACGGCTGTCTGTGACTTTGCAGGAAAATTGAACGCTACCTGATGTATTAATTACTCCAGTTGTATACGAAGAACTTGTATCACTCGTTGTATTGGTCTTTGTAAACCCACCACCAGAAAAATAATAACTTTTAATAGATGCTCCGTACTTGGCACTTGCCGAACAATCAAGAGTTGCCTTGCAATATCCTTTTACATAGATTCCCCAATCATCAATAATGCTTTTTGTATTTGTCATTGTCGTTGTTAGGGTATTTGATGGAGTAGCTGTTGAGGGGACTGTAATAGTAAATGTTTCACTAGTATAACTTCCAACTGATGAACTACATTCGGAATCGGAATATGTATATAAATATACAGTCATTGTTCCACTATTGGCATCAGGAATTTGTGATAATACAGTAGTAGGGATTGTCCATGAGTATGAAGTTGCTGTTTTCGCTATTGCTCCTGCTGATGTAGTAGAACTATATGTTCCAATACTAAATTTTACTCTATGATAAAAACTGGAACTAGCTGCTGACCATTTTACTGTTACTTGATTTGTTCCATTAACTTCGACACTATCCGTAACAGATGTAATGGTTGATGCTCTGGCAATACTAGTTAACGTGACGGTTTTAGACGAAGACCATGAATATAAAGGTGGACTTTGCCAGTTTTGTGCTGCATAGAAATTTAACGCAACATTCTTTGATCCATCGGAATTATGTGTAACAGAAGTAGAACCACTACACATTAATACAGCATCAGATTCAGTTTGTCCATTTTGTAAGGATATTGTTCCATAATCAGATTTATTATAAACATAGGCGTCATTGATTTTGATTTGTATAACATTTTTGTTAGAATAGGAATACCAACTATCGCTAGTATTCCACATATAAAATTTCCATGATAAGGATGTTGAATTATTGTCTATGCTTTGAGATGTTTCTGCAACAACTAATTTGCAATAAATACCACTACTGCTTGCACTAATAGAAAAAGTTTGCACGTTCCACCTCCTTTAAATTAACTTTTCCAAACAATTGATAACGTTCCGTCATCTCTTGGAACGAAATTATAATTTCCAATATTAAATAGAGTATTGATAATTGCTTGATTAATATATAATTGTTGATTACTAATATAGGCAACTTTTTCATCTCCATCCAAGAAACTCATAGATTCATCATCAATTACCGTGGAAAAATTACTTTCTTTCCTTCCGATAGTAAGCCCATCTACGTCAAATATAAAATAACTAGTAATCGTATCTAATTGGCTTTGCAAATCTCCATTTACAGTTTCTATCTTTTCTTCTGTTTTGGAAAAATTAAGAGAAATATTATCAGACATGACAGAGAGTTGAGATTCTGTAGACTCTTTAAAAGTTTCGTATTCATTTTTTTCAATATATAACTCAGATGCTTCTAACCGAATATTTTCACAAGTTTGAGAGAAGTTAGTATTTTGCTCTATTATCGTTTGACGGATATCGTTTAATTCATCTTCTACATCCTCAGTAAACTTTTTCCACGAGTAATCTGAGAAAGTATCACTGTCAGTTTCTATAAAATCAACAAGTGTTCCAATATATGAACCTAATTCTTCTCTACGACTTTTAAGTTCCATATACATACTTGGCAAAATATCGCCTGATTCAAAAAGTTCTTTGTATTTATCAAATGTCATTGTTTCATCATTTGATGAAATATACACTTTTACATAATATATATCTGAAGGTATTTCAACAGTTCCATTTCCAGTGACCTCTGTAAGTTCTGTAGTTTCTTGATTTTCGCTTGTATAATACAGAAGACCTATCTGGAAATTTTTGTTTGAATCATCGAATTTTGTACTAATATTATATTTCGCATAAGGTGAAACAGGTATCATATTAGGAGTATATATCTTTTGTGCATCATCAATATGAGAGGCTCCTTGTTCCCATCCCCTTTCCCATGATTCAAAATCGGTTGATATTATATTACCAGTAAATGTTTTTCCATCATTAGAATATTTTATATGTAAGTATTGTGTCTTACCATTTTCTCCATTAGCACCAGGACTACCATTTTTTCCAT
>JBJELF010000047.1:0-4368 GCA_051879015.1 Lachnospiraceae bacterium
GTGCTGCGTGGCAGTGAGGGAGAATGTGCCCGAAAGTAAAACGGTTGAAAGTAAACGAATCCTAGCAGTACCTCCCTCATTTATATAAATGAGGGAGGTACTGCTAGGATAAAATAACAATGCCTGCTTCGCAGACATCACTAGAAGTCATGCCCCAATTTTAAAGCAGGAAACCGATTCAATCACCAAAATTTCTTCGATAGACACATGGAAAATGAGCGCGAGGATTACTAAATTGTCAATGGTCGGCAGAGCACAGCCCTGCTGCCATTTGTAAATGGCTTGCGGGGTAGAAAATCCGAAAATTGTCTGCAAATCTTTGACGGAGAGTCCTGCTTTTTTGCGAAGCTTAATAATATTTTGTCCAGTTGCTTCCATATTAATAGTTGGGTATAACATATTTTCCTCCTTTCGCTGGTTGGAATAGGGTACATCAGTTTGAACGCTCCATGTGGAGCAAAATCAGTTTCGTTGGTGTTTACCAATCGGATACAAAAAAAACGCTTATCTCGTGATAAGATAAGCGCGAAAAAGTCTTTGTGTATGCGAATACGAATCAAAACTTTGGGGAGCAGGACAAAAGTCGGACTCACAGAAAATATTTCATTCGGATGCCACCTATATCTTTTTGATTTAGCACGTTTGTCTTATCCACTTTGAGATGATTAGGTACACAAAATAGACTCTGCTTATCATCATAAAACAGTGTCATTTCTGGATTATATCTGTTATAATCTCGATGTTGAATAAACATTGTGCAGAACATAAGTGACTCCTTTCTGAGGTGAAACCTCTTAATCAAAAACTGGTATGTCTGCTTTGCAGACATTACGATATATGAAATAATATAACACAGGTTGAAAAAAATGTCATTATACTTTTGATATAAAAATACGGTAAAGGCACAATTTTATTTTTAGTATAATTTCAAATGTTTTAGCAAGTCCCAAAGTCATCCATTTTCATGTAAGCATGAAATGTATGACTTTTTGATTTTGGTATCGTATTATTTTGGACATAGTTCTATTCAATTGGCTTCTTTTTTGCTATACTATGGATAGGCGGGAAAAGGAGGGATTTTTTATGCAGTACCAATATCTTCAAATAAAAAATTTTAAATCCATTCGCAGTATGGAAATTTCCAATATTGAAAACGCACTCATTTTGGTGGGAAAAAATAATACTGGAAAAACCAGTATCCTCGATGCCGTTCGGGCGGTGAGCGGCTGTTACCAGGTGAGGGAAAAGGATTTCAATGAGAAGCGTCAGAACATTGAAATACAAGTGAGGCTGCAGATTACTCAGGAAGATTTACAAGTTTTGCATGCTCACGGTGTGGTGAGCCATTATAAGCGATTTGATTTGTGGGAGAAAGATTTTTGTACCAAGCTTCCGAGCTTTCAGGGGGATGTGCTAAGTTTTACTTGTGTCATCAACCGTGAGGGGAAGGTGCGTTACAATGATGGAAAGAAGAAAGATAACCGTTACATTTCGATGATTTTGCCGAGGGTATATTATCTGGATGCAGAGCGTAGTGTCAGTCAGCTGCAGGGGGATTTGCTGCTCTTTCAGGATGATGATGAGCTGAAAGATATGCGTGTGGATAACTGTATTTTTGATCGGGCAAAGAAGTGTAATCGATGCTTTTCCTGTATGGGGCTGATTCAGAAAAAGCTGCCTGAGGAATTATCCCTGCGCGAGGCAGAAAAATTGCTGGAATATAAGTTTTATCAAAAAAACTTAAATGATTTTGCACAAAAGGTCAATGAAAATTTTCGGAAGAATGGCGGCTATCCAGAAAAAATTGAGTATCGTTTAACTTGCAGTCCAAATCATTTATTTCAGATTGTGGCGGAAAGTTATCATACCGAGAGAGAGACAAGAGTGCCTGTGGAATATTTGGGCAAGGGAATGAGAAGTATGTATATGCTGTCTCTGCTCGAGGCATGGGTGGAGGGAAAGAATCGTCTGCCGATATTGATTCTTATGGAGGAACCGGAAATTTTCTTGCATCCCAAGCTGCAGAAGATATCGGGAGAGGCATTGTACCGTCTGGCAAAGAAAAATCAGGTAATCTTTTCGACCCATTCGCCTAATCTGCTCTTTAATTTCAATACTCGTCAGATTCGCCAGATTGTACTGGATGAGGACTGTTACTCTGTGATGAGAGAGAAAGTCAAGCTCGACGAAATTTTAGATGATTTGGGTTACTCTGCCGGCGATTTGATGAATGTGAGTTTTGTGTTTATCGTGGAGGGAAAACAGGATAAAAGTCGGCTGCCTCTTTTGCTCGAACACTATTATTCGGAACTGCATGACGAACAAGGGCGCTTGTCACGCATTGCCATTATTACCACCAACAGCTGTACCAATATTAAGACCTATGCTAATTTAAAATATATCAATCAGCTGTATCTGAAAGACCAATTTTTAATGATTCGTGATGGAGATGGTAAGGATCCGGAGATGTTGACTCGCAGATTATGTAAGTATTATGATGAGCGAAATCAGGAAGATGTGGATAAGCTGCCTCGGGTAACCAGAAAAAATGTATTGATTCTGAAATACTATTCGTTTGAAAATTATTTCTTGAATCCCAAAGTAATGGCGCAGTTGGGGGTTATTTCAAAAGAAAGTGACTTTTATCGTATTTTCCTAAAGAAGTGGAAGTCCTATCTCAATCGAATCACCAGCGGTCAGGCATTAAAAAAAGCGATTCGAAAGGATTTGCAGACGGTGCAGGATGTGAAAGAGCATATGGAGGATATCAAGATTCATATGCGCGGTCACAATTTATACGACATTTTTTATGGGCGCTATAAGTCAGATGAGACGGAGCTGCTGAGAAAATATATTAGTATTGCGCCGAGAGAAGATTTTGCGGATATTTTAGACCGCATTGATAGTTTTGTCTATTTTGAGAACCGTAAGAAAGAAGATTGAGAATGTAGAGAGTCGGTATTCGGACAGAGTGCCGGCTTTTTTATGATTTGAGAATTGCCTAAATGATTTCGTGGAGAGGTGATGACGATAAATTGGAAGAATTAATTTGTTAGGTAATATAAATAACAAAAGAAATCAGTTATTGGGGAAAATCAACAAAATTTAATAAAAGGTATTTTTTTCAAAAAAAATCTCTTGATTTCTTAAAAAAACATGATATAGTAAAAACAACTCATTTAGACATGTTAGGGTACAGCAGACAGGGACCAAACATCAGGGAATGACAGAATTGATTTAAGAAAAAGGTTAAAGGGTATAGGCATAGTTGGAAGCAAATATGCTATTTTAATTCTCCAAAAATCTTAAAAAATTAATAAAAACTTGTCTAATGTACCCAGAAATGAAGTGAGAATACAAAAAAAGCGAAAGAGAGGAAAAGTATATGTTGAAGAAAAAAATGCTGCAGATGAAAAAAGGAATGATTGGCGTAGCTGCGGCTGCCTTGGCAATGTGCTGCAGTATGCCTGCAATGGCGGCAGAGGAAGATTCTGAGAACGAAGTAATTTACATTAATGGAAATGAACTTGACGAAGAAGATCAGTTGGAAGAGCATGTGAGAACGCTGGAAGATGGCGCACTGGAAAGCGGCGAAGCAATGTTCTATGATGAGGGTGTATCGCTTTTATCATCAGGAGAAATATATCCAATGAATTGGGACATTCCAAGAAATTATCGACTAACCACAAGCAGCCAATATTATATGAAGGCAGGGCAGGCAATTAAAATTGCAGTAACCTATTCGGCCAATGTCACGTTAGAGATTGGAATGATACAGCCAGATTTGTCCTTCCGCTATGTGGAGGCAACAGCCATCGTTGATCATACCTTTCAGTTGACTCAGACCGGATACTATCGGATCAGTGTCTGGAACGGCAATGGTCAGACCGTTAGTACAGTGGGAGCTTATTTTTTGCTCAAGTATGATGTGTAAAAAATAGAAGAATATAATAATATAATACAAGTGATTAGGGTGATTTGTATTGCTATGCTCACTTTCAGGCGAACAAGGGGACAAATTAAAGCTTGTTGCTTGAAAGCGAGCATATTCATTTTAATTGGTCGGCGAAAAATAATAACATCCTAAACAATTTATGCTAACACCAACCTTATTAGTGATAAAGAGGCGGTATTCTCCTGTTTGAGTTAAGCTCAATTGATAAGTGGAAGTATCCAATGTTTCCAGAATTATATAGGTACCATCTGGCAGTAATAGACCAATCTGAGGTCTTGTGTCCTCTAAAGTTACGAGACTTAAAGTAAATTGACAGGTTTTCTCCACAGAAAAAGAAGGAGCCATCATGATCTGTTCAGCTGGGATGGTCCAATTAAAATAATACATTGAACTAAACGCTCCGGCTTCTTCCT
>JBJELF010000048.1:0-18833 GCA_051879015.1 Lachnospiraceae bacterium
TGGCGGCAGTTAAGGGCGTGGCATTAAATGAGGAGAGAGAGATGGACTATGGCGCATTTAAGGAAAAACAGTATGAGGAATTGGCGCGAATTTTGAGGGAACATCTGGACATGGAAGCAATTTATCGACTACTATAGAGTAGTTGACATTCAATGATGCCTAAGATGCAGGCATATTAATTTATTGAAAAAGTCGTCACATCTGGTGTGGCGGCTTTGTTGTTTTTTGGAGAAAACTGGCAATGCCATTTTTTATTTGACATATTTAAGGTGCGTGAGTAAAATAAAAGCGGTAGGCAATTGGCAGGAAAGCGAGGAAATAAGAAAATGCAGTGGCAGGAGATTGAGATAGAGGCACCGAGTGAAGCTGTGAGAAAGGCTGTGTTTACACGTTGGGATGGAATTGCAAAACCGTTAGATAGCTTAGGTGAGTTTGAGCGTGTCATTGCTCAGATTGGTGCAATTCAAGAAAATATAAAAATAGATATTTCCAGAAAAGCAGTATTGGCCTTCTGTGCGGACAATGGTGTGGTAGCGGAACATATCAGTCAGTCTGGACAGGAAGTGACTGCATTGGTGGCAAAAAATATGGGAATGGGCCTGTCTTCGGTGTGTAAAATGGCAAAGCAAGCGGGAGCTACTGTGATTCCGGTGGATATTGGCATTCATAGTGATGAAAAAATAGAAGGTGTTCTGTGGAAGAAAATCAAGTCTGGAACCAATAATTTTGCTGTTGAGCCTGCTATGAGTGCAGAGGAAGCGGTGCAGGCAATTCAGGTTGGTGTCGATTTGGTAAAAGAGTGCAAAGAACAGGGGTATGGATTGTTGGCCATCGGTGAGATGGGCATTGGAAATACGACTACCAGCAGTGCTGTAGCGGCAGCCTTGATGAAAGAGCCTGTGGAGGCACTGACAGGAAGGGGCGCTGGACTGAGTCAATCAGGTGTTGTACATAAAATAGAAGTGATTCAACGGGCGTTGAGTCGATATCAGCTGATGGAGCAGGATGCGTTAACCGTGCTGGCGACAGTGGGCGGTTTAGATATTGCAGGTATGGCGGGTGTGTGTATTGGAGGCGCTTATTATCATGTTCCCGTGGTGTTGGATGGAGTAATTAGTATGGTGGCGGCACTAGTGGCAGAGAGCCTAAAGCCTGGAGTAGCAGCTTATCTGATTGGGTCGCACAGCAGCCGAGAGCCTGCAGCGAGGTTGGCGGCAGAAAGATTGGGAGTGAAGCCTGTGATTTGGGCAGACATGGCATTGGGAGAAGGAACTGGCGCGGTGATGATGTTTGGACTTTTAGATATGGCTATGACTATCTATGGCGGTGGAACGACCTTTGAAGAGATGGAACTGGCGCAGTATGAGAGATTTGAAAAGAAATAAATCCGTAGGTATCAAGGGGTCAAGAGATAGTTTGAACCAATCGTTTATCAGGAGGCCAGAAAATTGTTTGTATTGATTATTGGCGGTAGTGGAAGTGGGAAATCGGCTTATGCGGAGTCTGTTGCGATGGCATTGAAAAGTCAGGCACATCCTTTGTATTATTTAGCCACGATGCAGGTATACGGAAAAGAAGGGCAGGACAAAGTGGAACGTCATCGCAGAATGAGAGCAGGAAAAGGTTTTATCACTGTGGAATGTCAGCAGGATATCTACTTACAGCTTCAGACAAAGCAGGAAAAAGATGGTGAGATAGTTTTAGGTCAGAAGGTTGGTGCAGCCTTGTTGGAGTGCATGTCCAACCTGACGGCGAACGAGATGTTTCGGGAAGATGGAATGTGCTCCATAAAGAGGGTAGTTCATAAAATTTTAACAGATTTGGATAAGCTATATGATCGTTTGGAGCATTTGGTGATTGTGAGCAACAATGTGTTTGAAGACGGGGTAGAATATGATGAAGGAACCATGCAGTATATAGAAGCATTAGGACAGATTAATGTAGCTTTGGCAGAGCGGGCTGATGTGGTGACAGAGGTAGTTGTAGGGATTCCGGTGAGTGTGAAGGGGAAAAATATCAAAATCATCATGGATGCTCAGAAAATCAATGCGTAGATTTCAATGAATGGGAAAGGAGGCGATATCGTATGATAAAGTCGATCATAATTGCATTTTCTATGTACTCTAAAATTCCGATGCCCCAGTTTCCTTGGGAGGATAAGGATATGCGGTATGTCATGTGCTTTTTCCCAGGAGTAGGAATTGTGATTGGTGCAGCAACCATGCTGTGGGGATTGGTGTGTAAGCAGTTTGAAGTGGGAAATCTGTGTTATGCAATGATTGGCACAGTGATTCCTATTGTGATTTCAGGTGGAATTCATCTGGACGGTTATCTGGACACCATGGATGCACTCAACTCCTATCAGAGCAGAGAGAGAAAGCTGGAAATTTTGAAGGATTCTCATATTGGTGCCTTTGCCGCTATTTCTTTGTTTGTGTATGGCTGTGTCTATGCAGGAGCTTACGGTCAGACGCAGGGAAGTGATACTTTACTTTTGGTTGCAATGGGATTTGTGCTGTCTCGCATTTTGAGCGGAATTGGCGTAGTTAGCTTTCGTTGTGCAAAACATGAGGGATTATTATTTTTGTTTTCCAGCAAGGCGGAAGAAAAACGAGTGCGTTGGATTTTAATTGGAGAGTTGGCAGTTTGTGCTGGCGTGATGGTAATGGTTGGACGTTGGAAGGGCGTGTTGGAGCTGTTGGCTGCAGGACTGACTTTCTTTTATTATAAGAAAAAATGCGACAAGGAATTTGGTGGTATCACAGGAGATACCGCGGGATTTTTTGTGTCAGTCTGTGAGTGTGGCATGGTGGTTGTGGCAGCCATATTACAATGATGCAGCCATTTATAAAATGAGGTGAAAAAATGAGATTGGTCATTGGCGGCAGAGCGCAGGGAAAGTTAGCTTATGTATTGAATACAAAAAGCAAAGAAAGTTTGGAGCAAAAGGTGGCAGCAGGGATGGAGATAGAAAAGATGGAATCGGTTACCATTTGGAATCGATACCAGGAGTGGTTTCAGGCAAAATTAAGCGTAGGAGAAAATCCAGAGGAGTGGACAAGAGACTATGTAAGACAGAATTCTCAGATTTGTATCATCTGCGACGAAGTGGGAAGTGGAATTGTGCCGATGGACCGAGCTGAGCGGGAATATCGGGAACGTTTGGGACGAATGCTCTGTGAGTTGGCGTCACAGGCGGAATCTGTGGAGAGAGTATTTTGCGGGTTGGGACAGAAGCTAAAGTAGTGAAAGTAGGACAAATATGGAAGCAGCAGAAAGTGACATTATTTTAACTTTGATTCGTCATGGAAAGACAAAAGGAAATGAAGAACAACGCTACATTGGACTGCGCACCGACGAGGGATTGTCACAGGTGGGAAGGCAGGAGATTTTAGAGAAAATATCAAAAGGGGTTTATCCTCAAGCTGATATTGTGCTGATCAGTCCCATGCTGCGATGTCGGCAGACAGCGCAGCTGATTTATCCAGACAAAAATTTCATGGAAGTACCAGCGTGGAGAGAGATGGATTTTGGTGAATTTGAGGGGAAAAATTATCTCGAACTTTCGGGAAATTCTCAATATCAGAGGTGGATTGACAGTGGTGGAGTGCTTCCCTTTCCTGGAGGAGAGGCACAGGCAGACTTGATTGAACGCTGCATGGAAGGCTTCAAAGAGCAGATAGAGCAGTGGAAAAGGGCACGAGCGGAGCATTCTTTAGACAGACCATTGAAGGTCTCAGCGGTGATACATGGCGGTACCATCATGGCATTGTTAAGTCAGCTGACACAGGGAAATTATTTTGATTATTCCTGCCGCAATGGCGGTGGTTATCAATGTTGTTTAAAATTATTAAAAAATGAAAAGCAGGAAGATGTACGTGGCAGTTTAAGCTGTCATTTGACAGGAGTATATTGAAAATGTATCATATAATTGCATTTGGAAGTGGATTTTTATTAGATTTGATATTGGGAGATCCTTATTGGCTCCCTCATCCAATCCGATTGATTGGAAATTGGATTGGTTGGTTGGAAAAATGTTTGTTAAAGTCAGAGATGCAGGATTCTAAAAAATTTCGTCAGGGAATATGGTTGGTATTTTTGGTTTTAACGGCAACAGTGACAGCAGCTGGGGGACTGCTGATAGCAGCTTATTCGATTCATAATTATGTGGGAGTGGTAGTGGAGAGTATTATGACCTATCAGATTCTTGCCACGAAATGTCTGAAAGTAGAGAGTATGAAGGTCTATCGTGCTCTTCAAAAGAACGATTTGGAGGGAGCACGCTATGCAGTATCTATGATTGTAGGCAGAGATACTGCAGTGCTCAATGAGACGGGAGTGACGAAGGCTGCTGTAGAGACGGTGGCAGAAAATACCTCGGATGGTGTCATTGCGCCAATGTTTTATTTGGCAATTGGCGGGCCTGTTTTGGGATTTTTTTATAAGGCAATCAATACCATGGATTCTATGGTGGGCTACAAGAATGATAAATATCTGTATTTTGGACGAGCTGCCGCAAAATTAGATGATGTAGTTAATTATATTCCTGCGCGAATCAGTGCCTATCTGATGATAGGAATCTGTTTTGTTTTAGGACAGGATTTTGATGGCAAGAGAGCCTGGAAGATTTATCAGAGAGATAAGTATAAACATTCCAGTCCAAATTCAGCGCATACGGAGGCGGTTTGTGCTGGTGCTCTGGGTGTACAGTTGGCAGGCGATGCCAGCTATTTTGGAAAGATTGTAAAAAAACCATTTATTGGTGATGCCTATCGAGCTGTCGAGATGGAGGACATTAGGAGAGCAAATTGTCTGTTGTATGGGACAGCAATTTTATGTGAGATATTGTGCCTTGCAGCGAAGAGTGCTGTTTTGTTTGCTTGTATGAGCAAGTAGAGCGATAGTTCGGATTACTCATGCAATCAGCAATTGCGAGAGTGCGTCAGCACGGAGCAATTGACTTTTATATATGCAAACGGGAAAGGATAATAGTTATGAAAATAGATGGGATTGAATATCTCAAGCCAAATGAAATAGAGCACCGCAGCTTTGAGATGATTGCACAGGAATTGTCTGAGCGGGGGATTGTATTGGAAAAAGAGAATGAGGCAGTAATGAAGCGAGTGATTCACACAACAGCAGATTTTGATTATGTGGATACCATGCGTTTTTCTAAAAATGCTGTTGCAATTGCAAAAGGATTCATTGCAGAGGGAGCAACCATTGTGACGGATACCAATATGGCACTTTCGGGTATCAATAAGAAGATATTGGCTCACTTTGGCGGCAGTGTGCGTTGTTTTATGGCGGAGGAGGAAGTTGCACGCATTGCAAAAGAGCGAGGTACTACTCGGGCTGCAGTCAGTATGGAGATGGCTGCAAAACTGCCGGGACCTGTCATTTTTGCAGTGGGTAATGCGCCAACCGCTCTGATACAGCTCTATGAAATGATGGAAAAACAGCTGTTTGTGCCGAATTTTGTAATCGGAGTTCCTGTGGGCTTTGTGAATGTGGTAGCAGCGAAAGAATTGATTCTAAACTCTGGTGTCCCGTACATTGTCAATGCAGGCCGCAAGGGTGGGAGTAATGTAGCTGCAGCTATTTGCAATGCATTGCTGTATGAATTGTTCAATGAGCAAGAAATATCAGCAGATATTAAAAAGTTGGAACGATAGACTGCCTGGAGATGAGAGATGAGATATGGATTTACCACAGGAAGCTGTGCAGCAGCGGCGGCGAAGGCTGCGGCTTATATGCTTCTGACAGGGAAAGAAAAGACAGAAATGCGAATTGATACGCCAAAGGGCATTTCATTTTTAGCGGAGATTTTGGAGATTGAGCGGCAGGAAAATAAAGTTCTCTGTGCTGTGAGAAAGGATGGGGGCGATGACCCAGATATCACCACAGGGGCATTGATTTTTGCGGAGGTTTCTTTTGGAGAAAAGAATCAAAAGACAAAAATCTGGATTGATGGAGGAAAGGGTGTAGGGCGTGTGACCCGACCTGGTCTGGATCAGCCAGTGGGAAATGCGGCTATTAATCATGTGCCTCGGGAAATGATTGAAAAAGAAGTGTTGGAAGTGTGCCAGTTGGTAGGATACCAGGGAAATCTGAACGTGATTGTGTCGGTACCTCAGGGAGAAGAGTTGGCGGAGCATACGTTCAATCCGAGATTAGGTATCGTGGGTGGTATTTCAATTTTGGGTACTAGTGGAATTGTGGAGCCTATGAGTAGTCAAGCTTTGCTGGATACGATTCGAGTGGAATTAAATATGCATCGTACGTTAGGTGAAACAGCAGTGGCTGTTTCACCGGGTAACTATGGTTTAGATTTTATGAAACAACAATATGGATACGATTTGGATAAAAGTGTCAAATGCAGCAACTTCATTGGAGATACCATTGATATGGCCATTGATATGGGCTTTGAACAAATGCTTTTGACAGGGCATATTGGAAAATTGGTAAAGTTGGCTGGTGGTATCATGAATACCCATTCCAAAGAAGGTGATTGTCGTATGGAATTGATGGTGGCTGCAGGTATTAGAGCAAATGTGCCTATAGGGATATTACAACAGATATTAGATTGTGTGACTACCACCGATGCATTGCGTTTGCTGCAAGAATGTGACAAAATACAAGAAACGATGGCAATTCTGATGGATAAAATCATGTTTTATCTAAGAAAGCGTGAAAAGGGAAAGTTACAGATTGAATGTATTGTTTATGATAATGTATATGGTGAGTTGGGAAAAAGCAAGGGCGCAGAAGAATTATTAAAGAATTTGGCAGTAAATGGAATATAAACAGTGGAAAGACAGGTGAATTATGGTTTATTTTGTGGGTGCCGGTACGGGTGCAGTGGATTTAATTACGGTGAGAGGAATGAGATTGCTGCAGCAGGCAGATGTGATTATCTATGCGGGTTCGCTGGTAAATCCAGAGTTGCTGCAGTATGCAAAAGATTCGTGTGAGATTTATAATAGCGCCACGATGACTTTGGATGAAGTGATTGAAGTGATAGCACAAAACGAGAAAGAGAAGACTGGAAAAGAGAAACAGATTGTGCGTCTTCATACAGGAGATGCCAGCGTCTATGGGGCAATTCGTGAGCAGATGGATCGACTGGATGAACTGGAAATTGCTTATGAAACCTGTCCTGGAGTCAGTGCCTGTTTTGGAGCAGCAGCAGCCTTAAATTTGGAATACACACTGCCAGAGGTGAGTCAGACACTGATTATAACACGCATGGAAGGAAGAACTAGTGTGCCAGAGCGTGAAAAAATCGAATCCTTAGCTGCTCACCATGCATCTATGGCTGTTTATCTGAGTGCAGGAATGCTGCCGGAATTATCAAGAAGATTGATTTTGGGTGGTTATGAGCCGAGTACACCAGCAGCCATCGTATATAAAGCGACCTGGCCGGATGAAAAAGCCTGTGTATGTACCGTGGAGACTTTAGCGGAGACAGCAAAGACGCAGGGCATCAAAAAAACTGCCATTATTTTGGTGGGAGATGCCATTGCACATCAAAAATATGCGAAAAGCAGATTGTATGCACCTGATTTTGAAACTGAGTTTCGCAAGAAAAAAATGTGAAAGAGTAGAGGAAGATGGAAGAATCCAGAGAATTGAAAGAAGCTGCAGTGATTAGTTTTACACAAAGAGGTGCAGTGTTGTCACAGAAAATTACAGAAGTGCTGCTTGCGTGGGGATATCGAGTGAATTTAGCAACAAAATGCAGACAATTAGATAAAGCAGATTGTACGATTTTGTATGAGACGGATTCCTTGTCAAAGTGGGCGCAAAAGAGGTTTGAGCGGCATGAGGCTATCATTTTTGTTGGTGCAGTCGGCATTGCCGTGCGTGCGATTGCTCCATATCTGAAAGATAAATTGTCTGACCCTCCAGTATTGGTGATGGATGAGTTGGGGCAGTATGTGATTCCGATTTTGTCAGGTCATGTGGGTGGAGCCAATGAACTGGCTGTTTTTATGGCAAGACAGTTGGGGGCACAGGCAGTATTGACAACAGCAACAGATTTAAATCATCTTTTTGCAGTAGACTTGTTTGCAAAAAAGAATCAGCTTGTGTTATCGGATCGAAATGGAATTGCAAAAGTTTCTTCAAAAGTGCTGCGCCGAGAGCCGGTTTTCTTTGCTTGCGATGGAATCATTGAAAATGAAATTCCAGCAGAGCTTGTAAGGAAGATAGGAACAAAGAGGGAAATCTGTCTAGATGATATGGGGCAAAAGATGTTGGATTTTGTGATCTCTCCTTATATAATAGACAATAGATGTTCTCTGCAATTATTCCCAAAATGTATTGTGGTTGGTGTTGGATGTAAACGGGGGAAACAGAAAGCGGAAATAGAGGCAGTGGTACAGACTGTGTTGAGACAGTATGGTATTTCAAAAAATGCTGTCTGTGAGATTACTTCCATTGACGTTAAAAAAGATGAGGAAGGGATTGTGGCTCTGGCAGAGCAGTATCAAGTACCTTATCAGGTATTTTCAGCAGAGGCGTTGTTAGAAGTAAAGGGTACTTTTTCATCGTCTGATTTTGTGAGAAAGCAAGTAGGAGTAGATAATGTATGTACACGTTCTGCGATGGCAGCTTGTTGTGGAAAAGGGAAATTGATAGCAGATAAATTTGCCTGTGAGGGAGTAACGGTGGCCTTGGCAGAGAAGGAATGGAGTGTGAGATTTTGACGAGTAAAAATAAGATCTACGTGGTAGGAATGGGTCCAGGAGACAGGCATATGATGACACCGCAGGCAGAAGAAGTGCTGAGGGAATCAGATGTGATTGTAGGTTATACGGTGTATCTGAATTTGTTGGGAGAAGAATTTTCTTCAAAAGAATTTTTGAGTACACCCATGACAAAGGAGATTCAGCGTTGTCGTATATGTTTTGAGGAGGCTCAGAAAGGGAAAAAGGTAGCTATGGTGTGCAGCGGCGATGCTGGAGTATACGGTATGGCATCGTTGATGTATGAACTTCTGCCAGAATATGATAATTGTGAGCTCGAGATTGTGGCAGGGATTACAGCGGCCACCAGTGGAGCAGCAGTGCTGGGAGCTCCTATCAATCATGATTTTTGCGTGATTAGTCTCAGTGATCGACTGACTCCTTGGGCGTTGATTGAGACACGTTTGCGTATGGCGGCGAAAGGCGACTTTTGTATGGTAATTTACAATCCTTCCAGCCGACTTCGCTCGGATTATTTAAAGCGTGCCTGTGAAATATTGTTGGAAGAACTGGAGGCAGAGCGTGTTTGTGGTTATGTAGAAAATATCGGAAGAGAGGGAACAAAGGCGGAAGTGTGTACTCTTGTAGAACTTAAGGACAGACAGGTTAATATGTTTACGACTGTGTTTGTAGGAAATTCTCAGACAAAGATACAGGATGGAAAGATGATTACAAGAAGAGGGTATCATCTATGAGAGAAGAAATGGAATTATGTCGAGTCATCCTATTTGGCGGAACAACCGAAGGGCGCAAGTTAGCTGAGATGCTTTGCAAAGCAAAAGTAAGCTGTATGGTCAGTGTGGCTACAGAGTATGGAGAGAGTCTTTTGACACCAAATCAGTACATGGAAGTACATCAGGGACGTATGGATGTCGGGCAGATGGTAGAGTTAATCGAGCAGAGTCATTGTGATATAGTGATTGATGCGACCCATCCTTATGCCAGAGAGGTGTCTAAAAATGTGGAGGAAGCAGTCAATCGTTGTCATTTACCATATTATCAGTTAAGGCGAGAAGTTGATTTTTCTTCTCATGGCTCAATTCATTATGTTTCGTCTGTGGAAGAATGTATTGTCTATTTGAAATCGGGTACCAAGGGAAATATTTTATTGACAACGGGTAGTAAGACCTTGCCTGAGTTTTCAAACGCTTTTTGGGAAGCGGCGTCAGTGATAGGTGAGGACAATTGTATAGAAGACAGGAACAAAGCATCACAGAGTCGAGAAATTGACCGGCTGTATGTGCGTGTGCTTCCTAGTATTCAGAGTATTCAGATTTGCAAAGAAAACCATATCTCGGACAAGCATATCATTGCCATGCAGGGACCTTTTAGCACGGAGATGAATAAGGCCATAATGCAGCAGTATCACATTGCTTATCTGGTTACAAAAGCAAGTGGTGCGGCAGGAGGATTTGCAGAAAAGCTTCAGGCTGCTCAAGAGTTGGGCATTGAGACTATTGTGATAGAAACAGAGAAGTCGGAAGGGGGATTGACCTTTGATGAATTGGTGCAGTGTATGGAAGAAACTTTACAGGTAAAATTGGTGCCGGAGAGAGAAATTTCCTTGATTGGTCTGGGAATGGGTAATGAGTCCACTTGGACTTCAGAGGCGAGAGAGGCTTTGCAGCAGGCTCAGATTGTATTTGGTTCTAAGCGATTACTGTCACAGCTGTCAGACAGTCAGTGGAAACTTCCCTACTATCTGGCACAGGATATCATTCCCTATCTGAAGTCTCATCCCATGTTAACGAGGGTGGCAGTAGTTTTTTCAGGGGATGTAGGATTTTATAGCGGAGCAAAGAAGATGAAGGAAGCCTTAGAGCAGACAGATATCGAGTGTCGGGTGCGTATGTTTTCTGGTATTTCCACTATTTCTTATTTGGCAGCAAGGTTTGGTCTTGACTGGCAGGAGGCTGCCATTGTCAGTCTTCATGGAAGAACAGGGCATGTAGAGCAGGTAGTTCAGTATAATCGACTGACCTTTGTGCTGCTTTCAGGAGCTGAAAGTCTGAAGCAATTGTGGCAGAGTCTTAGAGAACAGTCTTGGTCTGGAGAAATTAAATTATATGTGGGCTGTCAGCTATCTTATCCGGAAGAAAAATTGTATGAGATTTCTTTAAATGGTGCATTGCAGGAAATGGTTCAGGGTGGATTTTCTGAGTTTTTGCCCGAGGGAATGTATGCCTGCTTCATTCAAAACAGCTGTCCTGAGCCAAAAGCTCTGACACATGGATGGAATGATGAGGTTTTTATCCGAGGTGAAGTGCCTATGACTAAGGAGGAAGTGCGAGAGGTATCCATCTGTAAGCTGAAACTCCATGAGCAAGGGATTCTCTATGATATTGGCAGTGGCACTGGTTCCATTGCAGTGGAGTGTGCCAAAATGAGTCCAAAACTTTCGGTTTATGCCATTGAGAGAAAAAAAATTGCAGTGGACTTGATTTGCCAAAATTGTAAAAAGTTTGGTACATCCAATGTTCAGGTGGTGGAAGGATTGGCTCCAGAAGCTTTCGAGACGCTGCCTGCGCCGACCCATGTTTTTATCGGTGGAAGCGGCGGTAAGTTGGAAGAAATTCTTCAAATGCTTTTAAAAAAATTAGAGACCGGAGAGTCCATGCGTATTGTCCTCAATGCTATCACCATGGAAACAGTTGCAAAAATTACGGAATTGTCAAAAAAGTGGAAATTCCAGAATTTTTCTATGATTCAGCTGCAGGTAAGCCGCAGCAAAGAGGTGGCAGGATACCATATGATGCAGGGAGAAAATCCTATTTATATTGCAGCTTTTGAAATCACTGGATGAATCTACTATTTGAGCTGCTTAAGGAGCAGTATGGAGGTTTAGTTTGAATGAATTAATGAGTAAAAGTCTACCACGTATTATGTTTGCTGCACCGCAAAGCGGCAGCGGAAAAACTTTGATTACCTGTGGTTTTTTGCAGGCACTGCTCAATCAGCAGCTGTCATTGGTCGCTTTTAAATGTGGACCGGATTATATTGACCCCATGTTTCATCAAAGCGTGCTGGGAATTCCATCGAAAAATGTGGACACTTTTTTTGCTGATAAAGACACGGTTTGTCAGTTGATGGCGGATGGAGCAGAAGAGCGAGATTTGGCAGTTGTGGAAGGCGTTATGGGATTATATGATGGTCTGGCAGGTACAAAGGAGGAAGCATCCAGCTACCATGTGGCGGAGGTGACTCAAACTCCGATTATTCTTGTCATCAATGCTCGGGGGATGGGACGTTCCTTGTTGCCGCTGATTGCAGGATTTTTACAATATGACCATGCTCATTTGATTTGCGGTGTGATTTTAAATAAAACCAGCAAAATGTTTTGTCAACTGATTGGTGCGGAAATTGAGCGAGAGTTGGGGGTCAAAGTGCTGGGCTATGTACCAGTATTGGAAGAGGTGCATTTGGAGAGCCGCCATCTGGGTCTGTGGCTTCCAAATGAGATTGCAGGACTCAAAGAGCAGTTAAATCAAGCAGCGAAACATTTAACAGAAAGTCTTGATATTCCAGAAATTTTAAAGATTGCAAAGGCAGCCAAACCTTTGCAGTGGGAACAGAAAATTTTTATTTCTGCGAAAGCTGGAAGAAAGGTCAATATTGCCATCGCTCAGGATGAAGCATTTTGCTTTTACTATGAGGATAATCTGCGTTTGCTGCGGCAGGCGGGTGCGAATTTAGTTCCTTTTTCGCCGCTTCATGATAAGATTTTGCCCCAGCACACTCAGGGAATTTTGCTGGGGGGAGGTTATCCTGAACTTTACCTAAAGCAATTGTCTCAAAATGAATCCATGAAACAGCAGATTTTTGAGGCCATCCAATCGGGAGTCCCTTCGGTAGCAGAGTGCGGAGGATTTCTCTATCTGCATGAACAGATAGAAGATGTGAATGGCAATGCCTACAACATGGTGGGAGCTATTTCTGGACGGGCCATCTACGAAAATAAACTGGTACGTTTTGGATACTGCACGGTAATGGCAGAACAGGAGTCTTTTCTAAAAAAAGAGGAAGCAATTCGAGCACATGAATTTCATTATTATGACAGCACAGTAAATGGAAAAGATTGTCGGGCTCAGAAACCGATTACTCAGCGCAGCTGGCAGTGTGTGCATGCGAATTCCAGCCATTGGTGGGGATTTCCTCATCTTTATTATCTCTCTAATCCAAAGTTTGCGGAGCGATTTGTGGAGACGGCGAGGCAAATATGAGTGAGCGTGGAGACTTCTACGAACAGAACTAGAATACTCGCTTGCGGGTATCAATCATTTATAAATGTGAAAGGAAAGAATATGGAAACAACCGATAAAATAACTTTATTTGAAACGACACCCGTTCCAAAGGCTGTAATGAACCTCTCAATTCCAACAGTCATTAGTTCATTGGTGATGGTACTTTACAATTTAGCTGATACCTATTTTGTGGGAATGCTCAACAATCCGATTCAGAATGCAGCGGTTACATTGGCAGCTCCGGTATTATTGGCATTCAATGCAATCAACAACTTATTTGGTGTGGGCACTTCCAGTATGATGAGCCGAGCACTGGGGAGAAAAGATTATGATACGGTTTATCGAAGTTCTGCATTGGGATTTTACTGTGCGTTGATGAGTGCAATTTTGTTTGCAGTTGGATGTACATTGTTTCAAAATCCCCTTTTGCTGCTGTTGGGGGCAGATGCAGAGACCAGTTATGTCACCAGTGAATATATGAAGTGGACTGTCAGCTGCGGTGCTGTGCCAGCTATTATGAATGTTGTGTTGGCTTATATGGTGCGCTCGGAGGGAGCTTCTCTTCATGCCAGTATTGGAACGATGAGTGGCTGTCTGCTCAATATTATCCTTGACCCAATTTTTATTTTGCCGTGGGGACTCAACATGGGAGCAGCCGGTGCAGGACTTGCAACCTTCCTCTCCAATTGTGTGGCCTGTCTGTATTTCTTAGTTCTGTTATTTCTTAAAAGGGGAAAAACTTTTGTGTGTGTCAATCCTAAAATGTTTCAGCCTAAGAAAAAAATTTTGCTTGAAATTTTTTCTGTTGGAATACCTGCCTCTATTCAAAATTTGCTCAATGTGACAGGCATGACAATTTTAAATAATTTTACAGCAGGATACAGTTCGGATGCAGTGGCTGCTATGGGAATTGCACAGAAAATCAACATGATTCCCATGCAGATTGCCATGGGATTTTCACAGGGAATTATGCCTCTCGTCAGCTATAATTATGCCAGCGGAAATAGTAAGCGAATGAAGCATGCCATTTATTTTACAGCGCGTATTTCATTAACTTTCTTGGTGATTGTCACTACGATGTATTTCCTTGCATCGGGCAATCTTATTGCACTCTTCATGAAAAATGAGACAATTGTCGGATACGGCAGTCGCTTTTTGCGAGGAATGTGTCTGTCACTGCCATTTTTGTGTACGGATTTCCTGGCAGTGGGAGTATTTCAAGCCTGCGGTATGGGTTCAAAATCACTGTTGTTTGCAATTATGCGAAAAATCGTACTTGAAATTCCTGCAATTATTGTATTCAATATGATTTATCCACTATATGGTATGGCTTATGCTCAGACTTTTGCGGAAATCATTCTGGCAATTGCAGCGGTGATTATGTTGAGAAATATTATCAGGGAAACAGACAGCAGAGAAGAAAAAGAATAAAGATTAAGTCTCATGAGGTCAGCTAAGATTTAGATATTTTTCTAAATCTTAGTTGACTTTTTTAAGGTATTGTGCTACAGTGTATTTAGAAAATTTTCTAAATAATAAAAAAGGAGGTCTCTTATGTCCTTTGCTGACACTTTTAAAGCACTGTCTGATTCTGCGCGTCGAGAGATTTTGCTGCTGCTCAAGAATGGGCGTATGTCTGCCGGACAGATTGGCAGCCATTTTGATATGACGGGCGCTACTATCTCGTACCATCTAAATGTATTAAAGAAGGCAGGGCTTGTTTTTGAGACAAGGGAGAAAAACTTTATCTATTATGAGCTCAATGTTTCTGTGGTGGAGGAGATGATGTTGTGGCTCGCAGATTTGAAAGGAGGAGAGGAACATGTTGAAACGAAATAAAACATGGCTGATGATAACCAGCTTGATTATTTTGATTCCGATTGCTTTTGGCATTTATTTTTGGAATGAGCTGCCTGAAACCATGGCGACCCATTTTGATTCGGCCAATGAGCCAAATGGTTACAGCAGCAAATTTTTTGCTGTGTTTGGACTGCCGTTGTTTTTGTTGGCAGTGCATTTGCTCTGTGCGGTGGTCACTGCCAATGACCCGAGACGGCAGAACGTCAGTGATAAAATATATCGAATGATTTTGCTGATTTGTCCTGCTAGTTCCCTGCTGTGTGGGGGAGCGATTTATACTTACGCTTTGACGGATGGAGTAAATTTTGGAATTGACATGATTATGGTGATCAATTTGTTTATGGCAGTCATTTTTTTGGTTGTGGGAAACTATCTGCCAAAGACAAGGCAAAATTATACAATTGGAATTAAGCTGCCGTGGACTTTCTATGATGTAGAAAATTGGAATCGCACCCATCGGATGGCAGGCTGGGTGTGGATGGCAGTCGGTGTGATATTTGTTTTCAACGCTTTTGTGAAAAGTCAAGTATTAATGCTGGCAGGGATTTGCATAGCAGTTTTTGTGCCAACATTGTATTCCTTTTTATTGTATTGGAGAGAAAAAAAATAATGTCTGGCAAAACAGATATGAGTGTTTAGAAAAGTGAGGTAGAAAAATGGAACCAATTTCTTTAGAATCAATTTTGACATTATTTATTATGGTTGTCTTTGGCTTTGGTTTGCCGATTGCGGCAACTATTTTGTGGAAGCGCTATAGCCATACCAGCATCAAACCCATGTTAGTTGGTGCGGCTGTGTTTGTAATATTTGCTATGATTATCGAGCAGGCAGTACATGCAGTATGCATTCTTTTTGACAATCCAATTTCTAAATTTGTCACTTCTAATGGTATGATTTATGCGATTTACGGAGGTTTGGCAGCGGGTCTTTGTGAGGAAATTGGAAGATTTGTAGCTTTTAAATTTGTGCTCAAGAAAGAAAAACATCCAGACAGTGCAATCATGTATGGCATTGGGCATGGCGGTATTGAGTGTATTTTTGTTTTGGGTGTCACGGTATTGGTGTATTTGATTCTTGCGCTGATGTACAATTCCATGGGATACGAAAATTTCATCATTCGTATGGGAGCGGATTTACAGCAGGAGTGGAATGGAATTATTGCTAGTTTGAGCGAATATCATGTGATGACAGGTGCAGCAGGGGTTGTGGAGAGAGTGGCAGCTATAGCATTGCATGTGGAGCTTTCTGTGATTGTCTTTGCGGCAGTGAAGCAAAACAAAATCATGTATCTTCCATTAGCAATTGTGCTTCATGCCTTGATTGATGTCATTGCTGGTCTGTATCAGGTGGGATGGATTGATAATATCTGGCTTATAGAAGGAATTATTATTCTCTATGTGGGAGCTATTTTCTTCTTTGCAGATAAAAAATATGAAGAGCTGAAGAAAGATGCATGATACAGTGCGGCATTTATTCATGCGATAAAGGATAAGATAGACTGTGAGAGCAGAAGATACAGATAGTTTTTCAGAAAGAATGTCAGAGCGGGCAGGAAAAATTCTCTCCCGCTCTATTTTTTGATGCTTGGTGATACTTCGTTTGGGGGTATGTCCATTTACAGACTTGCCTGTGAGATAAAAGCCACATCTCTTTACGGATTCAATATTTGTTCCCAGATGGTTCTTTCCGGCCAGCCAGTGGTGTCAAATCCAGTGCGGATTAAATCGGAATAATGCTGTAATTTGTTTCGAATTTGTATATTTTCTGGAATAAAGACAGTTGTTCCATAGAGGTATCCATTCACAGCTTCGGCGAAGATGGTGGCTCGGTCTTCTGTTGGAAAGGTTGTGGAATAAGTGTCAATAAAATAAATCATATCACTTGTCGCCATGCTCCAATAGATATACTGCCCCCATGGGTTATCAATTTCGTAATCCGGATAGCTGTAATTGTAATAAAAATCCGTTGGATTATACTGATTCCAGTCATATTCAAATAAGATTCCCTTTCCTTCAAGGGTGCGGTCAATCAGATGGGCAATTTCATGATGCAGAGTCTGAGCTGATAAAAAGTCAGGAGCCATGCCAATATCCAGTGCCAAGTCGGCAAAGTGATAAGTTTGGTATACCAGTCCGCCAGCGCTGCTGATGCCAAAATCGTCTTCGCAGCTTAGTCCATTGACTAGATAAATGGTGATGGAGTCACTGTCTGACAAAAACATTTGTGAGAAGAAGCCTTCTGGATAAAAAGCCAACTGTTCCTGCAAAAGATTGAGGGCACTCATGATGGTTGACTCATCATTACAGACTCCAGCATAGTAATTTCCTATGAGAGCTTTGCATTCACTTCCAATTTTGATATCGCTGAATCCATATTGAGCTGCAATGGCACTTGCCAACTCCTTTTCGTCTGTCAGATAATCTTCTAATCCATCGCGAATATATTTGGAATCTACGATAAACGGAATCATATTGATAGTGAGCTCTTTTGATGAAGCGGAGCTGTAAAGACCATCAATCGTTTCACCGTCTTTTGTGTGAAGCAGATAAATGGAGCCGGGAGCATCATCTCGAGACAGTTGTATATAATAGCAGGTATCTGCCAGTTTCGTAAAGGTCAAATAAAGATTAGGGCTTCTCCATTGTTCGGGATCTGGAACAGGGCAAACAATGCGAGTTCCCTCAATTCTGCCACCTTCAGCAGCGAGAAGATGAAGAATATCACATTGTATTTTTGATGTTTCTTCTGAGAAAGTGACATTAAAAAACTCACTGCTGTTCAGACAATAATAGTAGGAGGCATTGTTGAGATTTTCTGGGAAATAGATGAAGTCAGCGTTGACATCTCCTATTGCCATGTTGTAATAGTCTTCTTCCGTCTGCTCCATATAGCGAAATTCTGTTCCAAAGATAGAGGGTATTATGATATCACTTTGACAGGCATAGACTTCACCAGATAATAGATTCATAGCGATAAAACCTGGCTGACCAGCTGCAGTGGAGACGGATAGGAAAGCGATATAGGAAGTTACGCCATCTTTTGTAACTGGGTAAATTGAATTTATGTAAGTTGGCACAATAGAGCCAGTCTGCTCTGGTATTACAAGAATGTTGGTGGTAGAAATTTCGTCGGTCATCATATTAAAATAATAAACCGTTTCTTTGTCAATCCAGGCATAAAAAGCACCATCAGGAGAATGTGTACCAAAATCTGGTGCATCAGTCGTGTGAAGATTGAAATCACTGTCCAAGTACTCAAGTTTTCGGGTCATACCGTTCATATAAAAAATTTTCTGAAGCTGTGGAAAGTAGCTAAAGTCGTAGAAATATTCCTCCTCTTCGGTTTCGAGAAGATATTTCTTGATCAAATCTCCAGTATGGATATCGAAATATTCCAAAAAGTACTCAGGTGTGTAGAGTTGGGTGTCCTCTGCGTAGGAATAAATTTGTTTAATGAGCAAAAAAGTATTGTCATCAATTGGTATCGTATTTACGATAAATTCGTTATCGGGCAGCGGAAGCAGAGTAAGACTAGGAGAAATATTGACAAGCAAAGATTCTTCTGTTGAAGATTCAATGACAGTCTGTGTATTTTCTGTAGAAACTTCAACAGAAGCAGTTGGCGATTTGGCAGTATCAGATTCCTGTGCTGTGGAAGATATTGTCTGATTGGGGGGAATGTCTGCCCTTTGGCAGCTGCAAAAACTAAGGACAATGATGAACAGCGAAAGCAAATAGATTTGTTTTTTCATAAAAAATCCTCCTTCCTTAGGATATATTCTATTTTACCAAAAAAGATAGAATATAGAAAGGAGTAAATTTCATTTTGCATGATGATTGAGAGAGAAATATGTTTCTTGGAATTACGGTGAATTGTTGTGGAAAAAATCATTGTTATATGTTAAACTATCTCTATATTTAATGGATATAGGACTAATTATTAAGTAACCAAATACATAGAAATAAGGATTTAAACATAGACA
>JBJELF010000049.1:0-4076 GCA_051879015.1 Lachnospiraceae bacterium
AAATGAGTGGTCTGAATTTTCAGGGATTGGTTATACTGTTCAGTTATCAAGGTTTGATTCTTTCGAATCGAACGGAGAAGAAGGGATTTGAACCCTTGCGCCGCTACTAACGACCTACTCCCTTTCCAGGGGAGCCCCTTCAACCACTTGGGTACTTCTCCAAAATGCTTTACTTACCTAATAAATACTATATAAAATTATCGAGCGGAGAAGGTGGGATTCGAACCCACGGTCCCTTTCGGAATCACCGGTTTTCAAGACCGGCTCCTTAAGCCACTCGGACACCTCTCCACAAGCAGTACTTGTCTATCTTATCACAGTCTTTACTGTTTGTCAAGATTTTTTTTAATTTATTTTGTTTGTTTTTTCTTCTTTGCTGAAGTTCCTGTTGTTTCCTCAGCACTGTTCGATATATTACCACTTAAAAGGACTTTTGTCAACAACTTTTTTTCAAAATTTTCAACTTTTTTTCAAACTGCCGAACAGTGCAAAATTCAAACAAACTACAGTAGAGAATAGACTGACATTCGTTTTCAACTCGCTCTTTTGTCGCCTATTCTCTTAATTTTTCTAACTCATCAATATGATGTTGGGGTCAAAAGGTGTTTTGACCCTGGTATCATCAATATAAAGCTAATCAACAACAGCCCACAGGAAACCCAAATCACACGAATGCCATATCTGACAGACAACACACCACCAATTCCAGCTCCCACAGCAAAAGTAGCGATAACGCCAAAATAATATTTCACCTGTCTGAGCTGTTCTGGTTTGTGCTCATGAAAATACAGTGATAAGGCAGCCGTTCCACTTCGCAGATTTCCAATGCACATCGTACTAGCATAGGCATAACCGCCCACCTTTCGAAACGTTTGCACCTGCATAGCACACGCAAAGGATACCAACACCGTAGCCACCATATTGTACTGCTGCGGAATCAGCCCCACCAAGGCCAATATCAAAATTTCCACCAAAAGAACCCTCTGCCTCCAATGCATATGTTTGGCATAGCGAAAACGATACTGCACATTTTCCGCTGCAAACACTCCAAGTGCAAATGCCAAAAGCGGAAATAAATATCGAATTCCTGCCTGCCATCTGCCCTCCATAAAATGTTGACTCATCAGCACTACATTTCCCGTCTGTGCATTGGAAAACACCTCATCCCTGCAATTGTAGGTATAGGCATCCTGAAAGCCACCTGACAAAGCCAAAAACATACTGTTGATAAAAGTATCTGACATTTGATTTTTGGATAACAAATGCTGAACCCATTGATTTCTTTTTTTCACAACACCCAGCCCTTTCTCTTTAAAAATAAAAAGCTCTTTTGAGAGAGTGATTACTTTTCTGACTCCAGGCAGGCACAAACAGGGTAATGGTCAGAAAGATAGACACCATTTTCTTCATCCATCCATTTTTCCACCTTCTTGCAGACCAGCTTGCCCTTCACAAAAATATAGTCGATGCATGCTGGAGCACAGCGCATAAATCCATGAAAGGTAATGCCAATATTTTCTGTGACATTGACGTAGGCAGGATAATCTTTCATGACACTCATCTCGTCCGAATCTGGATCCGCATTCATATCCCCCGTCAAAATTACAGGAGCATCAGCCATGAAGGTTTTCTGCTCTGTGCGGCAAAGAATTTGTCTGAGTGCCAGCTTGCGCGCCATCGCTCCCTCATGGTCCAGATGGGTATTAACCAGACGAAACACTAATTTTGTCTTCAAGTCTTCAAACAGAGTCTCTGTACAGACACGCGGACAAATACTTTGATTTGGATATCGGGAGCCCGGAATCTGAGGTCTCTCAGACAACCAGTAAGTATCCATCTGAATCAGATTCATGCGGTCTTTGCGGTAAGCGATGGCAACCTGCTCATCCTCCAAAGTCTCACTGCGCCCACAGCCAATGATATAATATTCTGTCAAAACCTCCTTCAGCCAGACTGCAACATCGGGTATCACTTCCTGAAAGCAGATAATATCCGGCTGCTCCTGTGCAATCTTCTTCAATACAAGCGGTTTACGGTAACAAAAATTGTTGCTGCCATCCTGTCCATAATCACAGCGAATGTTAAAGGTCACGATCTTCATAAGTAAAGTCCTTTCGTTTTTGTAGGGAAATTCCATCGCCGCCCGAACTTTTTTCGTATTCGGCAATAGCTAATCCACCAATCATAATTGCACAGAAACTGACGCCTCTGCTTCACAGCCATCAGAAGCGTAAATATTGCTCTGCAACCGGAATATCATCTGGCGTAGTGAGTTTGATATTGCGATAATCTCCCATTGCAATTTTCACAGAGTGATCAGAAAAATGCTCTACTACCATAGCATCATCCGTAATCTTTACATCATGAACGCCGTTGGCAAAGGAATCATACATTTTCTCATAAGCCTCTTTAATAAGAGAAAAATCAAACGTCTGGGGCGTCTGTATCGCCCAGAGCGTACTTCGATCAGGTGTGCTCTCTGCCAATCCCTGCTGATTAACTACCTTGATTGTATCCTTAACAGGCACAGCTGCCACGCTGGCTCCGGTTTCTTTGGCTGCCTCTACGGTTCGCCAAATAACCTCAGAGCTGACACAAGGTCTAGCCCCATCATGAATTAAAACATAATCTGCCGAATCAATAGCACTCAATGCAGCATAGACGGAATCATAACGCTCTTTTCCGCCCGCTACAATCTTTGAGACCTTTGATAAATGATAACGCTCTACAATTTCTTTCTGACACCAATTAATCTCTGACTCACTGACTACCAAAATAATTTCATCTATACCAGCAGCCTCAAAGGCATGAATGCTGTAATAAATGACTGGTTTTCCATTGATTTCCATATATTGTTTTTTGACAGAAGACTGCATGCGCCTGCCGCTGCCCGCTGCCAACACAACTGCTGCTGTTTTCATCAGTCACCCTTCTTCCTTTTCTAAATTGACATGCCCCACGGGCGGGGCAGCACCATCCCTTTTATCTCTCACCCAACTTTAAGTTTGGCACTGCATTCAAATCCCAACCATGACGGACGCCCTTTTGGTACTCATAATAAGCTGCAACACCAATCATAGCTGCGTTATCGGTACAGAAAATAGGGGACGGATAATAAAAATCAATACCTTCCTTCTCGCAGGCTTCTTTCATAGCCGCACGCAGAGCAGAGTTCGATGCCACCCCTCCTGCAATCGCCAATTTTTTAAATCCATGCTCCTTAGTGCCCTCGATAGCATGACTAACCAGTACATCCACTACCGCTTTCTGGAAGGAAGCAACTAAGTCAGCACGATTTACAGTCTCTCCCATCATCTGTGCATGATTTAAATAATTTAACACAGAAGATTTCAGACCACTGAAGCTAAAATCATAACAATTTTCTCCCACCTTTGCCCGAGGGAAGGAAATCGCCTTTGGATTTCCATTTTTCGCTTCTCGGTCAATTTTCGGTCCACCCGGATAACCCAAACCGACAGAACGAGCTACCTTATCAAAAGCTTCTCCAGCCGCATCATCACGAGTCCGTCCCAAAATTTCAAATTCACCGTAATCCTTGACAATCACCAAATGAGTATGACCGCCCGAAACAATCAAACACATAAAGGGCGGCTCCAAATCCGGATGCTCGATAAAGTTAGCAGCTACATGGCCCTCAATGTGATGAACCCCCACCAGTGGCTTGTCCGCCGCAAAGGCAATCGCTTTTGCCTCAGCCACACCTACCAGAAGCGCGCCCACCAGTCCCGGTCCATAGGTAACGCCGATAGCAGTCATCTGCTCCAAGGTCATATTTGCTTCTTTTAATGCCTCTTCCACCACCTGATTAATTTTTTCAATATGCTTTCTGGATGCAATTTCTGGAACTACACCCCCATACAGGGTGTGCAAATCAATCTGAGATGAAATGACATTGGACAAGACTGTTCTTCCATTTTTTACCACCGATGCTGCTGTCTCATCACAGGAGCTTTCAATTGCTAAAATATAGATATCCTCCTGCATCTTTAATCCTCCTATCTAAAATATGTTTATATGTGTTTGTATATAGACAAATATGTTTATATCACATTCTC
>JBJELF010000050.1:0-18485 GCA_051879015.1 Lachnospiraceae bacterium
CAAGAACTTTCTGACAGCAATGGTATAGCAGAAAACTCCAACTTATCCTATAAAGAATTGAATAATATTCTTGAGTTATTTTATAATAGTTGGGAATAAGATGGATGTAGTGGTCAAGCTTTTTTGGGATTGACCACTACATCCATCTTCAAAAAAATAAAAAAGTACTTGACAAGTCCCCATGTTTTGTGATATGCTATGCGAGCGTGTGGAAGACGTCAGGTCTTTTTTTTATGCTTAAATTTGCAGATTATCCACGTCTGGCAAATTCCGCAAAAGAAAAGACAACCAAAGGACTTCGGTCCAAAAAACTAATACATGGAGGTGGATAGTCGTGCGAGTAAAGATTACATTAGCGTGTACTGAATGCAAGCAGCGCAATTACAACATGACAAAGGAAAAGAAAAACCATCCAGAAAGAATGGAAACAAAGAAATATTGTAGATTCTGCAAGAAACATACACCACATAAAGAAACCAAATAATGGTTCTCTTAGATAAGGAGTGATTGTATGGGAGAAAACGAAAAAGTTGTAAAAGTCCAGAAAGCTCAAAAAGAGAAAAAGCCAGGCTTTGCAGATAAGATAAAGAGTGTTTGCAAAGGTTTAAAGATTGAATTCAATAAGATTATTTGGCCAAGCAAAGAAGAGCTGGGAAAGAAAACTTTAGTTGTTATTGTATGTTCTACAGTTTTAACGGTTATCATTGCTGTCATTGATATGCTTTCAAAGTACGGTGTGGATTTTCTGATAAATCTTGTAAAATAAGAGAGGTGTAAGTTATGGAAAAAGCACGTTGGTATGTCGCTCATACTTATTCTGGCTATGAAAATAAGGTTAAGGCCGATATTGAACAAACAATTGAAAACCGTAAACTTCATGATCAGATTTTAGAAGTTTCTGTTCCTATGGAAGAGGACATCGAAGTCAAGCCCAATGGCGAGAAGAAACAAGTTCAAAGAAAAATTTTTCCGGGATATGTACTGGTGAAGATGATTATGAATGATGATACTTGGTATGTTGTGCGAAATACAAGAGGCGTGACTGGATTTGTTGGTCCGGGATCCAAACCAGTACCACTGACTGATCAGGAAATCGAGAACATGGGACTGAGCTCCGTCAAGGAGTCTAAATACAAAGAGGGCGATACAATAGTAGTCACCAAAGGTATTTGGGAGAAAAAGGTAGGAGTTGTAGAAGCAGTTGACGACGATAAGAAGATGGTTACTATCAGCATAGAGGTGTTTGGCAGAGAGACGCCAACTCAGATTAGTTTTGCTGATATCAAAATGCTTGATTAATCAAGCTGTGTTTACAGAACAAAATTTGAAACAGATTTCATCCGGTTTTAGAAAATATTCATCGAGTTTCCTAAGCCCGGGTGGTGGGAGGGAGATTCCCGCAATTACCACAACACTTTCAGTGTTGCGATTCGATATCAGTGGATGGATATCGAGGCAAAATTGAAAATAACTTAGGAGGTGCCTAACATGGCAAAGAAAGTAACAGGTTATATCAAATTACAGATTCCTGCTGCTAAGGCTACACCAGCTCCACCAGTTGGTCCTGCACTTGGTCAGCACGGTGTAAACATTATGCAGTTCGTAAAAGAGTTCAATGCCAGAACTGCAGATCAGGCTGGTTTTACTGTTCCAGTTGTTATCACTGTATATGCAGATAGAAGTTTCAGCTTCATCACAAAGACCCCACCAGCAGCAGACTTACTTATGAAGGCAGCTAACATCAAGTCTGGTTCTGGTAAGCCAAACAAGGAAAAGGTTGCTACCTTGAAGAGATCTGCTGTAGAAGAGATTGCAAAGCAGAAGATGCCTGATTTGAATGCAGGTTCCCTTGAGGCTGCTACAAGCATGATCGCAGGTACCGCAAGAAGTATGGGTATCGTTGTAGAGGACTAATTTAAATTAATAAATTTTTGCAATATCGAATCGAGCTGTTTTAATAACGCAGCTTGATAAAAAACGTGGGAGGGACATTCCCGCATATACCACTAGGAGGTTTTTACAATGAAAAGAGGTAAAAAGTACGTAGAGTCTGCCAAGTTGGTTGACAGAACTATGTTATATGATAAGGAGGAAGCAATCGCGTTGGTCAAGAAGGCTTCTTCCGCAAAATTCGATGAGACAGTCGAAGTTCATATCAGAACTGGTTGTGATGGTCGTCATGCTGATCAGCAGGTTCGTGGTGCAGTAGTATTGCCACATGGAACAGGTAAGAAGGTTCGTGTTCTTGTATTTGCTAAGGGACCACAGGCAGATGCCGCAGTTGCAGCAGGCGCAGATTACGTTGGTGCAGAAGAGTTAGTTCCAAAGATCCAGAATGAAGGATGGTTGGATTTTGATGTGGTAGTAGCTACACCAAATATGATGGGTGTTGTAGGTCGTTTGGGTCGTATCCTTGGACCTAAGGGCTTGATGCCAAATCCAAAGGCAGGAACGGTTACTATGGATGTAGCCAAGGCTATCAAAGATATCAAAGCTGGTAAGATTGAATACAGATTGGACAAGACCAACATTATCCATGTTCCGATTGGTAAGGTTTCCTTCACAGAGGAGCAGTTAAATGACAACTTCCAGACACTGATTGATGCAATTAATAAGGCTAAGCCAAGCGCATTAAAGGGACAGTATTTAAGAAGTGTTACTATCACTTCCACAATGGGACCTGGCGTTAAGCTGAATACTATTAAGTTGGGTAACTAATGCAGTAATATCATATATACCAAAACTGCCGCACCATGGTGCGGCAGTTTTTTTAATAAAAAAGTGCTTGACAAATAATTTTTTCTATGATATGATTTCAATCGCTGTGAAAAACAGCATGCCGAAGACAGTAGGTGTCGCAAGACATAAGGAGAAAACGCCTACCGAGGTTATAAGATTCACACAAAGAAGACTTATATTACCTCCCTGTCTATGGCAGGGAGGCTTTTTCGGCCAACCCAAGTGTATCCTTTGGATATGCGTAAAATCTAATAAGGAGGGCACATCAAAATGGCAAAGATTGAGTTAAAGCAGCCAGTAGTTGCAGAGATTTCTGAAGCACTGGACGGCGCAAAGGCTGTTGTATTAGTTGATCATCGTGGTTTGACTGTAGAGCAGGATACCCAGTTGCGTAAGTCTTTAAGAGAAGCTGGCGTTCATTACAAGGTATATAAGAACACCATGATTAAGTTAGCCGTTAAGGGAACTGAGTTTGAGCCTTTAGTAGCTCACTTGGATGGACCTACCGCTATGGCTTCTACAAAGGGCGATGCTTCCGTTCCAGCAAAGATTTTGTTCGATTTCTCCAAGAACAATCCAATTCTTGAGTTAAAGGGCGGCGTTGTTGAAGGAACCTATTACGATCAGGACGGTATCAAAATTATCGCAACTATTCCATCCAGAGAAGTACTTCTCGGAAAATTGTTGGGAAGCATTCAGAGTCCAATCGCAAATTTTGCTCGTGTTATCAAGCAGATTGCAGAGAAAGATGCTCCAGCAGCAGAATAATAAATAATTTCAGAGGAGTAAAATACTCCAGCAGAGGAAACAGAATCAAAATATCAGATATGTTTCCTAGTATCAGTATCATGGGTATGCATGATAGAAAGGCAGCTGCAGCTTGAGATGCAGCAAAGCGCAGGGCGCAAATAAATTATAATTATCATTTTACGGAGGTAAATAAAATGGCTAAGTTGACTACTGCTGAATTTATTGAGGCAATCAAAGAATTAACAGTATTAGAATTAAATGAACTTGTAAAGGCTTGTGAGGCTGAGTTCGGTGTATCCGCAGCAGCAGGTGTTGCTGTAGTTGCAGCTGGAGAGGCAGCAGCTCCAGTAGAAGAGAAGACTGAGTTCGACGTTGAGTTGACCGAGATCGGTGCTCAGAAGGTTAAGGTTATCAAGGTTGTTCGTGAGTTGACAGGTCTTGGCTTGAAGGAAGCTAAGGATGCTGTTGACAGCGCTCCAAAGGTATTGAAGCAGGGCGTATCCAAGGAAGAGGCTGAGGAAGCTGCTAAGAAGTTGGAAGAAGTTGGAGCAAAGGCTACCATTAAGTAATTTCATTTTCAGGCGATCGGAAGTTGTTTCCAATGGAATTTAAATGAAAGGAGTCGTTGTGTATCAGTTGATGCACAGCGACTTTTTTTGTGTATGCCTACGCAGACAGAGTAAAAAAAATAAAAAAAGTGATTGACGGCGCTCAAAAAAAGTGATATTATGGAAAATGCGCTATTGTGTGGAAAAGGGGTTAGTCTGCCCTTATGCCCTATGAAGATAGTAATATATAGAAAACAGGGGTGAAACGTCAAAATGGAAAAAAACAGAATTCGACCTGTGGAATCAGGAAAAAGCATGAGAATGAGTTACTCAAAGCAAAAAGAAGTTCTGGATATGCCAAATCTGATTGAAATTCAGAAAAAGTCCTATGAGTGGTTCCTGAACGAAGGCCTTAGAGAAGTTTTTGATGATATTTCTCCGATTGCGGATTTTAATGGCCAAATGAGTTTAGAGTTTGGCGATTTTCGACTTTATACGGAAGAGAGTAAGTATACGATTGAAGAGTGTAAAGAAAGAGATGCAACTTATGCAGCTCCTTTGAAAGTCAAAGTAAGACTGTATAATAAAGAAAAAGAAGACCTTAAAGAACATGAGATTTTTATGGGTGATTTGCCGCTGATGACAGATACAGGTTCTTTCGTTATTAATGGCGCAGAGCGTGTTATTGTCAGTCAGCTTGTACGTTCGCCAGGTATTTATTATGGAATTACCAAAGATAAGGTTGGTAAGGAGCTGTTTTCCTGCACGGTTATCCCAAATCGAGGCGCATGGTTAGAGTATGATACAGACTCCAACGATATTTTCTGGGTTCGTGTAGACCGTACCCGTAAAGTTCCAGTGACCGTTTTGCTGCGTGCACTGGGTTGGGGAAGCAATCAGCAGATTTTAGATTTGTTAGGGGATGAGCCAAAGCTTCAGGCTTGTTTCCAGAAGGATGCAACGACTAGTTACGAGGAAGGTCTGATTGAGTTATATAGAAAGATTCGTCCGGGCGAGCCATTGTCTGTAGACAGTGCTTCCAGCTTAATGAATGGTATGTTCTTTGATCCAAGAAGATACGATTTGGCTAAAGTAGGTCGTTATAAGTTTAATAAAAAATTAAGTTTCAAGAATCGTCTGAATGGACAGATTTTGGCAGATGATGTGATTGATCCATCTACGGGAGAATTATTGTTTGCCGCTGGTACAACGCTTAATCGTGAGACTGCGATGCAGATTCAGAATGCTGCTGTAGAATATGTATATATTTTGACGGAAGGTGATTATCGTACCAAAGTGTTGTCCAGTATGGAAGTAGATGCTGCTGAGTATCTCTCCTTTGACCCAGCTGAAGTTGGCATCGAGGAGTTGGTATACTATCCAGTATTGAAAAAGATTTTGGAAGAGAATGAGAGTGAGGAAGATATCAAGAGAGCCATCCGCAATGAGATGGGCGAGTTGATTCCAAAGCATATTACCAAGGAGGATATTGTAGCATCGATTAACTATTGTATCCATCTGGAGTATGGCATTGGCAACAAGGATGATATCGACCATTTGGGAAATAGACGTATTCGTGCTGTGGGTGAGCTGCTGCAGAATCAGTACCGCATTGGTATGTCCCGTATGGAGCGTGTTGTAAGAGAGCGTATGACCACACAGGATCTGGATGCTATCACTCCACAGTCCTTGATTAATATTAAGCCAGTGACTGCAGCTGTTAAGGAATTTTTTGGAAGTTCTCAGCTGTCCCAGTTCATGGATCAGAATAATCCATTGTCCGAGTTGACTCATAAGAGACGTCTGTCTGCATTGGGTCCTGGTGGTTTGTCCAGAGATCGTGCAGGATTTGAAGTTCGAGATGTTCATTATACTCATTATGGCAGAATGTGTCCTATTGAGACGCCCGAAGGTCCTAACATCGGTTTGATCAACTCGCTGGCAAGTTTTGCCCGTGTGAATGATTATGGTTTTGTGGAGGCACCTTATCGTTTAGTCGATAAGTCTGATCCAAAGAATCCTCGTGTTACCGATGAAGTTCGTTATATGACTGCGGACGAGGAAGATGATTATATCGTAGCACAGGCAAATGAGCCTTTGGATGAAGACGGTCATTTCATTCATAACAACGTATCAGGTCGTTTCCGTGAGGAGACATCTGAGTTTAGAAAGAGTCAGATTGATTTGATGGACGTATCTCCAAGAATGGTATTCTCTGTGGCTACTTCCATGATTCCTTTCTTGCAGAATGATGATGCAAACCGTGCGTTGATGGGTTCTAACATGCAGCGTCAGGCTGTGCCGTTGATGTTGACACAGGCCCCAGCGGTAGGTACTGGTATGGAAGCAAAGGCAGCAAGAGACTCCGGTGTCTGCGTTATTGCAAGAAATGATGGTGTAGTAGAGCGTTCCGCATCTAACGAAATTATCATCCGTCGTCCAGACGGTAAGAGAGACCAGTATCGTCTGACTAAGTTTGCTCGCAGCAACCAGAGTAACTGCTACAATCAGAAGCCAATTGTTGTAAAGGGACAGAGTATTAAGGCAGGTGAGGTAATTGCCGATGGTCCATCTACGAAGAATGGTGAGTTGGCTTTGGGTAAGAATCCATTGATCGGATTTATGACCTGGGAGGGTTACAACTACGAGGATGCGGTTCTGTTAAGTGAACGTTTGGTTCAGGATGATGTATTCACATCCATTCATATAGAAGAATATGAGGCAGAGGCTAGAGACACCAAGCTTGGCGCGGAGGAAATTACCCGAGATGTTCCAGGTGTGGGTGATGATGCGCTCAAGAATTTGGACGAGCAGGGTATCATCCGTATTGGTGCAGAGGTACGTGCGGGCGATATCTTGGTTGGTAAGGTTACACCAAAGGGTGAGACAGAGCTGACTGCAGAGGAGAGACTGCTTCGTGCGATTTTTGGTGAAAAAGCAAGAGAAGTAAGAGACACTTCCTTAAAGGTACCTCATGGTGCTTACGGTATCGTAGTGGATGCCAAGGTATTTACCAGAGAGAACAATGATGAGTTGTCCCCTGGTGTAAACAAGACTGTTCGCATTTATATTGCTCAGAAGAGAAAGATTTCTGTTGGTGATAAGATGGCGGGTCGTCATGGTAACAAGGGTGTGGTTTCCAGAGTATTGCCGGTGGAAGATATGCCATTTTTGCCAAATGGTCGTCCATTGGATATCGTATTGAATCCTTTGGGTGTGCCTTCTCGTATGAATATCGGTCAGATTTTGGAGATGCATTTGAGTTTGGCATCTCAGGTACTTGGATTTAATATCGCAACACCTATTTTTGACGGCGCAAATGAAAATGATATTCAGGACGCTCTGGAATTAGCAAATGATTATGTCAATATGGAGTGGGAGGTTTTCCAGAAGAAATACGAAGAGGTGCTTCGTCAGGATGTAATGGATTACCTTGGCACTCATTTGGAGCATAGAGAACTCTGGAAGGGTGTAAACATTTCCAGAGATGGTAAAGTACGACTTCGTGATGGACGTACTGGTGAATATTTTGACAATCCAGTTACGATTGGTCATATGCATTATTTGAAATTGCATCACTTGGTTGATGATAAGATTCATGCTCGTTCGACTGGTCCTTACTCACTGGTTACACAGCAGCCATTGGGTGGTAAGGCACAGTTTGGTGGACAGCGTTTCGGTGAGATGGAGGTTTGGGCTTTGGAGGCCTATGGTGCTTCCTACACCTTGCAGGAAATCCTGACTGTTAAGTCTGATGATGTTATCGGTCGTGTCAAGACTTACGAGGCAATTATTAAGGGTGAAAACATTCCTGAGCCAGGTGTGCCAGAGTCCTTCAAGGTAATGCTGAAAGAGCTTCAGTCTTTGGGTCTTGATGTCAGAGTATTGAAGGAAGAGAACAACGGAGAGTATTCCGAAGTAGAGATTGCGGAGAACATTGAGGAGAGTGGTATCAACTTCCGTGATATCGAAAACGAGAATTCTCGTTACAGCAATAGCAGCAGTGATCGCGAATTTGCAAATTATGGCTATAGTACTGGAGTCATGAATGAAGAAGGCGACATTGAAGATGACAAACTTGATTCGGACTATGAGAGCGATGATGATGCAATCGAGTTTGATGATGATTATAGTGACGACTATGTAGAATAAGGAGGAGTGACAACATGCCTGAAAACAATAATGAAACCTATCAGCCATTAGTATTCGATGCAATTAAGATAGGCTTGGCGTCACCTGAGGTTATCCATAAATGGTCTAGAGGTGAAGTTACAAAACCCGAAACCATCAATTACAGAACATTGAAGCCTGAGAGAGATGGACTTTTTTGTGAGCGTATTTTTGGACCACAGAAAGACTGGGAGTGTCATTGTGGTAAATACAAAAAAATTCGCTATAAGGGTGTAATCTGCGATCGTTGTGGTGTAGAGGTTACAAAGTCGAGCGTACGCCGTGAGCGTATGGGACATATTGAGTTAGCTGCTCCCGTTTCCCATATTTGGTATTTCAAGGGAATTCCTAGCCGTATGGGATTAATCTTGGATTTGAATCCAAGACTGTTGGATAAGATTTTATATTTCGCTTCCTATATTGTATTGGATCCCGGTAAAACAAATCTGTCTTATAAGCAGGTATTGTCCGAGAAAGAATACCGCGATGCAATTGATGAGTTTGGTTATGATTCCTTCCGCGCTGGTATGGGCGCGGAGGCAATTCAGGAGCTGTTGAAGGCCATCGATTTGGAAAAAGAATCCGCTGAAATGAAAGAGGCTCTCTTGAATTCTACTGGACAGAAGCAAGCAAAGATTATCAAGAGATTGGAGGTAGTGGAGGCGTTCCGCACCTCTGGAAATAGACCAGAGTGGATGATTATGAATGTAATTCCAGTCATTCCACCGGATTTGCGTCCTATGGTACAGCTGGAAGGCGGTCGTTTTGCTACTTCTGACTTAAATGATTTGTATCGTAGAATTATCAACCGTAACAATCGTCTGGCTCGTCTGTTGGAGTTGGGCGCACCAGATATCATTGTCCGCAATGAAAAGAGAATGCTGCAGGAAGCGGTTGATGCTTTGATTGATAATGGTCGTCGCGGCAGAGCAGTTACTGGAGCAGGAAACCGTGCGTTAAAGTCACTGTCTGAGCTGTTAAAGGGTAAGCAGGGACGTTTCCGTCAGAATCTGTTGGGTAAACGTGTAGACTATTCTGGACGTTCTGTAATTGTCGTTGGACCAGAGTTGAAAATTTATCAATGTGGTCTTCCAAAGGAAATGGCAATTGAGTTGTTTAAGCCTTTTGTAATGAAAGAGCTGGTTTCCCGAGGAATTGCACAAAATATTAAGAGTGCCAAGAAGAAAGTGGAGAAGCTGGAGACAGAGGTGTGGGACATCTTGGAGGATGTTATCAAAGAGCATCCAGTTATGTTGAACCGTGCTCCTACCCTGCATCGTCTGGGTATTCAGGCTTTCGAGCCAATTCTGGTAGAGGGTAAGGCAATTAAGCTTCACCCATTGGTATGTACTGCATTCAATGCCGACTTTGATGGTGACCAGATGGCTGTGCATTTGCCATTGTCTGTGGATGCCCAGGCAGAGTGTCGTTTCCTATTGTTATCTCCAAATAACTTGTTGAAGCCATCTGATGGTGGTCCAGTAGCTGTTCCTTCCCAGGATATGGTTCTTGGTATCTACTATTTGACAATGGGTCGTATGATTGATTATACAGACCGTTTGGCTTTGGCAAAGCAGGGAAGATATGAGATTACTCCTGAAAAACTTGTTGAGTTGGAAGAGCGCATTGCCAATATTGAGCATACCTACTATTCTGAGGAAGAAGTAAGAGCAGCTGTCAATGCTGGAGAAATTAAGATTGACACGATGTTCTATTATCTGGCAAAGGGCAAGAAGGCAGAGCGCATGATTGCTACCACTGCTCACGATATGTTGGGTCGTGCATTTAGTAATGAGAATCAGGCTATCTTGGCCTACGAAAATGGCGATATTACGCTTCATCAGAAGATTCGTGTAAAGAGAAGTGGTTTTGCAGCAGACGGTACTCCAATTACCAAGGTAATTGAGACAACCTTGGGACGTATTATTTTTAATGAAATTTTGCCGCAGGATTTAGGTTTTGTAGATAGAACAATCCCAGGAAATGAACTAGATTTGGAAGTAGATTTTCATGTAGGCAAGAAGGGATTGAAGCAGATTTTGGAAAAAGTCATTAATGTACATGGTGTCACCAAGACAGCAGAAGTTTTGGATGCTATCAAGGCGATGGGATATAAGTATTCCACCAAAGCCGCTATGACCGTATCCATTTCTGATATGACTGTGCCTTCACAAAAAGCAGAGATGATTCGCAAGGCGCAGGAGGATGTAGATACTATTGCAAAGCGTTACCGAAAAGGTTGGCTGACTGATGAGGAGCGTTACAAGGAAGTTATTAGTACCTGGCAGAAGACGGATGATGCTCTTACAAAGGCGTTGTTGGATGGTTTGGATAAGTATAACAACATCCATATGATGGCAGATTCTGGAGCCCGTGGTTCTGATAAGCAGATTAAGCAGTTGGCAGGTATGCGTGGTTTGATGGCTGATACAACAGGTCATACGATTGAGTTGCCTATCAAATCTAATTTCCGTGAAGGTTTGGATGTATTGGAGTACTTTATTTCTGCTCATGGAGCTCGAAAAGGTATGTCTGATACCGCACTTCGTACTGCGGACTCTGGTTACTTAACCAGACGTTTGGTTGATGTATCTCAGGATGTCATTATCCGTGAGATTGACTGTTGTGCAGGCAAGTCCGAGATTCCATATATGGAGATTCAGGCATTCATGGATGGTGCAGAAACCATCGAGAGCTTGAAAGATCGTCTGACCGGTCGTTTCATCGCAGAGGACATTGTCAATCCAGATACTGGTGAAGTAGTGATTGCTGCTAATCAAATGGTAACACCAAGACGTGCTGGTGCTATTATCAATGCTTTGGATAAGCAGGGAAGAAAAACAGTCAAGATTCGTACGGTATTAAGCTGTCGTTCTCACTTGGGTGTATGTGCAAAATGTTATGGTTCCAACATGGCAACTGGACAGCCAGTGCAGGTTGGTGAGGCCGTTGGTATTATTGCAGCTCAGTCTATCGGTGAGCCAGGTACTCAGCTGACGATGCGTACCTTCCATACAGGTGGTGTAGCCGGTGGAGATATCACACAAGGTCTTCCTCGTGTTGAAGAGTTGTTTGAGGCACGTAAGCCAAAGGGTCTTGCAATTATTTCTGAAATTGCAGGTAATGTGGAAGTACGAGATACTAAAAAGAAGAGAGAAGTTGTGATTACAAATCCAGACAACGGGCTGAGCAAAGCATACTTGATTCCATATGGTTCCCGTTTGAAGGTGTTTGATGGAAACTATGTGGAGGCCGGTGACGAGCTGACGGAAGGTAGTGTAAATCCACATGATATCTTGAAGATTAAAGATGTACGTGCAGTGCAGGATTATATGCTTCGTGAGGTTCAGCGAGTTTATCGTTTCCAGGGTGTAGAAATTAATGATAAGCATATCGAAGTAATTGTTCGTCAGATGCTGAAAAAGATTCGTGTCGAGGAGGGTGGAGACAGCGGCGTATTGCCAGGTGTGTCCATGGATGTATTAGATTACGAGGAGATGAATGAGCGTCTAATTGCAGAGGGTAAGCAGCCAGCTCAAGGCAAGCAGGTAATGCTTGGTATCACCAAGGCATCTTTGGCAACGAACTCCTTCTTATCTGCAGCCTCCTTCCAGGAGACAACTAAGGTATTGACTGAGGCGGCTATCAATGGAAAGATTGACCCATTGATTGGTTTGAAGGAAAATGTTATTATTGGTCAGCTGATTCCAGCAGGTACTGGTATGAAGCGCTATCGCAATATCAAGCTGAGTACAGATCAGGCAATGGAAGATACTTTGACGCTGAGCGGAGAAGAGGACGAGACAGACTTCCCTGTTAAGGATGATGAAACTTTGAAATTGTCCGGTGATGATGAATCAGACGATTTTGATGGTGACGATGAGTTGGATGAATCAGACGATTTTGATGATGACCCATATAAGAATTTATTAAAGGCACTCACAGAAGAGGATAATGTCACAGAGGACGATGAGGAAGAGGATTTTGAAGACGAGTAAATCGTAAAAAAGGTGTAATTTTCAGCATCGTGAGCATAAAAACGGTCAATACAAGCAAAAAATGCTTGTGTTGGCCGTTTTTCGTGTATGGTCGTGGGTGGCATGGTGAGAAATCAGGAAAAGGTCTTCTGTCTGCTGGATAATGTTTGAGAAAGAAAAAACAGATGGTTGGAACAAATATCTTGAATAAGATACCTGTTCCAACCACCTGTTTTAAGAAAGGGAGGAGAACGGTGCATCTAATATGCACCTTGTATTATGAAAAAAATTAAATAGCAACGAATTGCTGAAATTGACTTTTATATATGGTAGTGCCCCAAGAGGCATGTCCGTTATTTAGTAAGAACTTCTTTTGTTCTTATGGTTAAAGTATATTTGGAAAAAGTGAAGAAAACGTGAGAGTGATGTAAATCTTCTTTGAATGAAAAATGAACAATTTATGAACGAAGTTCTATCATATGGAATGTTGCGAAAATAGAGAAAATGCTATATAATAAGAAGAACCGATATAGTTTTCAGTTATTAAATTGTTGGTGCTTGTCGGGTTGGCATGTCATTTTTGCAGAAAAGAAAGGAAAAATAAAATGGAAACGCAACAGAATCCAATCGTAACCATTGAAATGGAAAACGGAGATATTATGAAGGCGGAGCTGTATCCAGAAATCGCTCCCAATACAGTAAACAATTTTATCAGCTTAGTAAAGAAAGGCTTTTATGATGGTGTTATTTTTCATAGAGTCATTTATGGTTTTATGATCCAAGGCGGTGACCCGCAGGGTGTTGGTGTCGGTGGACCAGGCTATTCTATCAAGGGTGAGTTCCGTCAGAATGGTTTTGACAATCCATTGAAGCACACACCAGGCGTTCTCTCCATGGCTCGCACTATGATGCCAAATTCTGCTGGAAGTCAGTTCTTCATTATGCACAAGGTATATCCATCTTTGGATGGTGCCTACGCTGCTTTTGGACAGATTATTGAGGGGATGGATGTGGTTGAAAAGATTGCTGCTGTTCGAACCGATTTCAGAGATCGTCCATTGAAGAAACAGATGATGAAAAAAGTCACAGTAGAGACTTTTGGGGTAGATTATCCAGAGCCAGAAAAATGCTAAGCTCATGTTGATGGAACGAATAATTTTCGACGATGCGGAGAAAAAAATTTTTTTGACTGATGATGCGGCTCTTGCAAAACAACTGCAGAGCTGCGGTCAGGCAGTGATTGGAATTTGCAGACAAGAAGATGGGCAGGATTGGTGGAGCATTCCCTATTTGGTGGAGCATGAGAGCGGAGCGGATGAGGATTATTGTAAAGAGGCCTATTGTCGATTTCATAAAATACCAATCGTGGTAGGAAGATGGGAAGAATTTTGCTTAAGAGAATTGCAGGAAAGTGATGCTTCCCAAATTTTTGCCCTATATGATGAAAGGGCGGTACAGTTTTTGCCAAATCTTTCTTCTATCCAGGAGCAAAAGAGAGAAATTCAAAGTTTTGTAAAGTCAATTTATCCGCTGTATGGCTATGGTATGTGGGGATTAGAAAATCAAAATACCCATGAGTTAATCGGATACGTGGGTTTTTTGCCAGAAAATTGGCATCAGGAAGAAGTCCCCTTTTTGGGTTATTTAATTAGAAGTGATTATCGCCAAAGAGGAATTGCAAAGAAGGCTTGTCAGCTAGGGTTGGATTTTTTGAAGCATACCTTGGATATTGAGCGAGTGTTTTGTCGAATTTCTTCGGAGAATACTGAATCCAGAAAACTAGCAGAAAAATTAGGTTTTATCCCATTGGAAAAAGATATATACATAAGATATGTAAATGAATGAAGAAGGAATTAGAAAATGAAGAAAACATTGTTAAAAAAATATGCGGAATTAATCGTAAAGATGGGTGCAAATGTGCAGAGAGATCAGGAAGTCATTATTACGGCAGCTGTGGATCAGAGTGAGTTGGTTAAGATGGTAGTGCGTGAGGCTTATTTGGCGGGCGCAAAGAAAGTGACAGTGGATTGGACTTGTCAGGAAGTGACCAAGCTGACCTATCGATACGAGACAATTAAAACCTTGTCCAGCATTCCAGAATGGAGAAAAGAAAAATTTGCTTATCAGGCAGAGACATTACCCTGTATGATTTATATTGAATCTTCAGGTCCAGACAGCTTAAAGGGAATTGATCCGGTCAAGATGGCAAAAGTGCAGGCAAATCGTTATCCTATTATCAAGCCATATAATGATGCAATGGAGAATAAGTATCAGTGGGTTATTGTGGCGGCTTCCAGCAAGGAGTGGGCAAAGAAGGTATTTCCAAAGGAGCGCACCAGTGTGGCAGTAGAAAAATTATGGAAGTTGATTTTAGACTGTGCTCATGTGACGGAAGATAACGACCCTATCGAAGTTTGGAAGCAGCATAATAAGAGCTTTGAAGAGCGCAGCGCATGGCTGAATTCCCTTGGTTTGACAGAACTTCATTATGAGAGCGGCAATGGCACAAACTTTACTGTTGGAATGCATCCTAAGGCAAAGTGGGACGGTGGTTCTGAGATTAGTCTGCAAGGGATTGAGTTTAATCCTAATATGCCGACAGAGGAAATTTTTACATCTCCGATGAAGGGAAAGGCAGAAGGAGTGCTGGTTGCAACTAAGCCATTGTCTTACCGTGGTCAGTTGATTGATCAATTTTCCATTACCTTTAAAGATGGAAAGGCAGTGGACTGTCATGCGGAAGTTGGAGAAGCGATTCTTCGCAGCATGATTAGTGCCGACGAGAACGCAGGTTATTTAGGAGAGGTTGCTTTAATTCCAGTAAGTTCCCCAATTAATCAGTCAGGCGTATTGTTCTACAATACGTTATTTGATGAGAATGCGAGCTGTCATATCGCTTTGGGTCGTGGCTTTACCAATTTGTTGGAAGGTTATGAGAATATGACACAGGAAGAAATGGAAAATTCCGGCATTAATTCTTCTATGATTCATGTAGATTTCATGATTGGCAGTGATGATATGAAGATTGTAGGAAAGACACAGGATGGAGCAGAAATTTTAATTTTTGAGAATGGTACGTGGGCAAATGGATGAGATGTATTTAAAAGCACTGGGAAAAATTAATTTGGGACTGGATGTGCTGCGCCGCCGCGAGGACGGTTATCATGAGGTTTGCATGATTATGCAGACAGTCAATCTTTACGATAAACTGCATTTGTCTCGAACAGAGGGGCCAGGCATACAGGTTGTTACAAATTTAAGTTATTTGCCAGTTAATGAAAATAATTTGGTTTATCAAGCAGCAAAATTGCTGATGGATGAGTTTTCCATTAAAGATGGCTTGAAGATTGATCTGTTTAAATATCTTCCCGTGGCAGCAGGGATGGCAGGCGGAAGTTCTGATGCAGCTGCTGTCCTATTTGGAGTAAATCGCATGTTTCATCTAGGGCTTTCCCTGGAAGAACTGAAAAAGCGTGGAGTAAAGATTGGCGCAGATGTACCTTTTTGTCTGATGCGAGGTACCGCTTTGGCAGAGGGAATCGGGGAAAAATTGTCTCCTGTGGCTGCCTGTCCACCTTGCTATATTTTGTTGGCAAAGCCAGCAATCAATGTGTCAACGAAATTTGTTTATGAAAATTTACATGCCAATGAGATTCCGGCAGAGGAGCATCCAAATATCGGAGCAATTTTAAGAGCCATGGAGGCACAGGATTTGTACAAGATGGCAGAACATATGGGGAATGTGTTGGAGCGTGTGACTGTTCCGGCTTATCCAGTGGTTGCACGAATAAAAGAATTGATGATGCAGGAGGGTGCGATTGTAAGTCTGATGAGCGGCAGCGGTCCTACTGTCTTTGGATTGTTTGATGACAAAGATACTGCGCAAAATGCTTATCAGGTGATAAGGAGAAGTCGATTGGCACCGCAGGTATTTTTAACAACAGCATATAATAAGTAGTAAAAGTTAAGGAGGGGGGTTTATGATACCAAATTTAAAAGTACCCATGAATGAGTATCTTCCATTGAGGGATGTGGTTTTTCAGACGTTGAGACAGGCAATCCTGAAAGGAGAATTGCTGCCAGGGGAGCGTTTGATGGAAGTTCGTCTTGCCAATGCTTTGGGTGTCAGCCGTACTCCGGTGAGGGAAGCAATCCATATGCTGGAGTTAGAGGGGCTGGTGGTGATGGTTCCCAGAAAAGGTGCGGAGGTCGCTCGTATTTCAGAAAAAAATTTGTATGATGTGTTGGAAGTGAGACGGGCTTTGGAAAAGCTGGCTGTGGAGTTGGTTTGTCAGCGCATGAGCGAAGAACAATTAAATCAGCTCAAACAAAAGTTTTATGCCTTTTTGGCAGTAGCTCAAAGTGAAGATTTGATGCAGGTTGTCCAGTGTGATGAAGAATTTCACGATGTCATTTATGAGGCAACTGGAAATATTCGTTTGGTACAGATGTTGAATAATCTGAGAGAGCAAATGTATCGCTATCGTCTTGAGCATATCAAAGATTTGAGCAAGAGATCGACCTTGGTGAAGGAGCATAAACGAATTTTGGATGCGCTCACCATAAAGGATGTGGAGGCTGCAAAGAGTGCAATTGAAGAACATATCAATAATCAGATGAGTTCAGTGGCTGAGAGCATACACGAGGAAGAGAAAGAAATCAAAAAATAAGGAATTACTGCTTAATAATAGAATGATTATAAAAAATCAAGATTTTTTCAAAAATTATGCTTGACAGAAAAAATATACCTGTATATAATGATGAGGCGTGCGTATGAATGCACGCCTTAATGTGCGCTTAGGCAGTCAACCGAGCCGTGCGTTTACAGTTTGCTTATTAGACTTACAGGAGGTGAAAAAGAATGCCAACATTTAATCAGTTAGTAAGAAAAGGAAGACAGACATCTGAGAAGAAGTCTACCGCACCAGCTCTGCAGAAGGGATTTAACTCCTTGCAGAAGAAGCAGACAAATTTGTCCGCTCCACAGAAGAGAGGTGTATGTACTCAGGTTAAGACTGCTACCCCTAAGAAGCCTAACTCCGCTCTTAGAAAGATTGCCAGAGTTCGTCTGTCCAACGGTATCGAAGTAACAAGCTACATTCCAGGTGAGGGACATAACCTTCAGGAGCATAGTGTTGTTCTGATCAGAGGTGGTCGTGTTAAGGATTTGCCAGGTACCAGATATCATATCATTAGAGGTACCCTTGATACAGCAGGTGTTGCTAAGAGAAGACAGGCTCGTTCCAAGTACGGTGCTAAGAGACCAAAAGACGCAAAGAAATAATTGAGAAATAAAAATAACTGATAAGTGATTAAATTAATTCAAAATAATAGAAATTAGTTTAAATACCATCAGTTTAATTCAAGATAAATTGTTTTAAATTAAATCAATTCATATTCATGCGATGCAAGTATCACAAGATTGATGATTAGAATAGTGCCGGCATTCGAACAGCCATTCCTGGCGGTTGCAGGATATAGATGGGAGAAAGCGTAGAAGCTTTCTTAAGAAACAAGAACCGAGCGCGAACACAAAATGTGAGTACCTGTGAATTAATTGAAAAAAAGCGGGCAATACTGTGAGGTAAGACCCGCCGCTGCGATGCAGTAATTATAATTAAGGAGGGAAGTATCGTGCCACGTAAAGGACATACTCAGAAAAGAGACGTATTAGCAGATCCATTGTACAACAATAAAGTGGTTACTAAGCTGGTAAACAATGTTATGTTGGATGGAAAGAAGGGCGTTGCACAGAAAATCGTTTATGGTGCATTTGCTCAGGTAGAAGCAAAGACTGGAAAGCCAGCATTGGATGTATTCGAGGAGGCTATGAATAACTTGATGCCAGTACTCGAAGTAAAAGCAAAGCGTGTTGGTGGAGCTACTTATCAGGTACCAATCGAAGTTAAGCCAGACAGAAGACAGGCTTTGGCACTTCGTTGGTTGACTGTTTTCTCCCGCAAGAGAGGCGAGAAGACAATGGTAGACAGACTTGCTAATGAGATTATGGATGCAGCAAACAATACCGGTTCTGCTGTAAAGAGAAAAGAAGATATGCACAAGATGGCAGAGGCAAACAAGGCATTTGCTCACTATCGTTTCTAATTTTGGATTGTTTAAACTTGAAAGACCTAAGATATTTAAGAAGTTTTCGAAGCTTTAAAATAGCTGTATTGTCGAACAAGTTTAAGTAATTCTGGAATGACAGAATTTTGTGTATTTAGACAACAAATAGGAGGACAAAGTCTTGGCTGGAAGAGAATATCCATTAGAGAGAACCAGAAATATTGGTATTATGGCT
>JBJELF010000051.1:0-18134 GCA_051879015.1 Lachnospiraceae bacterium
TAAATGCGGAAGATCCGCGAGAGGCGTTCAAAATCCTCACGCCGCAGATGATGGATGCTATTCTCACTGTGGCGGACAAGAGCGGCGGTCAGATCTATATATCTTTCATGCCGGACGGAAAAATGCACATCGGGATAGATAAACATTGCAACCTCTTTGACGCCAGGAAATGCAATGATGCGGAAGAACTTCGTCAGAAATTTTCGGAAGAGCTGCGCCGGCTTACCGATATCATCGACACGCTGAACGTGCAGGAAAGAAACGTATGACGCTGGGAACTGCCGGTATTCTGTTGGTACTGGCTGCGGCAGGTATCGATAAAAAATGTTGTCCCTAATGACAATCACTCGTGAGCGGAAGTCCGATTATGCAGGACGGAAAGCTCGTCGGAGCAGTGACGCATGTATTTGTCAATGATCCAACGAAGGGATACGGCATTTTGATTGAGGATATGATACAATAGGAACGAATCATCAAGAATTGTTGTACTTTTTTGATAAAATACTTTTTTTTTTCAGAAAAATATTGTATAATCGAACCAGACGTTATGACGTAAATAACAAACGTATGGAGGAAGATCGAATGAAAAAAATTCTTTTTGCCGCATCTGAATGTGTGCCTTTTATCAAGACTGGAGGGTTAGCTGACGTAGCAGGTTCCTTGCCAAAGTATTTTAATTCGGCAGAATATGATGTGAGAGTCATTTTGCCAAATTATGCCTGCATCAAAGAGCCATTTAAAAAGCAGATGGTGGATGTATGTAATTTCAATATTGGTTTTAATGGAGCACAGCGTTATGTTGGTATCAAGACATTGCAGTATCAAGGAGTAACTTTCTATTTTGTTGACAATGAAGCTTATTTCAGCGGTCCATGGCCTTACAGTAATATGTATGAAGATATTGAGAAATTCTGCTATTTCTCTCTGGCAGCGCTCTCATCCCTGACCTTTATTGATTTCCGCCCTGACATTATCCACTGTCATGACTGGCAGACAGGATTGATTCCTGTTTATTTAAATGACAGTTTCCAGAGATATCCATTCTATCAAGGAATCAAGACTATTTTCACAATTCATAACTTGAAATTCCAGGGTATCTGGAATATTGAGACAATTCGTCGTTTCTCTGGTCTGTCTGATTACTATTTCACCAGTGATAAGTTAGAGGCTTACAACAATGGTAATATGTTAAAAGGTGGTTTGGTATATGCGGATGTAATCACAACTGTAAGTGAAAGCTATGCAGAGGAGATTAAAACTTCCTTTTACGGAGAAGGTATGGATGGTTTACTCCGTGCCCGTTCTGCTCAATTAAAAGGTATTGTCAATGGTATTGATTTTGATTTCTATAATCCAAGCACAGATAAGGATATCGCAAAACCATACAGTATTGAAAATTGTCTCGAGGGTAAGGCTGCCAATAAGATTGTTTTGCAGAGAAAGTTAGGCCTAAAGGAAAATAAGGACGTATTCATGATTGGTGTCGTTTCCCGACTGACCGACCAGAAGGGCTTTGACTTGGTAGAGCATGTATTAGAGCAGATTTGTTCTTATGATGTACAGTTAGTTGTTTTGGGTACCGGTGAATATAAATATGAAGAATGCTTCAAGCGTTATGCACAGCGTTATCCAGAGCGCGTTTCCGCAAATATCTTTTATTCCGAAGCTCTGTCCCATGAAATTTACGCTGCTTGTGATGCATTCTTGATGCCATCTTTGTTTGAACCATGTGGTTTAAGTCAGCTGATGAGCTTGCGCTATGGTACTCTTCCAATTGTAAGAGAAACTGGTGGTCTTCGTGATACCGTCATTCCTTACAATCAGTATACAGGAGAAGGTACGGGATTTTCCTTCGCTAATTATAATGCTCATGAGATGCTGAGTATCATTGAGTATGCAAAGGATGTATATTACAATAACCGCAATGCATGGAATAAATTAGTAAAGAATGCGATGTCTCAGGATTATTCTTGGAATTCTTCTGCTAGAAAGTATGAGGCCCTGTATGATGAATTGACGGCAGCAGCAAAGTAAAAAGTACAAAATACAAGTAACATATTTTTCGGTTCCGTCATCGAATATTCCAACATAGAGAGACCAGCTCAAATCGAGCTGGTCTTTTTCGTACGTTTCTTGTGTAACATCTTATCATTTTAGTTGACAAATCAGAACTGATTCGATAGAATATAGAGTAACATAAAAAAATTATGTTACTCTATTAAAAATTCTAATAGGCGAGAATCTATTACAGTCAAAAAGGAGGAAATCTATGCTGCCAGTGGATGAAGCAGTCATTGTGCATATTCTATCTGATGAGAATTACATCATCGAAGACCTTCATAAAAAACAACTGCTGCTCGAATCGCTTTACCACACAACGGAAGCAGACCTGCAAAATTCTCTGCTATTTCCGTCACAAGCCCTTCGAGAAACACCAAGTTCTGTCAGATACTCGGATAAAGATTTGACAGATGTATCCATTCAGATGGAACAAGAAATTAATCGACAAAAACAGTTGTTAAAACAAGAAACAGAACTCATATCGGAACAGCTTATCCGTATTCAGCGTATTCGCGTTTGTTATCAGGCACTGCCAGAAAAATGGCGCGATATCTTACATCAGCTCTATATTGAACACAAAAAATGGAGTTGTCTGCCTTACAGTTCTAGTCAAATCAGCAGAATAAGACGAAAAGCCTTAAATCAAATCATGGAATGGTATCAATCCAATTTATCCGATGTAGAAATTATCATAGCTGGCAATCAAAAAAGTCTGGAACTTTTGGTTGGGAGGTCATTGCGTGGTAATTGCAATGAAATCACAAAAATAGAAAAGAAGAAAAGAATTTATTTGGAAAAGGATTGCAAAAAGGGTGGGTGATAGTGTAAACTAGGGGATAGAAAAGATTGAAAAAAGAAAAATATAAAATTTATTTTGATGATGGCGACCAGTCAGATACAGACAGTTTTATGAAAGGAAAGGATAATAGGCAGATGAATGGAGAAGAGAGAAGAAAACAGATTCTTCAGATTTTGTGTAACAGCAAGACGCCTGTTTCAGGAGCGCAATTAGCAGAGCAGATGAAAGTCAGCCGACAGGTGATTGTCCAAGATATGGCTCTCCTGCGTGCAAATGGAAATAATATTTTTTCTACCAATCGCGGTTATATGATTCAGCAAAAAAATTTGCCCAAACGGGTTTTCAAGGTATTTCACAGCAATGAGGAAGTAACGGAAGAATTAAATTTAGTGGTTGATCTTGGTGGAATTGTGGAAGATGTGTTTGTCTATCATAAAGTTTATGGAGTTGTCCATGCTCCTATGAATATTCGTTCACGCAGAGATGTGCAGCTTTTCATAAAACAAATTCAGTCAGGAAAGTCCAGTTTATTAATGAATGTAACCAGCGGTTATCATTACCACACTATTTCGGCTGATTCAGAGGAAACATTAAATTTAATTTTTGAGGCACTGCAGAAACGAGGATTTTTAGCGGCACTTCAGGATTATGAGCCAGTCGATTTTTGGAAAGAAGGATGATTTCCGTAGTATGAGCCAGAAGGGAGATTAAAGATTAAGATGAAATATCGCAGTGTAGGAAAATCGGGACTTAAAGTTAGTGAGATTGCAGTAGGAAGTTGGATGACGGACTTAGCAGGCAGCAGCCAGAGAGAAGTTGCCGAAGAGACGATTCGAGTGGCTTATGACAAAGGCGTGAACTTTTTTGATTGTGCTGATGCTTATAGTGGCGGAGCAGCGGAACGATTTCTAGGACGTATCTTAAGAGACTATCCTAGAAGCAGTTACGTGGTATCCAGCAAAGTATTTTTTCCAATGGGTCCAGGAGCGAATGAATGGGGATTGTCCCGAAAACATATCATTGAGAATATTGACCGGACTCTGCAAAATATGGGATTAGATTATGTAGACTTGTATTACTGTCATCGCTTCGACCCAACCACTCCGATGGAGGAAACTCTGCGTGCTTTAAGCGATTTGGTGAGTCAGGGAAAAATTTTATATTATGGTGTCAGTGAGGAGTGGGGCGGTGCAAGATTAGAGGAAGCTCAGCGCATTATTGAAAAATACAATTTATATCCTATGACTTCGCTTCAGCCTCAGTATAATATGATGGATCGATATATTGAACATGAGATTATGGGAATTTGTGAAAAGTACGGTATTGGTATCACGCCATTTTCTCCGTTGGCACAGGGACTGTTGACCGGTAAGTATAAAAAAGGCGAACCTTATCCGGAAGGTTCTAGAGCTACTCATCAAGCGGATAAGCAGGTGAATCGTCTGCTGACTGATGAAAATCTTGATAAAGTGGAGGCTATGAATCGGATTGCACGTGAGCTTGGCATCAATATGTCTGTGCTTGCGTTGGCATGGATTTTGCGAAAACCTATTGTCAGCAGTGTGATTACAGGTGCAAGTAATCCAAAGCAGTTGGAGCAGAATCTCGCTGCCAGCGGTGTGCAGATTCCAGAAGATGCCTTACGAGAAATTGAAGCGATTTTAGGATTTTCTCGATTTGAAAGACATGTGGGATAAAAATTTTTGAAAAAAGGTTGACAGAACATTATTTTTAGTGCATAATATAGGAGTTCGCATATGATTTGTGTGAACTCTTATATTATTATGGAGGAGTACCCAAGTGGCTGAAGGGTCTGGCTTCGAACACCAGTAGGTCGGCAGCACCGGCGCAAGGGTTCAAATCCCTTCTCCTCCGTTTCAAGGCAACGTAGTAAGGCAAATGATTACGTTGTCTTTTTGTTGTGTAAAATGAGGGCTTGTCTTTTTTGTAAAATTCACCTATAATAGTTAAGTCAGCAATGATATCCATGGAGGTTCTTTCATTATGGCTCATTTTTTTCATGTGTTAAAACAGAATGGACGTATCATTTTTTTGTTTGAACTGTTGTTTCGTGTGTTTTCCATTGGTGTATTTTTGCCTCTGCTGCAATATATTTTTTCTAAAACTTTGAAATGGTTTCATTATAGTTATATTACACCAAACAATATTTTGCGTTACTTATCTGACATGCGTGTTCTTCTTCTGCTTGGTATATTGGCATTATTGATTCTTATTGGGATGTTATTTGAAATTTGTTGTCTATTTGCCTGCTTCAGAAGCTGTGACAGAGGAAGAAAAATCACTTTGACAGAGATGATTTGGATGGGTTTTCGCAAAACCGATCATTTACTAAAACGATATCATATAGGAATCCTTTTTGCTCTTCTTTTTTTATTTCCAGTCATGAATCTTCATCTGCTCTTTGAGTGGAATCAGCCTATTTTAAGTTATCTGGTAGAATTAATTTATACTACCTATGGAAATAAATGGATTTTTGCGTCAGGCATTGTAATTATTTGGTTCTTTGGAGTGTTTAGCTGCTATTTTGTGCCTGCTGCTATTTTAGAGAAAGACGCAGAGGTACATGTCTCTCGAACTTGGCGAGAGTGTAAAAAAGAACTGCCTTTAGGGATGCTAAAGATACTGCTTTTCAATGTCCTTGTATTACTGTTTCTCATTCTTCTTTATCTCATTGTTTCAGCCATTGGTATTATAGGCATTAAATTATTTTGGGATGATGATGTAGTTTTTGTGACAGCTCTAGAATACAGTGACAATTTGTGGTATGTTATGTTTTGCGTGTCGGGTTTGATTACAACTCTTTTCAACAGTGTGCTTATGTATTGCATACATGCTAATCGAAAAGATGGTCAAAGTTTGCTCTATAACGATGTACCCATGGAATTTTCTATTTCAAAAACGGTACAAAAACGTATTCAGATTCTGTTTGGGATGGGATATCTCATTGCCGCCATTGTATGTTTGCGAACTTTTTACCACGGTTCTTATCTTTTGCATGAGGTGATGAATCCGATTTCTGTCACTGCTCATCGCGGCGGTGCCTCTACTGGACCAGAAAATACTTTAGAGGCTTTGCAGCAAGCAATCAATTATACGGCAGACTATGCTGAGATTGATGTACAGGAAACGCAGGATGGTGTGGTGGTGCTGCTGCATGATTTGAATTTGAAGCGCACTACGGGTTATAATGCCTATGTCTACGACATGACCTACGATAAAGTGCGTCAGCTCGATGCAGGCAGCTATTTTTCCGAGGAATATGCAGGCGCTTTTGTACCGACCCTATTGGAGGCATTACAATTATGTAAAGGAAAAATAAATCTGAATATCGAAATCAAAAGCAACAGTCATTATTCGGATGATTTACCGGAAAAAGTAGTAACGCTTATTGAGGAGAATGAATTTATTGAGCAGTGCGTCGTGACATCGATGAATTATAGCTATTTAAAGCGTATCAAAGAGCTCAATCCCAGCATTCGTACTGGTTATATTTTAAAAATGTCTGTAGGAAATATTGCTTCCTTGGAATACGCTGATTTTTTCAGTATGAAATATAGCTATGTAACGGAAAACATTGTAACGCAGATTCATCAAGAAGGTAAAGAAGTTCATGTCTGGACAGTCAATACTTCCAGTGGGATTCATCAGATGAAAGTGCTTAATGTAGATAATATTATTACAGATAATATTCCCTTGGTGAGAAAAATTTTATCGCGGGAGGATGGAAAAGAAAGCTGGAGCGAGTTATTTTATCTATTTCTCAATCGAGAATAGCATCTATTTTTTGGATGATTGGATACCAAAGTTAAAAGGTTAGATATTTCATGCTGGTATGATAAACAAAAGGACTTTATTTAGGAAGGGGAATAGAAATGGCATCACAGACTTATCAAGAGAAACTGGATATGGAAAATATTGACCGATTGAGAGAAATGATTGCACCCTTGCCGCCCTATGTGCGAACATTTTTCATTGGTATCGATTCCAGAACAGCAACTCGTACGCAGGTGTCCTATGCTTATGATTTGACATTATTTTTTCAATACTTAAAGAAAGAAGTAGTGCAGTTTCGGGATATAGAGATTAAAGATATTACTTTAAAACAGTTAGAGGAATTGGAGCCAGCAGATATTGAATTATACTTGGACTATCTAAAAAAGTATACCAATGAAACTTTAGATGCTACCCGATTAAACAGAGAGTGTGGATTGAGACGTAAGTTAGCCAGTTTAAGAAGTTTCTATCGCTATTTTTATCGGACACAAAAAATTAAATTTAATCCAACGGACTTTGTGGAAACACCGAAGATACATGACAAAGATATTATACGTTTGGATGTGGATGAGGTGGCAGAGATGCTGGATCAGGTGGAAAGTGGAGAAAAGTTGACTCAAAAGCAGCAGAGTTACCACAAAAAAACACAGATTCGTGATTTGGCTTTGATTACTTTGCTTTTAGGAACGGGACTGCGTGTCTCTGAGTGTGTGGGACTCAATTTAAATGATTTGGACTTCAAAAATGGTGGTCTTCACATCCATCGAAAAGGCGGAAAAGATGTGATGATTTATTTTGGTGAGGAAGTGGAGGAGGCTCTCTTGAATTATCTGGATGAGAGAAATTTGATTGAAGCGGAGGCCGGCAGCGAAGAAGCTGTTTTTTTATCTTTGCAGAGAAAGCGGATTTCGGTGCGTGCGGTAGAAAAACTAGTGAAGAAATACTCTCAGACAGTGACTACCGTAAAGAAAATCACTCCCCACAAACTTCGCAGTACCTATGGTACCGCCTTATATCGTGAGACAGGTGATATTTATCTGGTAGCGGATGTGCTTGGACATACGGATGTCAACACAACTCGCAAATATTATGCTGCTATGGAGGAAGAACATCGAAGAAAGGCACAGCATGCCATTACCCTGCGAGAAAAGATGTCGGATTTGGAGATAAATCCGACAAATCCTTCACAAAAAGAAAGTACAAGTTAAAAAAGTATATGGAATGATTTCTCATTTATAAATTCCTAAAAAAAAGAACAATAAGATTAAGAAAGAGGAAAGAAAGATGTATCGAGATATTGCAAGATTAGTGGTTTATCGAAATGTAGAAAAAGATGGTATTTTATTTCATTTAGCAGAAATTTGCCGTAAATTTTATACAACTGAATATGACAAGGCGCAGCTGACAGCAGAAATTTATGTTCAGGTTCACGAGCTGCTGGATGTGGCAACTCGCTATGGGTTTGACAAAAATTTATGGCATAATTATTTGACTTATCTATTAGTCAGCACGGAAAACCCCTTTAGCATGACTTGCGAAAAGGTTGGAGCTCAGGATGGAAGTGTCAATGAGTTTGCTAAAAGTGATTTTAAAATTTTTCAAAAATTATTTTGGTATGATTTTCGTCCGATTGAGAAGGAATTAGATATTAACTGTTTCTCTGTGATTCAAAACTATCATTCCATTGTAAAAGCAGAGCGCAGATATAATAAGAATGTAAGTGAGAAAGTACGTGCTTTGAGTGAGGCCATTGAGCAGGCCGCTGATGAAAACGAAATCTTTACCTTGGTGACTGATTTTTACAAAGCATACGGTGTCGGTAAGTTTGGTATGAATAAGGCTTTTCGTATTTTGGAGACCGGTAATAATGAGATGGAGTTAGAGCCGATCACGAATACGGAGGAAGTGTTATTAAAGGATCTAATTGGATATGAGCTTCAGAAGAAGAAATTGACGGACAATACAGAGGATTTTCTGGCAGGAAGATTGGCCAACAATGTACTTTTGTTTGGTGACAGCGGTACCGGTAAATCCACCAGTATCAAGGCTCTCTTAAATGAGTATTACGATCAAGGTCTGCGTATCATTGAAATTTATAAGCATGAATTTAAATATTTGTCTCGCGTCATTGCCGCCATCAAAAATCGCAATTATAAGTTTATTATCTACATGGATGATTTATCCTTTGAAGAGTTTGAAATTGAATATAAATATCTAAAGGCTGTTATCGAGGGAGGTATGGAAACAAAACCGGATAACGTACTGATCTATGCGACCTCTAACCGTAGACATTTGATTAAGGAGACTTGGTCAGACCGCTCCGATATGGATCATGATGAGCTGCATCGCTCTGACACAATGGAAGAAAAGTTATCTCTGGTTAATCGTTTTGGTATCACGATCAATTACTCTAAGCCAAATAAATTTGAGTTTAATCATATTGTGGTGGAGTTAGCAAAGCGCCATCCAGAGATTACCATGACGGAGCAGGAGCTTTGTGCAGAGGCAAATAAGTGGGAGATGCGCTATGGTGGAATTTCCGGAAGAACCGCACAACAATTTGTCAATTATCTGTGCGGCAGGGCAAGCGAGTAACTAGAAAGAACGTAGCCTGATAGAGTCAAGGATAAATAGAGGAAAAAGAAATGAGAAAACAAAAGTGGATGCTGAGTATTTTTTTCATGATGTTAAGTTTAGGAGCATGTGGGCAAGCTATACCTGGTCAAGAGACAAACAGTGAAAGTCAATTCACGACAGAAACGGAAGCTAGAACAGAAGAGGCTGTTACTTCAGAAAGTATAGAATTGGTAGAAACGATAGAGAATCTGCAGCCGACAGAGACAGAAGAACTCCAAGAAACAGAATTATCCACAGATAAATTTGTGGATCCAAATTCGTTGGCGGGTACTGTGCTGAATGGTATTCAGATTGTCAATACAGCGATGGAGTGGCTGGGGACCACCTACAGTCAAAATCCAGATGAAGGAATTGACTGTTCTCGTCTAGTGAAGGCAACTTTGGCAAAAGTAGGGGTTTCTCGTGCAGAGACGAATGGGGATGCCAATTACAGTTATCTGCCAGGATACACAGGACAATGGCGTGATATGACTTCTGACTCGGTGTATTACTATCAAGGCTTAGGACTACATTTTTTGGTGAGCTACTATCAAGATCTTATTGCTATAGATAGCGAACTGCTTCAATCACCTGGCAATATTGTGATGTATGAACCTACATCAGGCTCTTCAAAAGAATGGCATATGGCTTTTACAATTGGTCAATTTGAAAATCGTGAGAAAGTTATTGAATGGTTGGCTGCCAATTACGGAAGCTCTGGTTTTGATGAAGCATACTTTGCGGCTCATCCGGATCTTGTTTATGATTATGGCAATGGTTATCCTTATTGGCGTATTCATTCTGGAATGGATGCAGGGTTTGTACGCATTGACAATGGGTATGAGGGACATTATCCCTCATCAGGTTGGTTTGTATTTCACGTAAATCAATGAAAATATTGACGAATCGAAAAATAGAAGAAAGGAGAAGCTACTAGGCAGAAAAAATCTCACTAGGGATATATTTGGTTATCTTTTAAGTAGCAGGTGTGAACGATGGCAAAAATATTTGCAGCAAAGGAAGCGAACATTTCACAGAGAGAACTTATCAATATGGAGCGTTCTCGCCAGATTGCCGCTGAAGGCATGGTTCTTTTACAGAATCAGGGCGTACTTCCATTGAAAGCCAGAAAGGTGGCATTGTATGGCAATGGCGCAAGAAAGACCATAAAAGGAGGAACCGGGTCGGGCGATGTTAACAGCCGTTTTAGCATCAATGTGGAAACTGGCTTGAAAGCAGCTGGTTTTGAAATTACAACGGAACGCTGGCTGAATCGCTTTGACCAGACGGCAAAACAGGCGCAAAATGCTTATTTAGAGAAAGCGAAGGTTCTTATGGAAGAGCATTCTGTCAATATCATATCATTATTGTTCGATATGCCTTATCAGGATCCTTCTGTTTGTCCTGTGGAAAACGAGGATATGGAGCTCTCAGATACGGACACTGCCATTTATGTATTGTCCCGTAATTCTGGTGAAGGACGGGATCGAAGAGACGAGCCGGGGGATTATGAGTTAGATGAGTTAGAAAAGACGGTCATCAAAAAGTTGAGCGACTACTATAAAAATTTGGTTGTAGTGCTTAATGTGGGCGGTGTCATTGATACAGAATTTTTGAGAGAAGAAATGAATGCAGGTGCAATTCTTTTGATGAGTCAGGCTGGAAATATTGGTGGGTATGCTTTAGCCGATGTTTTGACAGGAAAAGTAAATCCAAGCGGTCATTTGACTACGACATGGGCAGCTCATTATCAGGATTATCCGACATCCAATACTTTTAGTCATCGAAATGGTGATATTGATGATGAATATTATACGGATGGTATTTATGTGGGATACCGCTATTTTGATACCTTTGATGTGACACCTGCATACCCCTTTGGTTTTGGTCTTTCTTATACGGATTTTTCGATTGAGACACAGAAGGTGGCAGTTTGTGGAGATACCATTTTGGTTGATGTCAAGGTAACAAACACAGGAACAAAGTTTACAGGAAAAGAAGTGGTGCAGGTCTATTATTCCGCACCAAAGGGCAGTTTGGAAAAACCTTATCAGGAATTGGCTGCCTTTGCCAAGACGAGTGAGTTGTTTCCAGGGGAGAGTCAAACCTTGCAGTTAACCTTTAAAGCAGCTTCCATGGCATCCTACAGTGAGCAAAGGGCATCTTATCTGCTGGAATCTGGGGAATATCTCATTCGTGTTGGAAATCATTCCAGAAACACAAAGGTAGCTGCTGTTATTTCTCTGGAACATGATGTTGTAACGGAAGTATTAAGTAATCGTATGACAGTTGACTGTAAATTGGAACAGTTGAGTGCGAAAGATGTGACTTCCTATCACTATGATACGGAGCAGAATGAAATTTTGGCAGCAGAAAAACTAATCTTAAATCCAAGTGAAATCAAAACAATGACCGCAATTTATCATGAAGTCAATCCTGAGCTTACGGTCAATAAAGCATTTGCAGGAAAAACACTCACTTTGCAGGATGTGGAGGCAGGCGTTGCTGCTCTAGATGATTTCGTTGCCCAGCTCACCGTAGAGCAGATGGCAGAGCTTTGCAATGGTACGGAACGAAATGGTCAGGCACCTATCATTGGCGCATCCTCGGCGCTGTGTCCAGGTGCGGCAGGTGATACTTCCTCCATCCTAATTGATGACAGAGGAATCCGAAATTTAGTCTTGGCCGATGGTCCAGCTGGTCTTCGCTTGATTCGCAGTTTCTGTGCCGATAAAAAGGGGAATCCTTTGCCAGAAACTTTTGAATCTCCTTTTGGCAATATGGCAGAACTTGTCAATGCAGACATGAAGCCTGAAATTCCAGAAGATGCTGTTCATTACTATCAGTATTGTACGGCTATTCCGATTGCTACTTTACTGGCCCAAACCTGGGATATGCAGATGGTAGAGGCAGCAGGTGACATTGTAGGCGGTGAAATGGAAGAATTTGGAGTGGATTTGTGGTTGGCACCCGGTATGAACATTCATCGAAATCCTCTTTGCGGAAGAAACTTTGAATATTATTCGGAAGACCCACTGGTTGCTGGCTGCTGTGCAGCAGCGGATACCATAGGTGTGCAAAAGCATGCCAGTGCCGGTACCACCATCAAGCATTTTGCAGCAAACAATCAAGAGGATAATCGTTCTCATGTCAATGAGCATATTTCTGAGCGAGCATTGCGTGAGATTTATCTGAAGGGCTTTGAAATTGCAGTAAAGACAGCACAGCCATGGTCTATCATGACTTCCTATAACTTGATTAATGGTGTCCATACAGCCAATTCAAAGGATTTACTTACCGCCATCGCCAGAGATGAGTGGGGATTTTCAGGTGTTGTGATGACGGACTGGGGCACTACGGGTTCCTTAGATCCGAGAGAAAATTTTAAATTTAAATATGGACATTCTAATGCAGCAGGCTGTATTAAGGCTGGAAATGATTTGATTATGCCTGGAAGTCAAAAGGATGTAGATACCATCATTCGTTCGGTAAATGCTAAGGAAGATGAAGTAACTTGCCCGATTCAACTTGGTGATTTGCAGGCATGTACTAAGCATTTGCTCTATGTCATTTTAAATATGAAACGCAATTAGTACAAAGCAAAGGAAAAAGGACAGAATACGATGTCAAGTTTAACAATCAGTGCGGCTATTTTGTATGGTGGAAAAAGCAGTCGCATGGGGCAGGAGAAAGGGACATTGCGCTATCAAACTCGAACTTTCTTGCAGCAGATAGCGGCTAATTTAAGCCAAGCAGATGAACTGCTCTTGTCCGTCAATGACAGTCAGAAGAATATTGATAATGAAGTAAATGCCAGGAGAGTCGTGGATATTTGGAAGGATTGCGGTCCTTTAGGAGGAATCCACGCTCTCCTAAAGGAATGCCAAAACTCCATACTGTTTGTAACTACGGTAGATACTCCTTTGATGGACTGGAAATTTGTGCAGGAATTGATGGAATATATGTCAGTGGGTATTGACGGAGTAGTACCCATCGATGAGAAGGGACAAGTACAGCCCCTCTGTGCTCTTTATCGGAAAGAAATTGACTCAGCAGTAGAACAGCAGCTTCAAAAAGGAGACAGAAAGATGAAAAACTTGCTGAGACAATTACAAATATGTTATGTGCCAGTCACTCGTCTGTCTCAGGGAGAGAAAAAATTACAAAATATCAATACTCCAGAAGAATATCAACAATTTCTGGAGGGCGAACAATTTTTTCCGGGTCATAGCATTTTTCCTAAGCTATCCTTTCGTTTTAAAACAAATATTCCCATTTTTGCAGTTGTGGCTTACTCTGGAACAGGAAAGACAACCTTTTTAGAAAAACTGATTGGTGCTTTAAAAGCACGGCATATCACTGTTGCTGTCATCAAGCATGATGGACATGACTTTGAAATTGACAAGGAAGGAACGGATACCTGGCGCATGACGAGGGCAGGAGCAGATATGACGGTAATTTTGTCACAGTCGAAAGCGGCAGTGATGGAAAATCGCCCGATGTCGTTAGAGCAGTTGTTAAGTCAGATTCATGATGTGGATTTAATTTTGGCGGAGGGATTTAAAAAAGAAAAGCTTCCGAAGATTTTGCTGTATCGCAAGGCTGCCAGTCAGCCCTTAGCCTGTCCTGTGAAGGAAGCAGCGGCTATTGTCAGTGATGTGGCAGAGTGGCCCCAAGCAGATTGTCCCTGTTTTGGATTGGATGATATGGATGGCGTAGTCAATTGGCTTATACAGACAATCGAATAGAACGAACGTGCAAGCACGTTCGTTCTATTCGATTGGTGAAACTTTTATAGTATGTTTTTACTGATTCGGGACAAACTAAAAAAAGCAAGAGGTCTAAGAAAGGAGCAGGATGACTATGTTTCAGTCTCTGTGGTCTTTACAGTCAGAAACAGAAAAAATAAAAGTTTTTGAACCTTTACATGACGATAGAAAAACGGATGTACTGGTGATTGGTGGAGGACTCTGTGGTGTTTTGTGTGCTTATTTTTTACAGCAGGAGGGCGTTCCTTATATGTTGGTGGAACAAGGCAGAATTGGTCAGGGAATCACAAAGAACACTACAGCAAAAATCACCTCCCAGCATGGGCTTATTTACGATAATCTGATTCATTCTGTCGGAAGGGAAAAGGCATTTATGTATCTTATGTCCAATCAAAGAGCTGTAGAGCGATATCGAAGCTTATCAGAAGAGATCGACTGCGATTTTGAAGAGAAAAAGGCAGGCGTCTACTCCTGCAATAACCGCCAAATAATTGAGAGAGAAGTACAAGCGATCAATTCACTAGGATTTCCGGCGGAATTTGCAGAAGGGTTGCCTCTGCCGATGGATATCAGCGGTGCAGTGTTATTTTCAAATCAAGCTCAGTTTCATCCGCTCAAGTTTTTAACTGAAATGACCGCAAAATTGAATCCTTTGAATCTTTATGAGCATACTTGTGTATCGAAGATAGATGGACATATTGCATACACAGAGAATGGGGCTATCACAGCAGATAAAATAATAGTGGCGACTCATTTCCCATTTTTAAATAAAAGAGGAAGTTATTTTTTGAAGCTTTATCAGCAGCGTTCTTATGTTCTTGCTCTGGAAAATGCCATAGATGTAGATGGTATGTATATTGATGCAGAGGAAGGAGGATTTTCCTTTCGAAATTATGACAAGTTACTTCTTTTGGGAGGCGGTGGACATCGAACTGGCAAGAAGGGCGGAAACTGGAAGGTACTACAAAACTTTGCAGAAACTGCATTTCCAAAAGCAATGGAAGTTTGCCGTTGGGCTACGCAGGACTGTATGAGTCTTGATGGCATTCCCTATATTGGATATTATTCCATGAACACTCCCCATTTATATGTGGCATCGGGTTTTAACAAGTGGGGTATGACCTCCTCGATGGTTGCAGCAATGCTCCTTTGCGATTTGGTACTGGGAAGAGAAAATCCCTGGTCGGCTGTATTTTCTCCAAGCCGAAACATGATAAAACCTCAACTTTTTGTCAATGGACTGGAAGCAGTAAAAAATCTTTTCATGCCTTCGGTTCCTCGTTGTCCTCATATGGGATGTGTATTGCAGTGGAACGAGCAGGAGCATACTTGGGATTGTCCCTGTCACGGCTCACGTTTTGAACAAAATGGTACCTTAATTGATAATCCTGCAAAACATGATGCCAAGAATGTATCTTCCTAACAAATATCCCCATCCAAAATTAAATTTGGACGGGGATGAACAATGCGATATCAATCCATTGTCTTATCAAAGTTTTCTAACTGTAGCTTTTGGATATCAGCAAATGCGGAGAGCATTGGAGTAATTTCTTTGTTTTTTATTTTTCGGTCTATGTAATTTTTCGTAATTTTTGCCACAATTGGAGACAAGGTAATGACACCAATTAAGTTTGGAATTGCCATCAGACCATTGAAGGTATCCGATAAATCCCAAGCCAAATCTAAACTCATAGTAGCGCCAAAGAAAATCATGATAATAAAAATTACACGATAAATAATGGTTCTCTTAGAGCCGAACAAATATTCAAAAGCTTTTGTACCGTAATGGCTCCAACCAAGTACGGTAGAGAAAGCAAAGAACAACAGAGCAATCGCAATGAATGCAGGTCCAAATGAACCAAAGCGAGTAGCAAATGCTTCACCTACCAAGGCAGAACCAGCATTTTCGCTGAGAACAGCGCCAGTGTCTAAATCAACTAAACCCGAAGTTAACACAACAAGAGCAGTCAGTGTACAGACCACAATGGTATCTGCAAATACCTCAAAAATACCCCACATACCTTGACGAACAGGCTCTTTTACATTGGAGCTGGAGTGTACCATGACAGAAGAACCAAGGCCTGCTTCATTGGAGAATACACCACGTTTCATACCCCAAGTGAGCGCCATCTTGACACCAGAGCCAACGATACCGCCTCCGACAGCCTTCATCGCAAATGCACCCTTGAAGATGGATACAAATGCAGCAGGAATTTGTCCAATATTTAAAATACAGAGAACCAATGCACCAATAATATAAATAATTGCCATGAATGGCACTAACTTTTCAGTCACAATGGCAATACGCTTGATACCACCTAAGATCACCAATGCGGCAATGATCATCAGTGCGATACCAGTCACGGCATACGGAATATGGAATGCAGATTTCATATTTCCAGCAATGGAATTAATTTGGCTCATGTTTCCGATACCGAAGGATGCCAATAGACAGAATGCGGAGAATAAAACGGCAAGTACGGCACCAATCTGTTTGCAGCCTTTCTTAGCACCAAGACCATCTCTTAAGTAATACATAGCACCGCCAGACCACTCACCATTTTCATTTTTACGGCGATAGAAGATACCAAGTACATTTTCGGAATAGTTGGTCATCATACCAAAGAATGCTACAATCCACATCCAAAAAATAGCTCCAGGACCGCCGGCAATCAGCGCACTGGCTACACCGACAATATTTCCAGTACCAATGGTAGCTGCCAAGGCGGTACAGAGAGACTGAAACTGAGAAATGGACTGATCATCCTTTCCTGTATGTTTCGTAATATGCTTGTCCGTAAAAATGCTTCCAAAGGTATGTTTCATCCAATAGCAAAAATGAGATAACTGAAATACTTTTGTCAGGCAAGTCATTAAAATACCAGTACCAATCAAGAGCAACAGCATGGGAACTCCCCAAACGAAATCATTGATTATTTTGTTGATGTCTGTGATAATTTGAATCATACGCATGTTCTCCTTTTTCCTGTATCAATCTATTTGAGCTAACCAAAGAGTAAAGGCAATAGCAAAATAACTTTGCATTATGACCGATGAAATCGCTGTAGATGAGTGGTTCTAAAAGAATAAAATGGAGCAGAAATTGCTTTCTACTCCATGCTGCGCAGCAAAAAAGCAAGGGAGCATTGCACTCACTTGCCCAAAATTTTATTATTAGGGACTCACACATGATTACAAGCGATTTGCCTACCTCGTTGTAAACTAGTTGGTTTTTTACCCAATTCTCTTTGATTTCTCTTGTTAAAAGAGTATCATGTGGTATTAAAAATGTCAATTTTTTTTTGCTTGTGTAAATGCCAAAGAAATTTTGAAGTAAAAATCGAAATTTGTAAAAAATTACCATTCTTTAGACTGCTGCATCGTTGTATGCATCAATTTGAAATATTTATTCATAAAAAATAGAATTTATTCATAAAAAATGCTATACTATAAGAAAAAAGTTGTCTATATGTGTACATTAAAAAAGGGGAGGAATGAATATGATAAGAAAAGTACAGAGGAATCAAACACAGATGTGGAAAGCATATTTTGAGGCAAATCGAAAGCATATTTTGATGATGCTTCTACTATTTGTTTTTGGCGGAATTTTTGGATTTATTTACGAGGAACTATTTTATCTCATTGATTTGGGATATCTGGTAAAGCGTGGGATTACCTTTGGACCATGGATTCCGATTTATGGATTTGGAGCAATTGTAATATCACTGACTACGAGTTATTGGAAAAAACAGCCCTGGATGGTATTTTTGATAGCAGTAGTCGTCTCTGGTCTATTAGAATTTGGCACTGGATTCGTGTTATTGCATATCTTTCACACAAGACTTTGGGATTATAATGTAGAGATTTGGAATTGGTGCAATATTGGTGGATTTGTTTGTCTGCGTTCTGTGATATTCTTCGGAATCTCAGCATTATTTTTACAGTACATAGTCAAGCCGCTTTTCAAATGGTTATTCGTACAAATCAATGAATTTTACATTACCATTGCTGCGGTGGGATTAGTCGTGATATTTTGGTTGGATATTGTTCTTAGTCTGTTGTACAGGGCATTTACATTAAAATAAACAATAGGC
>JBJELF010000052.1:0-3975 GCA_051879015.1 Lachnospiraceae bacterium
ATACTTTTCAAGACGCTCATACTTCTCCTGTTGCCGCTTGGCATACTGTTGCTGCTCTTCTGCCTTGTACTGTTCCGCGAGCTTGTTCAGTTCATCTTTCGTATATTTATCATCAGGAGGATCACTGATACCTTCATAGTAAGTACTGTGTCCATCTTTACAATTCGGATGGTACAACCCCGCCGCTACCGCAGAACTGAGAAGTGGATACTTTGCACCAGTTACAGGTGACTTCCCATCCTTGTTGCCACCGCTCCAGACATCATCAACAAATACTTTTCCCACAAAAGGCAAACACTTTGGGCAGGGGCCATTACGTTTATGCACAATCACAGTTGAGATTCCCCACTCTTGCCGCTTGATTCCTTCACCTTGCAAGTAAGCTCGCTTGGATGCAGTACGAATTGCCATTTCAGCATAGTCGCTAATGCTATGTCTCGCGCCATTCTTATACTGGATGCAGTCAATACCGCGGGAAATAAAATCTTTTGTGGCCATATCGACCGCTTTTTGGTATGTTCCAGCGCCTGTATTGGCATACACCTGAGCATCAAAAATAATTTTTCTATATTGGTCATTCGCACGGCGAAGTACAGCAATCTCCGCTTTCTCAAAATCGTTTGTAGTAGCTTTTATGAGTGTTTCCAACTTTCTATCATTGAGTTTAAAGAACGCACCCTCAATCGATTCTGTTGCGTTCTGAGTAATTTGAGTCGTTGGAAATCCCTTGCGAACAAATTCCAAAATCTCTCTTTCCTGCGCAAACTGACCGTCATTATAAGACTGACGCAGTAGCTGCTCTATTTTTTGGTTGACCGTTTTAAACTCAGCAGAATACTTCTTTTGATTGGCTTTTCTCCACTTTTCCAGTGTTTTTAGCTGCTCGGCTTGCCACATGCTCCATTCAAATCCTTCCTCTGCTTCCCAGCGTTTATGATAATCCAAATTTCGCATCATGGAATCAATGAGTTCATTTTCAATGCGGTTAAAAACTCGTTCAATATCATATGCACTCAGATTATTAGCCATTGTAAAGCACCTTGAACCCCTGCTGCTTAAAGCTACTCCTGATTCGTTTTAGTTGCCCTCTGCTGCTGCATTTATCATTTCTAAGTTCTGCGTAATCCCCGCACTCCACTGCAAAAACTCCAAAAGGCACCTGCTCACTGGCTACTTTTAACAAGTTTTGATACTCCTGTCGGCTCATTTGGTACAGTCGGTTCATCACCTTGACCTTCATTCTCAATACCCACTCCTTCCAGATTTAACGACGGCTCCTCCATATCCACAATGCCCTGCTCTGCTTTCAAACGTTTGATTTCCTCCTGCTTCCATTCCTCGTCCTTCGTTTCTCCATACAACTCATCCACCAAGGCCTCTATACTCATGATTCCACCTGTCTTTGCCTTTGAAATCGTTTCCACCTGACTCTCGAATGATGGATTTGCGTACTCTCCAAAACTCACCGTCACTTTAATATCCCCTAGATTCAGACCAGTAAGGATACCATAAGCACTCAGGCAAGCCGTGAGGACATCTGGAAGAGTATCTTGCAACGCCTCTATGATTTTATTTCTGGTATATAGGGTCGCTTTCTCTTTCTCACGTTGTGCCTCTGAATTATCTAGTTTTTTTACGTCAATTCCTAGCGTAGATGGACTGATAATTCCCTGCAAGCATAAATCAAGTGCAGTACTATAAGATGCCTGGTAGCTGTCATACGGAATAGAGGGTTGCTCGACATCCACTTTATTGACCGCTTTCTCACTCATGTCAGCATCTGTCTTGATGTAGCGATTATCAAAGGCATTGGGTTTTAATATCTCGCCTGTGTACGGATTTCTTGGAAGAACACTGTCAGGGATATAAGTCCTTGCCCTGCCCGCTCTGAGCGCATCCATCCACTGACTCCATGCTTCGTCCAATGAGTCAAAAGAATCAATCTTACCGTCATACAGAGAGCCACCCCTTCCATCAAATTTCGGACTTGCAAAAAAAGAAAGTGGAGTAGCTAAGATTAACTTCTTATCAAAGGCACAATCTTGCAGCATAGTTGTCTCTGGCAGCAGGCTCATATCCACTTCTCTGTCTTCCTGATACAGATGATAGGAGACATAGCCGAAACCGTAATGCTCATGAAGAATATATTCCCGATGGTCCTTTCTATACGGAGTCTTGAAAATAATTTCTCGCAGCCTGCCACGGTTTCTAACAAATTCTACGCGCTCACCTGAGTACCACTCAACGATAGGATACTTGCTCAGTTGCGTATCGATGGAGATTTTAAACGCCCCATCACCGACCACCAGTGCATCCTGCACTGCTCGCTCAAGTACCAGTTTAAATTTATTGTCCTTTTCAATTTCAGACCATAAGTTTTCCTGCTCTGTGCTCTCAAACTCAAAATCATTGATATCCGCAAGCACAATGGATGAGAGTGTCTGCACAATCAACCTCGGAAGTCCAGTATGTATCTTGCGCATCTCCATGCCAGGGCTGCATTTACTCGCCCAAAATTTATATTTGTCCGCATATTCATTAAACTGTGCATACATCTGATCTAGCTCATTTCCATCGCCTCGATACCAAATTTTATTTCGGATTGCATTTAACTCAAAGTCTAATGTCTCATTAATCATGATTGCATAAGGAGAGGATGGGATGATATTCAACCAGCTCCTGATGCCTTTTTTAATTGTCTCGCTCATTTTATTCATCCACCTCATTTCTCTTATCCTCCTCGAATCCAATCAAATTTCTATAAGGTATCCATCCATATTGCGATGCATTGATGGTATGGTCATTCTTGTCTTCTGGAGCATCCTTATCCTCCTGCCATGAATATGACTCTAGCTCCCTCACGTGATCCGCGTTTCCTTCTGCCACTAAATATCGTTCCTGATCTAGCCAGCCAAGCTGCAGCTTAATACGGTCAATAATTTCCATTTTTTTATAAGCATCATTAAAAATGTACAGGCAATCTGGATGCAGTCGCTTGTACTTGCGACACTCCGTGATAGTTGCCTGATCAGCCGAATCAACGAAGACATTTTTCACAAAGCCCCAATCCTTGCGGCACTGCTCCAAAAACTCCACAAATTTGACTGCCGTGTCGGAGGGGGCAAGTGGAGTCTCCAGAGTGGCATTATTATAAATCTTCGAACGCAATACTATCAACCTACGGTCTTTCGTAATACCCTCAAATGTCATAGCAATGGTGTCAGGGGACTTGACAGAATAAGCAGTATCAAGTCCAGCTGTGAATCGAATGAACTCACAGTTTGCTCGTATCCACAACTCGTTTTTTATATGCCTTTGCCGTGAAAAATTAGGGAAAATCAGCCCAGTTGCCTTTCCTCGCAGTCCTTCGATTTTGTTCTTCCAAATTTTCGTACCTTTTGGAGTGTTCCGAATGATTTGCTCAATCTTCTTCTTTGGCAGTCCCCAGTTATGATTAAAAGAAAAGAACCAATGGACCCATCCAGGCTTTGGCTCTTCGTTTAATTCGTCTAATATCTCTTTTGGAGTCTCCTGTTTCCACTCTGGAAGAGGGCGGGAGCAGTTGATATATTCCTGATATACTGGCAAAGTCGGGTCATCTGGATTTAATGTCGCCATCAGATAATCACATCTCATTGCAGCCTCTCGAACAAAGTCAATGTCCGCTGTGTTTATCTCATCAATGTACAGACATCCGTACTGGCCGCCAAGGGCCTTCTGCCACTTTGTTTTATCTCCGTATCCAAACACGTAGATAATTTTATCACCACTGTTTGTATGGAATAGAATATGCGGTATCTTGTCTGATTTCGAGCCGTTGCCGTTGTATTCGACTAGTGCTCCAAAATCATCCATGATTCCTAGGTCCTTATTGATGATATTCTTCTCGGCGGTTCCTGTGTCCTTGGCTGCGATGATGTGCAGCTTTTTCGGACTTTCAGCAACCTTCAACATGAATTTGAACAGGCCGACTGT
>JBJELF010000053.1:0-3947 GCA_051879015.1 Lachnospiraceae bacterium
AGCGGAAAATGTGCCACGTTAGGAATTGCAATGAAGAATACCCTGTACAAAGATAGAGGTTTTGGGACAAAAGCAGAGTTATTAGCAACCGACTATGTATTTAATAAGCTTGACATTCCTGTTCTATATGCTGATGCGGTACTGACGAATACAAGAAGTCAGCATGTTTTGGAAAAAGTTGGTTTTCAACTAATTCGACAAGACGAAACGTATAAGTACTACAGGATTGATAGAAGCAGACAATCCAGAAGGTGGTGTTAAGAATGAATATGGAAGCAGAAAAAATGCAAATCATTCCTCTCCCCAAAGAGCAGTGGGAAGGGACTATCATACCGATGAGGTATGAAACAACCGAATATTATGATGTACAAATTGTGAGTAGTGCAGATGGATATCAAGTAAATATGGAGAAACGTAAATTTCCCTCCCCTGTAAGGCATTATCCAGAAGAATATGATTATCCGGACAAATTATATCAAAAGCATTGGGAAAAAGCATTTGCATGGGGGATTGTGGAAGAACATGATGGAAAATCGGAATTGATTGCATGTATCGAAACATGTCCAGAAGAATGGTCAAACCGATTGATGGTCACGGAATTATGGGTGCATGAAAAAATGAGAAGAAAAGGAATTGCACACAGATTAATGGCAATTGCGAAAGAACAAGCAGTTTTGGAGCATAGACGAGCAATTATATTGGAAACACAGTCATGTAATGTCGGGGCAATTCGTTTTTATCAAAAGGAAGGGTTTGAATTGATTGGATTTGATAGCTGCTGTTACTCGAATCATGATATTAAACGAAAAGAAGTTCGTTTTAACTTAGGATATTTTTTAAGAAAAAAGAAAGTGAAACGGGAAGATATTGTCATCAGACAGGAGACCAAAGACGAATATCATCAAACAGAAGAAATGACATTAAAGGCATTTTGGAATAAGCATCATCTGGGATGTAATGAACATTTGTTAGTACATAAGCTGCGAAACAGTGAATACTATTTACCTGAATTATCGAGAATAGCAGTGGTAGATGGTGAAATAGTAGGCGCAATCTATTATGTAAAATCATTGCTCAAACATGCGGGGAAAGAAAAAGAAATCATAACATTTGGTCCACTCTGTGTTGCGTCTGAATGGCAAGGATGTGGAGTTGGGAGTGTATTATTGGGAGAAACATTGAAGTTGGCGAAGAATGCCGGATATGAAGGCGTTGTAATATTTGGAGAACCAGATTATTATCCATTGCATGGATTTAAAACCTGTGATCATTTTGGGGTTACAACCATTGATGGGAAAAATTTCGATGCATTTTTAGGAATCGAACTTGTAGAAGGTGGACTTTCTGAATTCGGTGGTAGGTTCATGGAACCAGACGTATTTGAAGATTTACCAGAAGAGGAAAACGAAGCATTCACAAAAACATTCCATGCACCAGCAAAGCAGAAATTTCCATGTCAGTGGGATTGACGGTAGAAGTACTAGACTTATATCTGTGGTGATGCCTGTGAAGCAGATATGTCCGTTTCTAAAGGAAATATAGGAAATAAAGGCTAAATTTCCCATAAAACTTGCCAAATAAGGGGAAATCGTATACTATTATGATATAGTGCTTTGTTAAAGTACGGAGTATAAATTGATATTAGGGAGGATAAACGATATGTTTATATCAAATGACATTCAATATATTGGAGTGAATGATCACAGAGTCGATTTATTTGAGGGTCAATATGTAGTACCAAATGGGATGGCATATAATTCTTATGTGATTTTAGATGAGAAGATTGCAGTGATGGATACTGTAGATAAAAACTTTGCCCATGAGTGGCTGGATAATCTGGAATATGTGTTGAAAGGACGCAAGCCAGATTATCTGATTGTGCAGCATATGGAGCCAGATCATTCCGCCAATATCATGACTTTTTTGAAGCTTTATCCAGAGACAATTGTAGTGGCATCCGCTAAGGCATTTGTCATGATGAAGCAGTTTTTCGGCAAGGATTTCAGCGACAGAGGTATCGTAATCAAAGAGGGTAGTACTTTGAGTTTGGGTAAGCATCAACTCACCTTTTTGGCAGCTCCTATGGTACACTGGCCAGAAGTTACGGTTACTTATGATGCCACGGACAAGGTACTGTTTTCAGCAGATGGTTTTGGAAAATTTGGTGCTCTGGACGTAGAGGAAGATTGGGCAGAAGAAGCGCGTCGTTATTATATTGGTATTGTAGGTAAGTATGGTGCACAGGTACAGGCACTCTTAAAAAAGGCAGGTACGGTGGACATTCAAACCATTTGTCCGCTTCATGGACCAGTGTTAAAGGAAAATTTAGGCTATTATCTGAAATTGTATCAGACTTGGTCCTCTTATGAAGCAGAGAGTGAAGGCGTAGTCATTGCTTATACTTCCGTTTATGGCAATACCAAAGCAGCAGTAGAGCTTTTAGCAGAAAAGTTAAAAACGAAAGGTTGTCCTAAAGTGATCGTAAGAGATTTGGCTCGCTGCGACATGGCACAGGCAGTGGCAGATGCATTTTGTTACAGTAAACTGGTGTTGGCTACTACTACATACAATGCCGATGTATTTCCATTTATGAAGGAGTTTATCCATCATCTGACGGAACGTAATTTCCAGAACCGTACCGTTGCTCTGATAGAAAATGGCTCTTGGGCTCCTCTTGCGGCAAAAGTAATGCGTGGTATGCTGGAAGGCAGTAAAAATTTGACCTTTACAAACACTACTGTGAAAATCATGTCTGCACTGGGAGAGGATAGTTCTGCTCAGTTAGAAGCACTTTCCGAAGAACTTTGTCAGGATTACATGGCACAGGATGGTGCTCTGGCCAACAAAAATGATCTTACGGCATTGTTTAACATTGGTTATGGTCTGTATGTAGTTACCTCCAATGACGGACAGAAAGACAATGGCTTGATTGTAAATACAGTTACTCAGGTAACCAATACTCCAAATCGTATTGCGGTTACGATTAATAAAGACAACTATTCGCACCACATTATTAAGCAGACTGGTGTGATGAATGTAAACTGCCTGTCAACGGATGCACCATTTTCTGTATTCCAAACCTTCGGTTTCCAGAGCGGAAGAACAGCAGATAAGTTTACGGATGTGGCATATCTGCGCTCCGATAACGGTCTGACATTCCTTACCAAGTATATTAATTCCTTTATGTCCTTAAAGGTAGAGCAGTACATAGATTTGGGTACTCACGGTATGTTTATCTGTTCTGTGACAGAAGCACGTGTCATTTCTCATGTGGATACTATGACTTATACCTACTATCAAAACTATGTAAAACCAAAGCCACAGACAGAGGGCAAAAAGGGCTTTGTGTGCAAGGTCTGCGGATGGATTTATGAAGGAGATACCCTCCCAGAAGATATTGTATGTCCTCTCTGTAAGCATGGTGTCACGGATTTTGAACCGATACAATAATTCAAACAATAGCAAATAAGCACTAAAACATACTTCAAGCTACTTTAAAATATTTTAAAGTAGATTAGGGTTCAGAAAGAGGTATTCCTTAGTATATTTGATGATACAATTACACTGGAAAGGAGTATGGTAAGATAGGATGAAAAAGCTACCAGTTGGAATAGAAAATTTTGAAGATTTTCCAACAGAAGATTTTTACTATATTGACAAGACAGGAGTAATCGCAGAGCTGTTACAAAATTGGGGAAAAGTAAATCTTTTTACTCGACCACGCCGTTTTGGTAAAACGCTCACCATGAGTATGCTAAAGTCTTTTTTTGAAATTGGTTGCAACAAGGACCTAATGGTTCCAAGATAAAAGAAAATTTTTATCATGGCATGGTCTTAGGTCTTTTGCAGAGCAGAGGGAATTGGTTGATTCAATCAAATGCGGAGTTGGGGGAAGGTTATAAATTTGTGGCGAAAACCCATAGGCTTGCCTATGGGATGAAAGCCAC
>JBJELF010000054.1:0-17615 GCA_051879015.1 Lachnospiraceae bacterium
GCATTACTGATTGCTAATGACTTGCGATCTAATATCGTAACAACCGCATTTCCAGTGTCATCAACGGTAAGGGGGAGAATACTCGGCTGATTGATGATATGATGAAAGAAATCAATAAATTCATTAGGGATAATAAATTGCCCATAGCAAAAGCTCTTGATGTCAACTGTTGGGAACAGGCAGAGGTTGAGGAGAATCTTTTGAAACCAGTATTATTACAAATGTCAGAACAATTATCTGAAATTGATAAGCTCTTACTCGACAGAATAAATCATCGAACGGAACAATTATATGAAAGGTATGAGAAATTTGTCAATCAGTTGCAAAGAGTATTTTCTGGTACAATTAGTCAGGATGCCAAGCGACATTTTGAGCGGAGAATTAATAGTACTTATAGTTCATGGACAAATCAATTGAAAAATTTATCAAAAGAGAAATATCAACGCTGTGATGTCCCATGTGAGGAATTAAAAAGGGTACTGGAAGAAAAACAAAAAAATATCTTTAAGGCGATTCCAAGCTTGGACGCTATCATAAAGCAATTAAATCTTGGAAATGTAACACCTGTAGAGGTTTATGTGAAATTGACAAATTATCTTCGTATCTCAATTATCGATGATTTTTTGACTTTGGATATGCATTTACATAGACTAGTACGTTCCATGAAGACAGAGATTGTTCATATATTAGCAGACGAAGATAAAGGAAAGATGGGAGGTTTTATTGCAGTAAATGCAGATGATCCGGATGCTTGGTTGGATGCATTTATTGCTTTAATTCAGGATGATGTGCAATACGAACATATCAAGAACGCATTACAGGCGTTGCGTGATTTTGATTTGAGCGTTAAGGGGCAATTAATTTATTTGGTCAGAAGGAGTTTAGTCCCTATTGATCCAAATTTGACCGATCAAATTCCTAACATTGAAAATGTATCTAGTTTAGATCAACGAATTCCAGCTCAAAGTATATTGTTTTGGCTTAACAAATATGTGGAGGATGTGTATAGACGAGTTCATGCTAAGTGTGCTGAATTTTTATATATTCCGAATACTGCAATGTTTGCAGCAACAAAAGATTTTCATGACCGAGTTGCTTTTTCTGGAAATAATTTGGATGATGAATCGATAGATGTTCAGACTGAGTGGCGATATTTATATGAAGATCATTTGGCTGATGTATGGAAGACGGAATATATGCAATATACAGTTTCTCATGGAAATTCCAAGATGTGGAATGAACTTATAAATGAAATTAAGGAATTAAATCAGAAAAAAAATTTTACTATCTAACAATGGGATAAGAGGATATGAAGTATGGCAATATTTACAAACAACAAAATAAACAAAATCAATAAAATAAGTAAAATTAATAAATCATCCTATGATTTGAAACTGCGTGTGTTGATGCTTGGGGGGAGACGTTGTGGAAAGACTAGTGTTTTGGCTGCAATGCAGAAATGTTTTGAGTCAACTTTAGGTGAATCAGATTTGACCATTTCGACATCTGATCTGACTACCTTAGATGCTATAGAAGAAAAAAACCAAGAAATCGAAAATTATTTTCGACAAGCAGTACACAATTTCGGATTTGTGCCAGATAATAATCCTACACGAGAGGATAAGACATATAGTTTTGATGTTGGATTAAAAGGAAGAAGAAGTAAAATTCAGGTTGAATTTTATGATTATCCAGGTGAATGGTTAAATAATGAGAATATTATATATTTGGAAGATGAAATCCATAATAGTGATGTCATTATAATTACCATTGACACTCCCCATATGTTGGAAGAAGAGGGGGTCTATAATGATAAGCGAAACTGTTGTTATCGAATTACCGAGCTGATAAAAAATCACTTACAGCCAACAGAAGATCATCCTAAATTGATTCTGTTTGTCCCATTGAAATGTGAAAAGTATCGAGATATTGAAAGTATAATGAACATGAATGATGTACGTTCGGCGGTGCAAAGTAAGTATGAAACATTAATTAATTTTTTTAATAGAGATAATGCTCATTATTGTGAAGTTGCAATTACTCCTATTTTCACTATGGGTACAGCTGTGTTTGATCGTTTTGTGCGTAATGAGCAAGGTGAGATTGATTGTAATCCTCAAGGAATACCCAAAAAATCTATTTATCATTTTACAACAGCCGCCTATACTAATTTTATTTCTAGGCGTCCACAGCCAGAATACTGTGAGCAGCCAATGCTTTATATCTTATTGTATGCATTGACTCTAGTTGCTCAAGAAAAGCAAAAAGGATTGTTTTCAAGAAAAAGGTTCCTTACAGTTTCTAATAAATTCTGTGACTTTTGTAAACTTGCTTCTGCATCTGATTATTTGGAACAAAAAAATAAAATACATAACAAGATAATATTGTATAAAGATGGATATTATCTGGTCAATGATCCAATGAGTTTTTTTGGAGGCAAATAATATGTTGAAAATTTTTTTGTATTGTAGTTACTCTGGTTCTCCAGTAGGTTTTATTTTAGGTGGTACAGATGAAGAGCAAATAAAATATGATTGTCACTTAACTCAGAAAGATATTCCCGATTTGGTTCAGCGATGTTTTGCACATGGAATTATTTATGAAGCATATGGAAAGTTACCTGTTGATGAATCTGAGGAACAATATCTTGTGCTCAAAAAAAAGATTTCAAGAAAACAAGATGAGAGAGAAATTTATTGTAATATTGCGTTTTTAAGTAATAGCCAAAAGGAATACTGCCAGTTTTACAATTACTTGGAAGAATTAGAAGATAGAAGAAAGATAGATGATAGTTTGAGTTCTATTATTATCCCAGATCCGACGGAGGAAATATTTGGTTTGACTGTTGATGTAGAAAAATTAAAATTACTTCTTAGCGAGATTAGGAATTGTCAGAAATTCAGTGAAAATGTAGAATGTGCTCAATTTATTGTCAAATCTAAGACGACAGATAGTTATGAAGAAGAAATGATAGCAGCTCTTAAAAAAGCATTGGATTTAAAAGATAATTATGAAATAAAGTTATACCAAGATAAATCTGGTAGATATTGCGTTAAAAAAAAAGAGGCAATGTCCAATCTCAAAATATGGATAATTTTAATATTGGTTCTAATTTTGTTTCTCGTATTTGCAGGCGTTTTGATCATGATACAGTAGATTGACTTTTTAAAAAAGGCTTTCTCTTGTAGTATAAGTATTTCCGATTCATAAAATTTTATCAAAGAAGCTATTTTAGAATTTGCGTTTTGCAGACTAAAATAGCTTTTTTGATGTTGATACAGATTGCTGCTAAAGAAAAGCTTTTTTTACAGATTATAGAAAAGTTACAAAATGACAGAGTTTGTCTGTACTTTCTATTATAATAAAAGAAAAATTCATGGAAATAAAAGTGGAAAAATACTAAGTTAAATTTCATAGAAAAAGAACTATATTAATACTGAATAGTATCAAAAATAAGGAGGTTAAAACTGTTGGAAGCAAAAGATTTAGAGGCAAAAGATCTGGCGGGCATCTATAAGGAGATTGCAGACATAACGGACATGGGTACTGCTAGGGAGATACATAAACTTTTAAAAGGGCAGCAAATTATATTTCCTCAGAGAATATATAGCAAAGAATATGTTCGTCAATATATTAGAGAAAATTATGACGGGCACAATATACGAGAGTTATCTAAACAGTTTGGATATTCAGACAGACGAATTCGACAAATATTGAATGAACAGGATTAATTTTCATTCTGCATTTTGGATAAAAAATTATGGAATAAATGATGGACAAGTTATAAAAATAAGAGTATAATTTTTATGGCTTAATAAAATGATACTAGGGTCAGAAGATATTTTGACCCCTTGATACCTATGGATTGCTCCGCACGTTGTGCTCTCGCAATCCAAAAACATTCGAAATCCGCCCGATTTGGGCTACTTTCTCATGTTTTGGCGGGTCCCAAAGTCATACCTGTTCATGCAAGCATGAAAGGTATGACCTTTGGACCCTGGTATCATATCATATGATATAAAAACTAAAAATGCAGGTAGAATGAAAATGTGATATGTTAGGGGCGTGGAAAAGAGAGAAAGATGTCATTATATATGGAAGAAGAAAAGAATAACAAAATTGAGAGAGTTCTGAGCATATATACGCAGCTTATGAATGGACAGATACTACAAAAATCAGATTTAGCTTTGCGATATGGTGTAAATGAACGAAGTATTCAGAGAGATATTGATGATATCCGCAATTTTTTAGAATTGGATATGGAGGATTCTGGTATTCTTAATTCCGTGATTTATGATAGAAGTAAAAAGGGATATCGGTTGGAACAAATTTATCGGATGAAATTTACTAATAGTGAAATACTTGCCATCTGTAAAATATTGTTGGATAGCCGTGCTTTTACAAAAACAGAGATGGTCACAATGTTGAATAAGCTCATTGAATGTTGTGTACCAAGGACAAATCAAAAAATAGTGGAAGAATTGATTCGCAATGAAGAATTTCATTATGTGGAGTTACAACATAAAACAGTGTTTATTGATATGATGTGGGAGATTGGACAGGCGATTCAAACTTGCCGTTACATTGAAATCGAATATCAGAGAATGGATAAGAAAATAGTCAGCCGAAAGCTAAAGCCAGTAGCAATTATGTTCTCGGAATATTATTTTTATGTGACAGCCTTTATTGATGACGAGGTTGTAAAGGCACATTTTCAGGTTATTAATGATTCTTTTCCAACTATTTATCGCATCGACCGAATCAAGAAATTGAATATACTGGAAGAGCATTTTCATATTCCATACAGCAGTCGCTTTGAGGAGGGAGAATTTCGTAAACGTATTGCCTTTATGTATGGAGGAAAATTGCGGAAGGTCAAGTTCAAGTACTCTGGAAATTCCATTGAAGCTGTTCTGGATAAGCTGCCGACGGCGAAAATAATAGCGGAGGAAGAGGGAGTCTACACTGTGACAGCAGAGGTGTTTGGCAATGGGATTGATATGTGGCTGAGAGGACAAGGAAAAAATGTAGAGATACTTGAAGCGTAATGCTTATATTCTGCAAAAGGGATATCGACGTCACCATGTATAAAACCCTATTGCTTCATGCTTGGTATTCTTACAATCGCTGCCCAGTAGACCGAAAGGAATGGAATGTGATGGAACAAACTGAGATAAGACATTTATTAAAAATGGATACGGAAGAAAATCGAATACTGTTACAATCAAATGATAAGTGCGATAAATATGATTATCTGACCGCGGCTGCATGTGGCGTAATCGGCGGAATTATCGATATATTCCTTGTGGGGGCTCCAAGAAATAGTATTTTAGGCAATTGGACGGATGAACAAGTTGATGATGCGGTTAAGAATTTTGCAAGAAAAGTCGGTTGGAATCCAAGAGAAACGAGAAAAGACAATGTAGGAAGTGCTATTGGTTATTTAGAGCAAAACTTTAAAGTGAATTATGACCAGAGATATAGTAGTGAAGTTGAAAATTTGTTTGATATGTCTACAAGAAATCATCATATGTTGTCTCTGTCTCATTCGCCAGATATGATTGGATTGTTTTTTTCTGTGTTAAACCAATTTACCTCAACCTCATCCTTTGTGGCAAATGGGCAAGTGATTACGATAAATACTAAAACATTTGAGCTGCAAGGCAATCATTTGATATCGAAATTGTTTTCTGGTATTGCAAACTGGTTTGGACATATTATGTCGGATATAGCAGGAAGTTCTGGAAGCAGGGGAAATAAAGGAAGAGGAACGGGCGTTGCAATGCCCTTTTATGAACTGTTTCAATTTTGCAGATTTGGCAGCTTTGCGGTAAAAAAAGAGAAACAAGATCTGGCGACCATAGCTGTCAGAGCTTTTCAGGAGGGATATGATTTTCGTTTTGGTTTGGCGACTGCAATTCCAGTTATCATAACAGACTTGTCGATTCGTTTTATCTGGTCCTTTAGGCAGCATTTTCAGTATGGTAAACCACTAACGCAGTGTATTCCTACGAATAAACATGCTGATTTGCGGGTAATGCTTCTATTTGGCAGTGGGACTTTGTGTGCAATGGATGGCATTCATGCAGGAGTAAGTTCGGGTGGCAATTTTTTAATATTTTTTATGAGATTAAATTTGTTTGCTTGGCTGCAATTTACCATATTGGTATGCAAGGAGGTATGTATTAAAGTCGGCATTGCAGATGCATTGCAAAAAAATCTGGAAGCATATAGGAGAATCAATGAGGCTCTTCTACTGTATTTATATGAGCTAAAAAAAATAGATATAAAGTTATTCAAGAAAGAATCCGAAGCTTATAATCAGGTGATAAATAGGCTCAATCATGCTGTGTCAGGAAAGGAGTTGAATGCTATTTTATTGTCATCCTTCGATGATCTGGAAATTAATAAGCCTTGGAAAGGTGATTTTAACGAGCATATGTTAAACAAGGATGGCTTTTTACGGTTTGAATAGTATGTAAATGTGATGAAATATACGCAATGAAGAAAATGGAGGAATTCAACTATGCCGTTGCCCGTTATTTTAGGTGTGGGTGCTGTGATTGTAGGCGTTACAGGGATAGGAAGCGGAGTTCATGGAACTGTGCAAATGAAAAATGCAAGTGATAAAATGAAAGAGGCTGAAAAACGTCAAGAAAAAAATAATGAAAGATTTCAAAAGCAGAGTGAGATTACGAATCAAAAAATGGATGAATTGGGAAATCTGGAACTGCAAATTTTAAATGAATTTGAGGAATTTTCGGACACTATTGAAAAAATACAAAATAGACCGCAGTTTGCAGTGCATCAAAGAGAAGGCTTTTCGTTGCCGAAATATGATAAAGAAACACTAAAAACAGTATCTGTGGGTGCAGGTGTTTTGCTTGCTGGATTGAGTGGAGCTGCTGTTGGTGCAGCTGGAGGATTTGCAGCGGCGGGGGCGACGACTTCTGCTGTTATGGCATGGGGAACAGCCTCTACAGGTACTGCTATTGCTTCCTTGAGCGGTACTGCAGCAACTAATGCAACATTGGCAGCACTGGGCGGTGGTGCGCTTGCCGCTGGCGGTGGCGGTATGGCGTTGGGAGCAACCATTTTAGAGGCGACAACTCTTGGAGTGGGTTTATTAGTAGGTGGAGTGATAGTTAACATTATTGGTGGAAAGCTATCTGACAAAGCAGATAAAGCATATGATCAAATGAAGAAAAATGAACAATGTATCAATCAAATTTGCAATTATCTTATGGAACTTTATGATGTGGCAGACGAATATATCTGTTCGCTGAATATGGTGAGAAAAAAATATCTTGAAAATTATAGTTATGTTTGGTTTGTGGTAAATAGTTTACAAAAAGTTGACTGGGAGAAATTTTCTGCGAGAGAAAAGCTAGCGGTAGAAAATACGGTTCTTCTAGTTGGATTATTATATAAAATGTGTCAGGTTAATTTGGTAGTTCAGGCAGAAGACGGGGAAAGTTTGAATCAAATTAATGAACTGGATGTTGGTATGTCTTTGCGTCATGCAGAAGAAATTCTTAAAGATATAGGGTAAAGAGTATAAAAAAAGGTTTTAAGAGATGTAATAAATTTAGGTGTAAAATCTACAGGCTTGCCTGAGGATTTTACACCTTTTTTTCTTTTGTTCCTACGTCTGCCTGTCCAGCAGCACAAAATATATGCTGCGCTATTTGTCTTCCGACACTGCGAAAATATTTTCAATGATACTGTAATTTTGTCTGTGGTATTTTTTAAACAACTTGACAATGAAAGTCAGCACTGATATAATGAACATTGTTCAGTTTGTAGGGAGGTGGATTTACTTGAATACTGTGATTACGTCCAAAGAGACTATTTTAAATACAAGCAGACAGTTAATCAAAGAACAGGGATGGGCGGCTATTAATATCCGAAGTGTTGCTGCTGCTTGCGGTGTTTCTGTAGGTTCCATATACAACTATTTTAATTCCAAATCAGATTTAATAGCAGCTACGATAGAAAGTGTATGGTGTGATATTTTTCATTTCCAAAAACAAGGAGCTGATTTTGTTAACTTTTCAGATTGTGTGCAGTGGATTTTTAATTGTATGAAAAAAGGTGGAGAAAAATATCCTGGCTTTTTTACTTTACATTCGATGAGTTTTTTGGGAGAGGATAGAGTAAATGGTCATCAATTGATGATGCAGTCATGGGAACATATTCAAAATGAACTCTATACTATTTTGATAAATGATAAGAATATTCGTTCAGATGCTTTTAATGAAATATTAACTCCACAGAAATTTGTAGATATTATATTTTCGTTAATAATTTCAGCGTTGATACGCCAAAATTATGACAGCAGTGCAATTCTTGAAATGATTCAAAGAATGATTTATTGAGAGGAAGATTCCCACCCGTTTGTGGGAATTTTTTAAACGAAAAAATGAACATTGTTCAGATTGGAGGTGAAATAGTATGAAAGTAAAAAAAACGACCTTGCTTTTAATAGCGTGCCTTGTTTGGACTGCCGCTGGATTTAATATTTTGCGAATTGGATTGTTAGTATATCCGGCATATTTGTCAATTTATAATTTATGTCTTTCTGCGATAGTGTTTTTGATATTTCAACATTTTATTTTTGGAAAACTTGTTAAAAAACATACGAAAAGAATTTTAGACTATGAAGAGGAACGTCAATTTTTCTTGAAATTTTTTGATTTGAAATCCTTTGCTATTATGGCATTTATGATGACTGGAGGAATTTATTTACGGGTATCTGGATTAGGACCTGACCATTTTATCGCTGTATTCTATTCCGGTTTAGGATTGGCGTTGTTGTTAGCTGGGATTCTTTTTGGGCGAAATTATTTGAGAATGTTTCGTCCACAATCATAAAAATAACGATAGGAAAGGAAAAAACATGCAGGCTATTGTAGAAACTTTATTTGATTTAGCGTATTTAATTACAGTGATTACTCTTGGCATTGTAATGATTGTCAAAAGTTATGGAAACAAACAATATCGTTTGTTTGGCATTATGGCTATTGTGCTTGGTTTGGGTGATGCATTTCATTTGATTCCGCGTGCAGTTGCATTGTGTACTACTGGATTAGAAAATTTCACTTATGCACTTGGTATCGGAAAATTGATAACTTCCATAACTATGACTGTTTTTTATATTCTTTTGTATTATGTATGGAGGATTCGTTATAATATAAAAGAAAAAAATGAAATAACGATTGCGATATATCTGTTGGCTGCACTTCGCATCATTTTGTGCTTATTCCCGCAAAATAAATGGCTGAGTGCAACTCCGCCGTTGGGTTGGGGGATTTATCGTAATATTCCATTTACGTTATTAGGAGTAATGATTATTGTTCTATTTTTCCAAAAAGCGAGAGAGCAGAAAGATAGTGCATTTAAATGGATGTGGTTGACGATTGTTCTCAGTTTTGGATTTTACATTCCTGTGGTACTTTGGGCTGAAACAATTCCAATGATTGGTATGTTAATGATTCCTAAAACTTGTGCTTATGTGTGGACGGTTTTGATTGGCTATAGAGCCATGAGATGCGAAAACATTCAGAATTGATATTCTATAGTAAAGTTAGTTACCTGTCTGTTAAACTGTCGTTAATGGAATGATGAATTTGTGCGCAAGCATGCTTATCATCATTCCGTTGACGACATTTGTATTGTAAAAAATAGATGTCTTTACAAACTAATTTCTCTTGTCACCCCAAAAGAACAGTGCTACGGTTCCGGGACCGGTATGACTGCCGATTGTAGTGCCAATGGGGAAGATTTCTACTTTTCCCTGTAAGTGAGGAAATTGTTCTTCTACCATAGCAGCAACGCTTTGTGCGTCTTCCAGACACAGAGAGTGGCAAATAAAACATTTTCCTGCATATGATGTACCATTTTCTGCGTGAAGTACCATTTTTGATACAATTCGCTTAATCACATTTCGTTTTCCGCGTATCTTTTCTCTTGGTGCAAGATGACCCTCCTGATCCATATTGAGGAGAGGGCAGATATTTAGTACGGTTCCGATTAATCCAGCCGTTTTTGAAATTCTTCCGCCACGAATGTAGAAGGATAAATCAGTGGAAAAAAACCAATGATGCATACGCAGTTTGTTTGTTTCTACCCACTCGTACAGTTCATCAATCGTTTTACCCGCATCACGCAGGTCTGCTAATGTTTCCATAATTAATCCATAACCACTGGAAGCTCCAAGAGAATCTACGATATAAATTTTTCGTTCTGGATATTTGGCTGCTAGTTCATCTCTTGCTATGCAGGCGGAATTATAAGTTCCAGTAAGACCTGTGGATAGTGTAACATGAAGAATGTCTTTGCCTTCTTGCAGCATTGATTCGAAATGGTTGATGTATTCGATCGTGCTTACCTGTGACGTTTTGGTGTCAGATCCGTTAGCCATTCGGTGAAATAATTCTTCTGATGACAGGGTAATACCCATATCATCGGGATATTCGACCCCATCTAACGTAAATTTAAAACATACATAACGAAGATCTCTGTCTCTCATGCGTTCTGGGTTTAAATCAACCGTAGAACAACAGCTTATACAGTAATCAGACATGATAAAAATCCCCCTTCATTGACAATAAAATTGATAACCTACGGATTGCTTCTGCAATCCGAAACCATTCGAAATCCGCCCTATTCGGGTTACTTTCTCATGCTATATGATTATAGCACATTACATTGATTGATTCAATGGGCATTGTGAAAGAATATCTCATATTGTGTATTTAATGCTCAAAAGGAACCTGGCATGAAAAATAAATCAAAATGCTGGAACAATATATTTTAGTGTGATATAATATTTTTTTAAAAAGGTCTTGTCATATTTTTTAAGAAAGAGGTTTGAGATGGAACAAAAGAATACGATATTACAGAGGACAGAGGATAGTCACAGTCAAAAAAGAGAAAATCCACTTGGAACAGAACCGATTTCCAAACTAATGATTCGCTTTGCAATTCCAAGTATTATTGCTATGTTGGTCAGCGCTCTTTATAATATTGTCGATCAGCTGTTTATTGGTCAAGCAGTAGGAACCCTTGGCAATGCGGCGACGAATGTTGCCTTTCCACTTACGACATCTGGTATTGCCTGTTCTTTAATGTTTGGAATTGGCGGTGCTTCTTGTTTTAATCTAAATATGGGAAGGGGAAAAAAAGAAGAGGCAATTTATTTTGTGGGAAATGCGGTTATCGGTCTGATTGGAAGTGGACTCTTTTTGATGGTAGTAACGCAGTTGTTTCTGACTCCATTGTTAAAGATTTTTGGTGCACCCGATGAAGTTTTGCCTTATGCGCAGACTTATGTGAGAATTACTTCTCTTGGATTTCCTTTTATGATATTGACTACGGGTGGATGTCATCTGATTCGTGCAGATGGCAGTCCGAAGATAGCAATGCTTTGTAATCTGGTGGGTGCTGTTATCAACACAGTTTTGGATGCTATCTTTGTCATGGTATTTCATTGGGGTATGGCAGGGGCAGCGTCGGCAACGGTTATAGGTCAGGTGATTTCAGCTGTAATTGTTATTTGCTATTTAAAAAGATATCAAACAATGCCTTTACTGCCGCAGCATTTTCAACCGCAGTTCAAATACATCAAAGGCACCATGCAGATTGGAATGGCCTCGTTTTTTAATCAGATGGCTATGATGATCGTGCAGATAGTTATGAATAATTCTCTGACACATTATGGGACGCAGTCCATCTATGGATGTGCAATTCCATTGGCCTGTGCCGGAATTGTTATGAAAGTAAATCAGGTGTTTTTCTCGATTGTAATTGGTATTGGTCAGGGAAGTCAGCCAGTGGAAAGTTTTAATTATGGGGCGAACAAATATACACGCGTGCGGAAAGCATATAGTATGGCTGCTGTTACAGGAGTGATTATATCAGTGATTTCTTTCATCTTATTTCAGATGTTTCCAAGGCAAATTCTGGAACTATTTGGCTCTGGTACGCCAGAATATTTTGAATTTGGTGTCAAATTTTTCCGTGTATTTTTGTTTTTTATTTGGCTTAATGCGCTGCAGCCAATCACATCAACTTTTTTTACTTCGATTGGAAAACCAGTAAAGGGTATTTTTCTTTCACTGACAAGACAAGTGATATTTTTTATTCCATTATTAATTCTTTTGCCTCGTTTTATGGGAATTATGGGATGTGTGTATACGGGACCGATTGCTGACTTTCTTGCGGCAGTAGTTACAATTGTGATGGCATATCTGGAGTTTCGGGAAATGCCGAAAACGGATGATATAACATAAAATAAGTGATAGATATAAGGGTGAAATGGGATGGGATCTATTTCACCCTTGTATCATTGATAGGGCTTATGTCGTGCGGTTTTTTATAGAACAAGATCAATCTTATAGCATAGAATAATGTTGAAATATTTTGTTTGAGGTGTTTTATGCAGCAGAATTATCGTTCCGACAAAGCAATCGGAGAAATTTTAAGATATGATAGACCAGATGCCGTTGCAAATATTCGAAGTTCCAGTCAATATCCAAATTTGACTGGGTTAGTAGAATTTTATGAATTAATGGATGGTGTATTAGTAGTTACTTCTTTATATGGTCTGCCAGATGATGCAGAAGAGGTGTGCGAGCAGCCAATTTTGGGAATGCATATTCATGAGGGAAATCAGTGCAGCGGCAATGAGACGGATCCCTTTGCTAATGCGGGTTTGCATTACAACCCAGATAATTGTCCGCACCCCTATCACAGCGGTGATTTACCTCCTGTATTTGTCAATCATGGAAATGCATGGGGTGCAGTAGTAACAGACCGATTTTCAGTGAGTGAAGTAGTGAATCGAACTGTGGTGATACACGCTAGGGCGGATGATTTTATGAGTCAGCCAGCAGGAAATTCAGGAGCGAAAATTGGATGTGGTGTTATAAGAATGATGAGTCCATCTGTGTTCCAATAGCAGGTCTATAAAATTGACACATTTCTCCGCATTTTCTATCTATCGCAGAAGAAGTATAGCGTTTATAATGTTAGAAAAGGGGGAGAAGAATTATGCTGCGAATGGAGATTGCTTTATTTTTGGTTCTGGCGTTTGTCGCTATGGTCTATTTCTCTGCTGAGAGAAAAGCTTCGATGCTGCACAGGACCTTTTCGAAGCTGCTGATTGTTATACTCATTCATTTAATTTTTGATGGACTGACCATTTATACAGTGAATCATCTTGATACTGTACCGTTGCTGCTGAATGACATCTTTCATCGGTTCTTTATTGGAACGATGGTGTTGGTTGTATATCTATTTTACCAATACATTGCGATTCTGGTGGAGGAGGAAACAGGCAGTCCACGACGTTTTGACCAAGCCGCTAAGTTTTATTTAATCATAGCAGAAGTAGGTGTTTTGTTATTGCCGGTTCACTATGCGGTCACATCAAAAGGAAATTATTCTGATGGTATTCATGCGAGTGTCTGTTATGTGTCCATGGCAGTTTATCTCTTTTTTTGTGTGTGGCTGCTGGTACGCTATTGGGAGAAGATTGACCAGAAAAAGCGCTTTGCCATCGGTGCGGCTCTGGTCATTGAGGTGTGTGTGTCTTTTTTGCAGGCCTTATATCCTACTTGGCTGATTAGTGGTATGGGATTGACGCTGATGACGATGTCCTTTTATCTAACGCTAGAAAATCCAGAGATTCTCCGAGGTGAACTGATGGAGCAGAAAATGTCCATGCTGTATCTAAAAAGTCAGGTAAATCCTCATTTCCTTTACAATACATTAGATACCATCCGTATTCAGGCACAACTGAATGGTGATAAGAAAGTAGCAGATCTTCTGATGCGTCTGGTGGATTTCTTTCGATTGAGTGTTAAGGTGGATCGCCAGATGGTGGCGTTGGATGATGAACTGGAACTGCTGGAAGCCTATATGGAACTGATGTGTTATCGCTACCCAGAGCTTACTTGCAAGTATGACATCAATCCTGACTTGGGCGGTATTTTGGTACCAAATTTTATTTTGCAGCCTATTGTAGAGAATAGTCTGCTTCACGGGCTGAAAAATAAGGGATATCGGGGCGAGGTGCAGATCGCAGCTAAGTATTCGGAGAAGCCTGGCTGCATCGAAATTCAGATTATTGATACGGGAAGCGGATTTGATCCGGTATCAAAGAAAAAAATGGACGATTTGCTGCTTCATTATGACAGGCAGGCTCCTAAGCTGGAGGGTAATAGTATTGGTGTTTTAAATGTACAAAAGCGTATTAAGCTGCTGTGCGGCAGAGATTGTGGATTGTGGTATACTGAAAATAAGACAGGCGGCGTAACAGCCCATCTGCTTTTGCGGATAATCGATCAGGAAAGGTAAGAGAAAATGAAAAAATTGAAAGTACTTTTGGTGGATGATGAAATTATGATTCGAGAAGGGTTTAAACGTCTGTTTGACTGGGAGGCTCATGACTGTGAGATTATCGGAGAAGCTGCAGATGGTATGGAGGCGTTGGGAAAAATTGATATTCTGAAGCCAGATGTTGTGATTATGGATATCAATATTCCGATTATAAGTGGATTAAAAGTAATTCAGATGAGCCGTATAAAACATCCAAAGATTGCTTTTATCATTGTTTCAGGATATGATGATTTTTCCTATTGTCAGCAGGCACTGCGGTTACAAATTACAGATTATATTCTGAAGCCAGTAAATTATGAGGAGTTTGGGGCCTGCATTGATAACTTGAAGATTTCATTATTTGAACATCGGGTTGCCTTGGCAGCAGAGACAGAGCAGCAGGAAGAACGCGCTATCGCAAATATTACTCGATATTTGCAGGAACATTTAGCGGAAGAAGTGAGTCTCACCGTCTTGGCAGAGGAGTTCCACTTGAGTGCTCAATATATCAGTCAACTCTTTAAGAATGAAATTGGGGTGGGTTTTCTTGCATACTTGACCAATATTCGCATGGAAAGAGCTAAAAAACTGCTGCTCTCCACAGCCCTTTCCATTGCAGAGATTGCAGAGCAGGCGGGATATGGGGACTACCGTGTCTTTACCAAAGTATTCAAAAAATCGGAAGGTGTTACGCCTTCTCAGTATCGGAGAGAATTTTTGACTCATTCGAGTGCGGAGAAATAATCAATTATTATTTACAAGGATGAGGTTTAGGGATTTCAGAGGACCGGATTAAAACAATTAGTTTGAAAGTCCACAGAGAAAGAATAGGCCTAGGATGTTCTAATTTTGAATTTAATAGTTTCGTACAAAATCTATTAAATATAATATATCGTTTTTTTAATCTTTTGTTAATTGTTTTTAGTACTTTGCAGAATAAATATATAAATTCGATTGACCTTTAAGGGAATGTTGATTATAATAAAAATATCACTGTGATACAGAGTATGAGGGTCAAATCAGTATCTATTTTAGTGAAAAGATGATAAGTTTTGACATTTTCATCGATGTATAGGCGAATTACCACAGACCGTAAAGGTGTGTGGTTTTACGGCTAATATTTTATAAAATGGAGGATAAAAACATGAGAGCAGTATTTGATGATAGTTTAATTACGGGAAATGAAATGATTGATTCTCAGCATAAAGAGTTGATTGAGAAAATCAATCGTTTGATGGAGAGTGTTGAGTTGGGCAATGACCAGCAGGTGGCTTTAAAAACTTTGGATTATTTGATGGACTATACACAGTTTCATTTTGGAGCTGAGGAAAAGCTGCAAGAGGAGATTGGATATCCTGCTTTAGCTGAGCATAAAAAGGAGCATGCAAAGTTGGTTCAGGTAGTTAATGACTTGCATGAATTGTTGGAGGAAGATGGTGTAACACAAAATTTTGCAGATAGAGTCAATGAAAATGTAATTGAGTGGCTTTACACTCACATCAAAGGCTTTGACCGTTCTGTGGCAGAGTATCGTTTCCTGCGTGACAACAGTTATCTTTTGTGATTTTAAGATACCAGAGACAAAAAGTTAAAATTCTTTTTGTACTTAAACGGATATGCTCCGTAGGCAGTCGGAGTGCTGCCATATAGAAAAGTTGATGGATTTGCTTAGAGAGAGGTTAATGAGGACGAGTATCATTGACCTCTTTTTGATGTGAAAAATGTTCAAGAAGATATTGATAAGAGTGTAATTTATTGTAAAAAAAAGTATTTGACAATCCGTTTGGGTTAGTGTATACTAACCTAAAGAACAAGATAATAATTAAGGGGTCAAAATACCTTTTTACCCCAACATCATAATATCAGGAAAGGCAAGGATATGTTAGAATTTTTAATTGCAAATTTAGGGTCAATTGTAGTTGGTGCAATTATCTTAGTGTTAGTGGGTTTAGTAATTCGCAGTATGATCAGAGATAAGAAAAATGGTGTGTCTTTGCATTGTGGTGGTAATTGCAAAAATTGTCATGGTGGCTGCGGAAAGTAAATGATGATATGGGAATGAGGAAGAAAAGACAGATAGAAAGCTGGTGTGAGGAGCATTGGCTTTCTATCTGCTTTTTATGAGCTGAAAAGATCCTAAAGCAACAATTTGTTTGACAATCCTGAGAAAATTTCGATTGACTCGATTCAAAAAGGTTGAAAAAAATAATAATGTGATATAGAATACACACAGTACTATTATGAAGGAGTAATTTTTATGAAAATAGCGATTATTGGTGCAAGTCCATTTGGAGCTTATTGCAGTGCGATGCTGAGTGAAAATCATGAAGTAATTTTGCTGGACTATTGCGATAAGCAAGTGGAAGCGATTCAGAAAAAAGGTGTAACTGTAATTAGTCCAAATGATTCAGAAAAAACATATTCGGTCAATGCATATCAATTTGGAGATTATCAGCAGCCAGCGGAGTTAGTAATTGTCTGTGTGCCAAGTACGAAGACTGCACAGGCATTAGAGGAAAACAAAGCATTGTTTGCGGAGGATACTATTGTCACCACGATTCAGACAGGGGCAGGAAATGATCGGAAAATCAACCAGTATGTAAAGCCTGAAAATGTGATTGTAGGTATCAGCAAAATTATTTGTGTGGAGCAGGGTTTTGGAAAAGTCAAGATGATTGCGAATGGTGTAGTGACTATGGGAAGCAACTATCAGGCGCAGGTGACGGTGCAGAAAGTGGCAGCTTGTTTTTGGAGTTCGGGATTTACTGTTCTGTTTTCTTCTGATATTCAGCGTGCTATTTGGAGTAAACTGTTTGTGGATTTATCGGTCAATACTTTTACAGCTTTGATTCAGACTCCGATTGGTTACATGATTCAAGATGAGAGCGCATGGAATTTTGCCAAGCGATTGGTGTACGAGGCAGTGGAGGTGGCAGAAGCGGATGGTACATATTTTGACCGTCGTGAGGCGCTTTCCATGGTACATAAAGCTTGTGAGGAGGCTGGAAATTCCTATTCTTCTATGTATGAAGACCGCAAGCGCAAGGTAAAGATGGAAATTGATGCAATCAACGGTGCCATTGTGGAACAAGCTAAATTGTATGGTGTGCCAACTCCTTACAATTCTTTGATTGTGGATTTGATTCATGCAGTGGAAGGTGCGTACAAATTGTATGATTAAGTGAAAATGAAATGATACCAGGGTCAAAAGGTCATACCTTTCATGCTTGCAT
>JBJELF010000055.1:0-61008 GCA_051879015.1 Lachnospiraceae bacterium
TCATCATCTGATACACAACCACTGGATTTTAAAGATTTGCAGTCGGTTCAAACATTCAGCTATGCTCTGTTCCAGGAAATTATGGAGCAAGAAAACCCTGTTCTTTCTCCCCTGTCAGCCTATCTAGCCTTATCCATGGCAGCCAGTGGATCAGCAGGCAGCACAAAAACTGCCTTTGATACACTCCTCGGCGAAAATTCACTGAAAACAGCCAGCTATTTGGGCTTAAACCTCCAAACAAATGAGTCGGAAGTTTTAAAACTTGCTAACTCGCTCTGGATGGATGAACAATTTCTTCCTCAAGATACCTGGCTGACTTCGCTAGACAAAATCTATGATATACAGGTTTACCAGACTGACCTCTCCACCAATACCGCCATGCACGATATCAATCAGTGGGTAAGTGACCAAACGAATCAATTAATTCCCAATTTTCTTAACAAACCTTTCACGGATGATGTGGTTCTTGCCCTCCTAAACGCTATTTATTTCAAAGCAAACTGGAGCTCCTCCTTTGCTGCTGAGAACACCCATAAAGAGCTCTTTACATTGGCAAATGGAAAAGAAATCAATGCGGACATGATGTACAAAGAATCTGATTTCTCTTATCTTCAGCAGGACAACCTTGAGGGTGTTATACTCCCCTATCAAAATAGTGATTTAGCCTTTGTTGCCATTAAGACTACTGATGACCTAGATATTCGCAGCCAACTTTCCCAAATGACCGCCGAGCAATTCTCTGCTTTGTTGGATACAAAAAATAATATAGACATTCAACTGACTCTCCCTAAATTTGAAGTTACCTTTGATCAAAAATTAAATGACAGTCTCATCAATCTCGGTTTAGGTCTCGCCTTCGAGCCCGAACTCGCTGATTTTTCTTCAATGGGAACCATAAAATCTACAGAAATTAAAAATGAAAATAATAACCTTTATCTCAAACTAGTTCAGCAACAAGCGGTTATCCGAGTGGATGAGAAAGGAACAGAAGCCGCCGCTGTGACTATCATTGTAGGTGCCAACGGATCTGCTGCCCCCAGCCCTGATGAACCTCTTGTTCTTACTTTCAACAAACCATTTTTTTACATGATTATTGACACCAATACCAATCTACCTGTCTTTGCAGGCATCCTTGACACCCCAAAATAAAATGCACCTCCCTGATTTCCGCTATTTTGTCATTATGACACAAAGCAGCTGAAATCAGGGAGGTTAACTAGCTCATCAAAATAAATCATTACAATGCCTGCAGCACCTGATTATGAGTTTTTATCACCTTATAATAGGCCTTGGCCTTATCCTTCTCAAAAGCACTCTGAATGGCTGTATTCAAAGCCTGCAAATCATGATTTTCAATCTTTAAATAAAGTTCTGTCACAGCATCCAAATCCGACTCTTCAAATCCTGCAAGATAAAAAATTAGTGTAACATAAGCCTTCACACGCTCATCTTTCTCAGGTAAATAGTTCTCTGTAAAAATTGGATATACTTCACGATGCTCTTTAATCAATCGATAAATCCGCTTTCCGTCCTCCTGACCAAAGATACGCGCTAATGCACTATGCAAGGTAGACAATTTCTTTGTCGAAATTGATTTAGATAATTGTAAAACACATTCAATTTGTCGTTGCTCATCCAAAAAATAAAATGGATTATTCAGACGCGTTTCTTGATCAGCCTCACGCTGCTCTTGGTCCGATTGTTCTTCAAACACCGTCTCTGTTTCCTTTTTTGACAATTCTTTCGACACAACTTCTGCGTTCTTTTCAGAAGATTCTTCGAAGGCAGCCTCTATTTGTTTCTCAGATAATCCTTCCTCCACGCCTTCTATTCTCTTTTCAGGGGTTTCTTCGGAAAGCATCTTCATTCCCTCGTCAGATATTGTTTCAGAAACAGCTTCTGCTTTTTTTTCAGAAAACTTTTCCGGCATCAAATCTATTACTTTATCCGACGATTTCGCTGCTGTCCCCTGAACTTTCTCGATTGATGGCTCCATTACATCACTTTTAGGCTGCTCTGATGCTTTCGCTCTCGGTTTTTCTGGTGCTCTCTCAATAAATTTACATTCATTTCCCTTAATGCGCGTCACATGCAAACTATTTTTCTGCCAATACTTCACTACCGCCTCAAAACCATTATCATTGGATACAATCACATACTCATTCTGCTGATTTTTGGCAATCATTGCTCCCAACTGTGTCACGAGCTGAAAATCCAGTGCATTGCTGCCCTCAAAGCATTTAATCCAACTAATACAACTGCTGCGTTTGAACTTCATCAGACGGACCACTTTTTCTACGCACATATGCGGACTGTTATTGGTATAAAAAACCACAATCTTATCTTCCACATCGATTCGGTCTAATAAATTCACCCATAAATCATTGACATTTTCGGTATCAACTAAATATACTCTCTTTGTTTTTGCCATGCTTGTTACATCCTTTGTTGTTTTTGATACAATTAGTATATCATAAGCGTACAACTTGTCAATTTATTCTTCGTCAATAGTATGAGACAATCATTGCAAGCATATAAAAACACAGTATCTATCCACCGATTCCTGCACAATATCACGGAATTTCTATCACATACAAAATTTTGCTCAAATAACTCTCCTGACTACTCGTCTCAATACTAAGAGGCGTCAAGGCACATTGATACGCCATCACCTGCTCACCATTTTGATAATAATAAGTGACATTATGAATAATATACGATTCATTCTCATTTGTGCCTACATAAGTCATCACATGACCTCTCATCACCAACAAGGTTCCCACATCACATTGTCTTATCTTCTCTAACTTTTGTTGTACCTCCCAACCGGATATATCTGTCACGGTCGCACCAATCTGATTGAACGCGGATGTATTTCTTGGAAGCCAAAAACCAAAGCAGCGATAGACCGAGTTCACGGTAGATGAGCAATCCATATTTTCATTGGTATCACCCCAACCATAGGTCTCACCTAACAGACGCTGATACAAAACCATCGTATTGGCTGAATTGTAAGGAACATAGCCATCATAAAAACAATCTGCATCCTCCGCCACAGACACCCGCTCAATGTTTAACCGACACTCCTGACTAGTTGGCCAACGCAGGACATAAGTTCCATTCTTATGTGTCTCATAGGGAATTTTCGTGCCTATACGAACATAATCCTGTACTTCCTCTATTATTTTGTTGTCAGTAAGCATCATAAACTGTTCCGCATTCAGATACTCACACATTTCCTCATAGTTACATAACCCTATACAATCCGCCTTGACCCAACCATAATAATTATAACTATAGACAAAGTAATAAGCACCGTCGAGGGAAACATGAGCAACTGCCACGCCCTCTCCCAACAAAAGCATACTTTCTTGAAGATAGTCAAAATCTCTGTCACTCAGTCCGTTTTTCAAAGCTGCTTCACTCGGAAAAGAGCGCACTGCTGCATTGTCCGTGACAATGCCATACTGCAGAGAAACATCACCACTCTGTGCAATGCCCTCCAAGTTACGCAGACTCATCAAATATGCTCTATCTGCCTCCGTCATTTCTGCTCCATTACAATAAGTAACATTTGGCACTTGATAGGATTCGACATCACTTCTTAGCTGTTTTGCAGACAAGGAAGTAAAAGCACAGATATCTCTTACACCTGAGCCCACATTGCCCATAGTGACCTCGTTCACACGCTGAATAGAACTAGGTTGAAGTCTCACTACATCTGTTTGAAAAATAGATTCTGTCAATTCACTTGCTTCTGTCATAAAACTCTCGATTTCACTCTCTGTTTCTGCCAAGCCGACACTGGATACTTCCGTTGCTTCTGTTCCCTCTGTCAAGGACTCTAAATTCTCTTTCATGTCCGATTCCTCTAGTATTTTCTCGGAACTTTCCTCAGACTTCTCTGTTTGTGTCATAGTCTCTATATGAGTTATCGATTCTGTCTCCTCTAAAATATCACCAGATTCTATTCTCTCGTCTGTTGATACTATCTGATTTCCCTCCATATGCCCACATGCCGTCAATGTAATGCTTGCTATCCCTGTCAGCATTAAAACTTTCATCATTTTCACCATATCTATTTTTCCCACTTCTTATCTTATTTTATGATACCAGAATGAAAAAGTCATATATTTCATGCAAGCATGAAAGGTATGACCTTTTGACCCTGGTATCATATCATTCCACTAAAGTATATTGAAAAAATTCATAATGCAGCTGACATCCCTCATAAATCTCCGCCGGCAAAAGAGCTCTCGCCACTAACTTTATATCACTATTCTCCTCGTCAATACGCTTCAGATTCGCATAATCTCCATCAATCTGAACTACAACATAATCAAATGGTCCCATTTTTTATCCTCCACTTTCGTATCTGTTTACTCACATATTTCTATGATTTTAGTTACTTAACAATGAGTCCTATTCTAAATGGATATGTCTCTCAAGCAAAGCATATCCAAACATGAACGTGTTATCCATCAACTTTCATACCTGTCTGCTGTATGCGATTTGCACTCTCACAAGAAAAGAGAGACCTACCACATTCCAATAAGTCTCTCTCATATTAACTCATTTTATCACAATTTGTCAATCCATGACTCTCTCAAATTCAACGATTTCTTAATCTTACCTAACAATACCAACATTTTCAGAATAACTATCTTACATCTGACTGCTGTAGTTTGGAGCCTCCTTGGTAATCTGAATATCATGTGGATGACTTTCCTTCAAAGAAGCAGCGGAAATCTTCACAAAGCGACCAGTCTCCTGTAAAGTAGGGATATCCGGTGCTCCGCAGTAACCCATACCAGAACGAATACCACCAAGCATCTGGAAAATGGTATCCTCAACAGAACCCTTATAAGCAACACGACCTTCAACGCCTTCTGGAACCAATTTCTTTGCATCAGACTGGAAGTAACGGTCCTTGGAACCAGCCTCCATAGCAGAGATAGAACCCATACCACGGTATACCTTGAATTTTCTACCCTGATAGATTTCATAATCACCAGGAGCTTCGTCACAGCCTGCAAATAAGCTTCCCATCATACATACATTTCCACCAGCAGCTAATGCCTTCACCATATCACCAGAATACTTAATACCACCATCGGCAATAATCGGTACACCATATTCCTTAGCAACTGCGTAACAGTTCATGACAGCTGTCACCTGAGGCACACCAATACCAGCAACCACACGGGTAGTACAGATCGATCCAGGTCCAATACCAACCTTGACTGCATCTGCTCCAGCCTCAATTAAATCTCTCGCAGCTTCACCAGTTGCTACATTTCCTGCAATAACCTGCAAATCAGGATAAGCATCCTTAATCTGCTTTAATGTTTTAAAAATATTTGCAGAATGTCCATGAGCAGAATCAATGACAATAACATCGACCTTTGCAGCAACCAAAGCGCTCACACGCTCCATTACATTCTTTGTGATACCAACTGCCGCACCGCACAGCAGACGACCTTTGGCATCCTTTGCAGAGTTTGGATACTTAATCTGCTTCTCAATATCCTTGATGGTAATCAGCCCCTTCAAGTTGCCCTCATCATCTACAATTGGAAGTTTCTCTACTCTCGCTCTTGCCAAGATTTTCTTAGCCTCTTCCATAGTGGTACCTTCCTTTGCAGTCACCAAAGCATCAATAGGAGTCATACACTCTGCAATCTTTTTGGTAAAGTCCTCTTCAAACTTTAAATCACGGTTGGTAATGATACCTACTAACTTCTTTCCCTCAGTAATTGGAACACCAGAAATACGGTATTTAGCCATCAAATCATCAGCATCCTGCAAGGTATGTTCGGATGATAAATAAAATGGATCTGAAATAACACCATACTCAGAACGCTTTACCTTGTCAACCTCCTCTGCCTGCTGCTCAATTGTCATATTTTTGTGGATAATACCAATACCACCCTGTCTTGCCATTGCAATCGCCATACGATGCTCCGTAACAGTATCCATACCAGCACTCATCAATGGAATATTGAGAGTAATCTTCTTTGTCAGCTGAGTCTTCAAACTTACCATATTTGGAGTTACCTCAGAATAAGCTGGTACAAGCAGTACATCATCAAATGTAATTCCTTCGCCAATAATTTGAGCCATGATTTTTATCTCCTTTATAATTGATTAAAATTTTTAGCAGAACTCAGAATATTCTAAATTTTTTGAAAAATTTAGATAATTTTCTTTCAAAAATTTATATTTCTGATAGTCTATCAAAAAACTATTTTTTTGTCAAACCCTATTTTTTATTTTTTTTCGCCCTGCTAAACCATAACCTTACCTATTTTTTATTTATTTTATCTCATATTTTATCCTTTTTAGATAAAAAACTAGTTTTCCTCCCCTAAAGAAAAACCTATTTTATGAATTTTGTTTAATTTTTCGTTGTTTTTTCTAATATTTTCATAAATAAACTCCTTATGTTTGTTGTAGGCAGAAACTCACTTTCGCCTGTACTCACGGTAAACACGCGCATTTATTTGCTAGTATGATTTCAAATAAATGCACAAAAAACACCTGTCCGACATTTACTAACTCGGACAAGTGTCTATGTCACTTTCATTATTCTATAATCACTTTTCTAGGTGCATAAGATTTCATAACATGAAGCAGTTCACCTGTTGGCTCAATCAAAACCACCTGATTGGAACCGTCGGCAGAATAATAAATACCGTACTTCTTTGCATCGGCTCTTCTAGAGCTGTAATCCTTCACCTTAACATTTGGATTTCCCAACACACGCTTTAAATCACCATGATTTTCTGGAGCAATCAAATCAGCCTTGCTCAAATCAATGCGTACTGCTTTCTTTCTTCTGGACTTGTTGAAAATCGTGTCGATGGACAGTTCACTGGTAACAAAAATGTACTCGTACTCTAAATCAAGCATCTGCCATATCAGATAGGTTGCCCCCATTGCCAAGGTCAAAATAATGAGACCAAAAATACTCAAAATTACACAAGAAAACAATGCAATGATATCCAACAAGATAAGAGCAATCTTTGCTGGCAGCACATACCAAGCCTTCTCTCTTTTGACCAAACACTCTGCGTATAAATCCTTGTTCATTCCGTTCCTCCTAAAATTTTTTCTAATGTCTGTATACTGTACGGTCCCAAAGTGATACATTTCATGCAATCATGGAATGTATCACCTTTTGCCCCTAGTATCATATTGTTATATTATACCTTTTTTTTCTCTAATTGAAAAGAGTTTTTTCTATTTTCAACAAAAAAACATAAAGAAACTTCATTTTCTTAGTATTCAAAAGAGCAGTACTCATGCAATAAGTACTGCTCTTTTCCTATCCATTCATTCAATGGAATTTTTCACATTACATCATTCCCATTCCTGGGTTTGCAGGTGCTACCGGCTCATCCTTCTTGATGTTAGCCACAACAGATTCTGTAGTCAACAAAGTAGCTGCCACGCTGTTTGCATTCTGCAATGCACTTCTTGTTACCTTAGCAGGATCAAGGATACCTGCGGCTACCATGTCAACATACTCTTCTTTGTATGCATCAAATCCAATACCAACTTCGCTCTCTTTTACTTTATTAACAATGACAGCACCTTCCAAACCTGCATTTGCTACAATCTGATGCAGCGGAGCTTCCAGAGCTTTCAATACAATATAGGCACCTGTCTTTTCATCTCCTGTCAGTCCCTCAGCCATTGCTTTTACGACCTTACTAGCGTGAACATAAGCGGAACCACCACCTGCAATGATACCTTCCTCTACAGCGGCTCTGGTTGCATTTAAGGCATCTTCCATACGAAGCTTGGCTTCCTTCATCTCTACTTCCGTTGCTGCACCGACGCGAATCACAGCTACGCCACCTGCCAATTTAGCCAAACGCTCCTGCAGCTTTTCCTTATCAAACTCAGAGGTAGTTTCAGCCAACTGTGCCTTAATCTGTGCAATTCTAGCAGAAATATCTTCCTTGGAACCAGCACCATCTACAATAATGGTGTTTTCCTTCTGAACTTTTACACTCTTAGCACGACCCAAATCTGCCATTGTGGTTTCCTTCAGATCCAAACCAAGTTCATCAGAAATTACCTGACCGCCTGTCAAGATAGCAATATCACGCAGCATCTCTTTTCTTCTGTCACCATAACCTGGAGCCTTAACACCCACAACAGTGAAAGTTCCTCTCAACTTGTTGACAATCAGCGTTGTCAAAGCCTCACCCTCGATATCCTCTGCGATAATCAACAGCTTTGCGCCAGCCTGAACAATCTGCTCCAACAATGGCAAAATATCCTGAATATTGCTAATCTTTTTATCTGTAATCAGAATATATGGATCTTCCAGATTTGCCTCCATCTTATCCATATCGGTTGCCATATAAGCGGAGATATAACCTCTGTCAAACTGCATACCTTCTACTAAATCCAATTCTGTCTTCATGGTCTTGGACTCTTCAATGGTAATGACACCGTCATTAGAAACCTTCTCCATTGCATCAGCTACCATCTCACCGACTTCATCATCACCTGCGGAAATAGCTGCCACTCTTGCAATCTGTTCTTTGGAAGTAACCTTGCTGCTCATAGCTGCAATTGCCTCGACAGCAGCATCCGTAGCCTTCTTCATACCTTTTCTCAAAACGATAGGATTGGCACCTGCTGCCAAGTTCTTCATACCTTCATGAATCATAGCCTGAGCCAATACAGTTGCTGTAGTGGTACCATCACCTGCTGCATCATTTGTCTTAGTGGCAACTTCTTTTACCAACTGTGCGCCCATATTTTCAAATGGATCTTCTAATTCGATTTCCTTTGCAATCGTCACACCATCATTAGTAATCAATGGAGTTCCAAAAGACTTGTCCAATACTACATTTCTTCCTTTTGGTCCCAAAGTTACTCTAACGGTATCTGCCAATTTATTAACGCCAGCTTCCAAAGAAGTTCTGGCATCTGCTCCAAATTTAATTTCCTTTGCCATATTTTTAGCCTCCAATATTATACTCTTTGCAGTTATTCCACTGTAAAATAGCTGCCATTTTTTTCATTTTTATAGCTGCAATTGCTTTAAATTACTGCTCCACAATTGCCAGGATATCGCTCTGTTTTACGATAACATACTCCTGACCATCCAACTTTACCTCAGTACCAGCATACTTAGAATAGATAACCTCCGCACCTACACTAACCTGCATAACTACTTCCTTGCCATCAATCATTCCGCCAGGACCAACTGCGATAACCTCTGCAGTCTGTGGCTTTTCTTTCTCTGCGCCTGCCAACACAATACCAGACTTTGTTTTCTTCTCTACTTCAACCTGCTTTAATACGACTCTGTCGCCCAATGGAACTAATTTCATTTTGTTGTAACCTCCTTAGGATTATTAGCACTCACTTCTTTTGAGTGCTAATTTTCATTAGCCTTATATTATCTAATTTATGCTTTAAATGCAACATTATATTCCTGGTACAAATTAGTTTTTCTCTCTTTTTTTCTCTTTTTTTCTCTTTTTTACTTTATTTTTTACGGTATTTTATTTTTTTTAATTAATTATCCAATAATCCGTTATTCTGAATTAATTCTTATTTTATCTCCAGCCTCGCTTGCGAAATATGTCGATTTTGATAGATATACACAAAAAAAGACATTCCGCACAAACATACGAAATGTCTTTGTTCATTTTAATTAATAATACAGAGAAGTACCTGACTTATCTTCGCTCTCGATAATTCCATTCGTTTTGATCACTGCTCTCGGAATCGCATCCTTGGAATTTTTCCATGGATCATCTCGATGCTGATAATCAAATTTATCACAGAACCACTCCAAATCCTCTGCTAAGCGCTGCATATTATCCAGATATAATTTTGTCACCATCTCGGTAAACTCACTCAAATCGCCCCCACGCAGTTCACTCTGAGCCATCTCAAGAAGTTGTCCATAATGTTCTGTGCAAAAGCCCTGACTCTCCTCAAACTTTCTTCGAAACTCTCTATCACTCTTCCAAAGCTGAATCATCGTACGCATATATCGATTAAAACTCAGATTAATGCGGTCACAGATAAAACAGGTCGTCTGCAAATTTCTGATATAATCTACAACCGGCGAACCACCCTCACTCTTTTTAAACAGGGATGGAGCCTTGAGTGGAATTTTGGCACGCTTAGAAATTTCTTTATTTGTCTTATCAATATGGGTCTTCAGCACCATAGCCAAGCCCAGTTTGTTTTTCTCCAGCAGCAATAAGTTCATATGCTCTTTACAAAAACCAAGCTTATCTGTCATCTCACGGACATCACCCTCCATATAGCTTGGTCCCATAGTATACTCCACAGCGTTATCCTCTAACTTTTTGCGCATACGACAAATCGGACATTCACATGGTTTGTCAAATGCATCATTTACTGGAATTTCATATATTTTCTCCTTCATCCCCTACACCTCACTTTTATTTATTTTTTCCTACTGGAAAGCTACTCTTCATCGACACAATGCGGTTAAATACAGGATGTCCCTCCGTAGAAAACTTAGAATCCACACAATAGTAACCATTTCTCAGGAACTGGAAACGCTCTAAGACCTTTGCCTCCATCAAGCTTGGCTCTACATAACACTTTGGCAAAATATTCAAAGAATTCGGATTGATGTTCATGGTGCCATCCTCATTGTATACACCCTTTTCCTCATCTACCAGATTCTCAAAATGACGAACCTCCACCTCTCCTGCTGTGCTTGCCTCAACCCAATGAATGGTTCCCTTTACCTTTCTTCCAGTAAAGCCGCTGCCGCTCTTCGTTTCTGGGTCATAAGTACAATGAACTACAGTTACATTGCCGTCTTCATCCTTCTCAAAGCCAACACATTTAACAAAATAAGCGTACATCAGACGAACCTCATTGCCAGGGAAGAGACGGAAATATTTCTTTGGAGGATGTTCCATGAAGTCATTTCTCTCAATCCAGAGCTCACGACCAAATGGAACTTTACGCTCACCTAATTCTGGATTCTTCACATTATTTGGCGCATCCAGCCACTCAATCTGACCCTCTGGGTAATTGTCAATTACCAACTTGATTGGATCTAACACAGCCAACTTACACTCACATTTTGTCTGCAAATCATCACGGATACAGAAATCCAACAGAGCATAATCAACGGAAGAATCTGCCTTAGATACCCCCACCATCTCAACAAATTTTTTAATCGACTCTGGTGTGAAACCGCGTCTTCTCAAAGCACTGATGGAAACCAATCTAGGATCATCCCAGCCATCAACAATACCACTTTCAACCAATTTCTTGATATAGCGCTTACCAGTAATGACATTGGTCAAATACAGCTTCGCAAACTCAATCTGTCTTGGTGGATTCTTGAATTCGCACTCTCGAACTACCCAGTCATACAATGGTCTGTGATCCTCAAACTCCAGGGTACAGATAGAATGAGTAATGCCCTCGATGGCATCTTCAATCGGATGAGCGAAATCGTACATTGGATAAATACACCAAGTATCTCCCGTTCGATGATGAGTCATGTGAGCAACACGGTAGATAACGGGGTCTCTCATATTAATGTTCGGCGATGCCATATCAATCTTTGCACGGAGCACTTTCTCGCCATCCTTGTAGAGCCCTTTCTTCATATTTTCAAACAATTCCAGGTTCTCCTCCACCGAACGATTGCGATATGGACTTTCTTTTCCAGGCTCCGTTAAAGTACCTCTGTACTCACGAATTTCCTCTGCACTCAAATCACAAACAAAAGCCTTACCCTTCTTAATTAAAAACACAGCATACTCATACATTTTTGGGAAATAATCAGAAGCAAAAAATAACCGGTCTTCCCAATCTGCGCCCAGCCACTTGATATCCTCCAGCTGAGACTCCACAAATTCTACTTTTTCCTTGGTTGGATTTGTATCATCAAAACGCATATTGAACTTGCCATGATATTTTAATGCCAAACCATAGTTTAGCAAAATAGACTTCGCATGTCCAATATGCAGATAGCCATTTGGTTCGGGTGGGAAACGGGTCTGAACATGGTCATACTTTCCTTCCTGTAAGTCTTTATCAATCGCCAGCTCAATGAAGTTTTTCGAAACTACTGTGCTGCCGTCAGCAGTTTCATTTTCTGGAACAATGGGGGTATTGTTTTCAGCCATAATGTTTCCTCCTATATTTATCTTTTTCATATCTTCTATATAATACCCAAAATCCGACAATACGTCAATCTTTTTTCCAAATACAACCTTAAAAAAATACAGCTCAATAGAGAAACATTGAGCTGTAAGGAAAATTTTCGATATAAAAAAAGCTGCTGACGGGAATCGAACCCGTGACCTCCGCCTTACCAAGGCGACGCTCTACCGACTGAGCCACAGCAGCTTATCAAGATTTGTTATTTCCTCTCGACAGTCATTAATATACTACAAGTGTCTCGATTTGTCAACACTTTATTTTTATTTTTTTTGAAATTTTTTGAATTATTTACACAACTGCTACAAATACTTCTTATCTTTCTTCTGCTATGACTTTATTTTAAATTAATCAATTCTTTCAACAAGTTTTTCTTTTCCTTAACCCAGTTCTGCCCTCCATCCTGAATTTCCAATCGCAAAGACTCTAGCAGAGCCTTTGCTACCTCCCAAATCAAAGATCTCGTTTCTCCATCAATATCACTCAATGCTCCAATCATATTGTTGAGAGATTTTTGTCGATTCTGCGTTAAATCTGACAGATCTTTCGCTCCGCTGGCCATCAAAACCTGATACAAGCTTTCTGTAAATTTTTTTCTCTGCTCTGGAGTCAGACCTTCTATCCAATGATTTAGCGCATCATTGAACTCAATCTGTATATTCTTCAAATGATCTTTATAGACAAATTCACCATCCTCTACATTCCAGGTAAAAGGATCATGCTGCAAAATTCCCATCTGACTGCTGGTAATAACACTATAAGGCTCTCTCTGATACAAAAGCATACCTATAATGGAAGAATCTGGCACTGTCTTGCGAATTCGCCCCTGTACGAGCTCATATTCGCTCTCCAAAATTACTCCTTGCATAAACCCAGGACCATCATGACTGTAGACATCCGTGATACGCATCTGTATCTCTGACTCTACCTTGCATGCACCATAAATAGCGAGATTTCCCCCTTTTGAATGACCACCTACCATAAAATGCCCTGTCAGCACCGGAGCATAGCGCTGCAAATACTCCACACTTTTTACCTGCGCTGGAATCGACTCCGAAAAAGACATCGCAAAATCTTCCTTCCACCCTACAAAAGACTCGTCTGTCCCACGGAAGGCCACATAGGAAAATCCATTATCTAAAAAAAAGGTCACGGCAGAAAATTGCATTTGCTCCGACTCACTCACTTCATTGATATAAAAGGCTAATTTCATGCTGCCAAAACGTCTGCTAGCCGCTGCTGCCTCCAGAAGAATCCGATTTTCTTCTTCCCATCGATGATCAGAAAACAAACTTTCTCTGTATTCATGGCGACTCACCTCATGAAGTGCTGGCCGATATGCCATCTCATCTTCTGATAAAATTTTATCATATTTTAAGTAAGCCAACTGAGATAAAATCAAACTGTCCAACTCAGAAAATGGCCGCTCTCTAAATGTTTGATATCCATATTCTCTTAAATAGGAAATAATATTTCCCATATCCACCTCCAAAATTTCTGACTTATTCAATTATCTGCCATTAACGTATCTTAGTTCTTAATAAATATCTTTTGATTCCAACATCCTAGGTTAATTCTCTGTCTCAGTCAATCGCAAAGCCTCCATAAATGCTGCCATCTCCGGAGAAAGATTATCAATCAGATTATTTCTCTTTTTCATTGGATTTTCCGTATATTTTCTTCGAATCTGTTGATTCATTGTCTCAATTTCCAACTCTAAATCTCGTGCCGATAGACGCTGAGCTCCCTGTCCCATAATAATAATCTGCTCCAATCGGTCGGAAGTAGCAACTTTCACTGTTCCCTCTTTATTGTAAATACCTGTCACTCGCTCAATATAACTGTCTGCAGTCTCCGCCTCCTTCGTGAAAACTATATTAATATTATGAAAACGCTGCACCGTCCCAGGATTTCCTTTCACCTTATATCCATCAAACACAATAATTACTTCCACCTTTTTATAACCCTGATAATTACTCATAATATCCTGTAAAGTCAACCGTGCTGCATCAAGGTTGTATTCCGCCAATTCTTTCAAATTTTTCCACGCAAAAATAATATTGTATCCATCCACCAACAAATAATCTGCCATAATACGCACCTCAACTCATCTGCTGACGTACAATCTCATAGGCCAACACACCCGCTGCCACAGAAGCATTGAGTGAATCAATATCCCCTTTCATCGGAATCGATGCAATCATATCACACTTTTCGCGAACTAGACGACTCACACCCTCTCCTTCATTGCCAATCACCAAACCAATTGGTCCCTTTAAATTTAACTGATACATGGTCTCTCCGCCCATATCAGCACAGACAAACCACAATCCTCTCTCCTTTAGTTCATCAATCGTGTTGGCCAAATTTGTTACCTTTGCCACCGGTGTGTAATTCAGCGCCCCTGCGCTGGTCTTGGCTACTGTAGCAGTGAGTCCTACCGCTCTTCTCTTAGGAATAATCACACCATGAGCCCCTGCCAGATTGGCAGTACGAATAATTGCACCTAAATTATGTGGATCTTCAATCCCGTCCAACAAAAAAACAAATGGAGCTTCGCCCTTCTTTTCTGCAGCCTCCAAAATATCCTCCACCTCTGCATAATCATAGGCTGCCGCATAGGCAATAACTCCTTGATGATTTCCTGTTTCTGAGAGCTGATTCAAGCGCTCCTTAGATACATACTGGATAATCGTTTCCTGCTTTCGCGCCTCCCTTGTAATGGAACGAATCGGTCCATCCTGACAGCCATCTAGGACAAACAGTTTATCAATGGTCTTTCCTGCACGAAAGGCCTCCAATACTGCATTTCTTCCTTCTATTGTAAATTCTTCGTATCTCATAGAACTTCCTTTCTAATTTCATCTATTTTAATTTTACTTTTTTTCTTTTTCTATACTATCCAAACCAAGTTTGAGCAATTCCAAAGCTCTTGTATGCTCTCCTGACAAATACAGCCATCCAAACAACGCCTCTAATCCCGTCGCCACACGATAATCCTGAATCGAAGCATTTTTTGCAGAGGTTCCTGACTTAGCATTTCGACCTCGCTTGAAAACTTGCTGCTCCTGCTCTGTCAAATACGGCATCAACAAATAAGCCATCTGGGCCTGAGCTGCTGCTTTCACCAACATACTTTTCTTTTTATTTAATATATTCACATTAGTATTATGTTGATTCAATACTAATGTGCGAATCATCAACTCGTAGACACTATCTCCAATAAAGGCCAAAGCTAATGGCGAATAAGTATTAATATCTACCTGCTTTAACTCAAACAATTTTTTGCTATATTCCGACATCGGAAAAAAAACTGCCTGTTTTTTCTCTGAATCCATTTTTTCTATCCCTTCACAAAATTTATCTGCCAAACATATATTTCCTCTAAAAGTATCATCAATGTAGATACTATTTCCAATTTTAGCATAAATCCAATATTGCGTCAACTTTACGAATGTCTTTGTTCATGGTAAACACACAATTTTATTTTCTAGTATGATTTCAAAATGTTAGGGTTAAAAGGCATTTTGACCCCATAATACCTACGGATTGTTACGCACATTGTGCTCTCGCAATCCGAAAAACACTCTAATATCAGTTTATAGTCATGCAGCCATAAAAAAAGCTCCTGCAAAGCACTTCACTTCGCAGGAGCTTTAAAAACTGCATTAAGCAGCCTTCTTATTCTTTCCGGTCAATGTCTGAATACCCTCGATAACAAGGACGATTGCAAGTACAATCAACAAAATACCAAGAACAGTCTGTGCGTATGGACCCCAGTCAGCACCACCGGCCAAAATCATACCAACCTGATTCTTTACGGTTACAGCTAAAGAGCAGATTGTTACAACCATCATGAACGCCATAGGAGCCAAGAACATCTTGTTGTTCTTTCCAATGTTTCCGAGCCATGTAGCAACAGCCAACAGACCCAAACCAGCCAACAACTGGTTTGCTGCTCCGAACAAGCCCCAAATCTTGGAGTAACCAGTCATACCAAGTGCAATACCAAGTACAACAGTGATAATGGTAGCGAAATATGGATTAACAACAACTTTCTTCCAGCCTTCCTGTACATCAGCTACAGTCTGTCCAGGCTCAAGCCAGAACTCCTGGAACATAAAACGTGCCAGACGAGTAGCAGTATCCAAAGAAGTCAAGCAGAATGCAGAATAAGTCAAAATCAACAAAGTACGAAGAATACTTACAACACCATCGCCCAAACCAGAATACATCTGGGAAATACCACCTGCAAAAATTGCAGTCGCGCCACTTGTAATACCACTCTTATAAGCATAGTTGATTGCACAAACAGTAACAATTGCAAGTACACACTCAAGCAACATACCGCCATATGCGATTGGCTTTGCATCTGTTTCCTTATCAATCTGCTTGGAAGTAGTACCAGAGGAAACTAAGGAATGGAAACCAGAGATAGCACCACACGCTACAGTTGTGAACAATACTGGGAACAAATACTGAGTTCCGTTTCCATTGTCTACTGCAAAACCAGAGAATGCCTTCAAACCAGCTGCACCTTCAACAAAACCTTCTCCGCCCAAACCTGCATGAGAGATAACAATACCTACCAAAGCAACGGCAAGCATAGCATACAACAGGAAGGAGCTTAAATAATCTCTTGGCTGAAGCAGAATCCAAACTGGAGTAACAGAAGCTACTGCAATGTAGATACCTACTACAATCATCCAAGTTTTGGTGCTCCAATAAATTGGATGGAAGTTCATACCAATTGCCATACAAATAACGATAGCAACCACACCTAAGATAGTAGAAACGCCCATTGGAGCATTACGACGATATACCAGGAAACCAAATGCAATCGCAACTACAATGAACAACAGAGATACCATAGCTACCGATGCATTGGAAGCAGATGCAGCCTGATCTACAACACCATCTACAATAGTTGCACCAAAAGTAGATGCAACGATGGATGCAAATGCAGCTACAACCAAAATCAAAGTGAGATATGCGAAAATGATGAACAGACGCTTTGCACGGCGGCTCATATTTACAGAAATAATCTCACCGATGGACTGTCCCTTGTGGCGGATGGATGCAAACAAAGCACCAAAGTCATGTACACCACCAAAGAAAATACCACCAATCAATACCCACAGTACAACTGGAACCCAACCAAAAATAGCAGCACCAATTGGACCTGTGATAGGACCTGCACCTGCAATTGATGAGAAATGATGTCCCATCAATACGGGAGCTTTTGCTGGAACATAGTCAATACCATCTTCCATCGTGTGTGCAGGAGTTGCTTCTGTGCTCTCGCCAACACCCCACTGCTTGCAAAGCCAGCCGCCATACAAAATATAACCAGCTACCAGCACTGCAATACAAATCAGCAACAGTACTAAAGAATTCATACTAGACCTCTCCTTTTCTCTTTAGATTTGTTATGATATAGTATTTTTTTCAAAATTTTCGCATTTGACCTTCCGACGCTGTTGTGGTAAAACTTTTCTTCACTCGTAGGAATCATTACCGTACGCACATCCATCCAGCCATGCAGCGAAAAATGAAAACTTTTTGAGATGCGACATTGCTTCAAGGCGGCTTTCGCCTCCTTATCGTAATCATCGCATAAAATTACGACAGTTATGCTGGAACACATATGGTTTGGTCCAATATTCATTCGTCTCATTCCATCTTCATAGGCATAATCTAAGCAACGCTGATACTCCTTCTGCGTCAAATGAGAGAGATTGAATAAATATAAAAATTCTTCATTGTATGTAGCCCACAACTCCGCTTTCTTTGACACCATATATTTTTGGTCATGCTGAAAAAACTCACACAATGCAACTAGCGGGAGCTGCCGTTCTTCCTCGAACCTTGTAATATTGTAATATACTTCAAAACTCTTCAGTAACCGTTCAACTACTTTTTCTCTCGATTCTTCCATACCTTCTCCATTATGATATGCCTTTTTGTTCACAAAAAAAACATAACTGCTATATTGACGGTACGATAATAGCACAATCTGCTAAAAAAGTCAAATATTTCTTTAAAAAAATAAATCAATTTTCCAAACCTTTTATATTAATCACAATTCGGCGGCCCGATGCTACATCAGCCACTGCTTGAGATACTTCCTCCCGAAGTAAATCCAGATTAACATCCGCTGCCACGTTAACTTCATAATAATCCTGCTGTTCTTCCAACTGATACTCCGAGTACAAGCTCATGCCTTTATAAAGCCCGCAGCTAGCAAGCAGCAAGATAGCTGCCGCCAAAATTCCTTTTTTCCACATCTCTACTACATTCTTCTTACATCTTCTGCCCGGATGTCTGGCAGTCATCTCCAAAATTGTCTTATCGGTCATATAGTACAATGCATCCGGTATCATGATTTCTTCATAATTCTCTTTTGCTTTTTTTAGATAGGTCTCTATTTTGTTCATCTTGTTTTTCCTTCCACATTATTCTATATATTTTTTTAAAAGTTTCAATGCCGTATAATGTCTATATTTGACAGTACTTAAATTGGTTCCTGTAATTTTTGCAATCTCTCTAAAATTCATTTCCTCAAAATAGTACAAATAAATCACCGTTCTCATCTTATCATTCAGTTGATCCATTGCAGACTGAATCGACAAATTTAATTCCACTTTAGGTGTTTCTGCCTCAATATCCTCCAGCAACTCTGGATCATATGCCAATTCTCGATTGGACTTTTTAATATATCCCAGACTCTCATTTACAATAATTCGAAAAAACCAAGTTTTTATCGCATCTGGATTTCTTAATGTATCATATTTCTCCAACGCCTTAACAATGGAATTTTGTACAATGTCCAGAGCTTCTTCTTCATTTCTCACATAGCTAAAAGCCAAACGATAAAATTTTTCTTGGTTTTCGGTTATGTACTGAACAATCTGTTCATAAAGTTTTTTCTCCTTCATTTGATTCGCCTTTTTGTATATTTCCGTTTACCAGTATCTCTATTTATCTGCCTTGTCTATTTTATAAGTTTTTGTTTCTCTTTTTAGATAATAAAAAAGTGCAAAAAGTCAGCCTCAGGCAGAATAAAATTTTTTCACTATGCACATAAAAAAGCGAAAGTTTTTTATTTTTTACTCTAAATCACTTTCGCTTTTTCTTCTGTAATGTTATCTGTAATCTTATCTATTGCGCTCTTTAATCTTTAAATATTCCAGAATCAAATCTACCGTACCCTCTTTGCCAAGAATACTGCTGTTGATACACAAATCATAATTTGCTGCATCGCCCCATTTGCCATTAGCATAATAATTATAATAGCTGGCACGTTTCTTATCCGTCTTAGTCATAACATCTCTCGCCTTCGCTTCATTGTATTGATAGCGTTCCATCAAGTCTTTGATCTTGGCGTCCTCATTTCCAGAGATAAATACACTTACCACATCTGGATCATCTTCCAAAGCATAATCTGCGCAGCGACCAACAATTACGCAGGACTCTTCTGAAGCCAACTTCTTGATTGTCTCAAACTGTGCTAAAAATATCTTATGATTCAAAGGCATATCCAAATAAGAGGAACCCGTATAATTTAAGGAGTAGGTATCCATTACCAACGAATATAAAAAGCTATTGGTTGGTTTTTCATCATGTCTCTCAAAAATTGCTTCGCTGTAACCACTCTGTTTTGCTGCCAACGCCAGTAATTCCTTATCATAACAGCGAATTCCCAATCTCTCCGCCAACAAATTGCCAATTACACGACCACCACTGCCACACTCTCTGCCAATTGTAATAATTTTTTTACCGTTCATATAAACTCCCCTTTCTGTCAGAATGATAAAATGTCTAACAATTTCAATGTGATTTAATAATTATAACACAATTTCAGAAAACTGTATAGTTTTTTTCAAAATATCGCTTGAAATTTTACAGATTATCGGTAACAATTACAATTTTTGAACTCATGCAGACAGGAAATGTATCACCTGTTGCCCCTGATATCATACTTTTCTCAATTTTTTCAATAATTCCTCAAAATACTCTGGCAATGGTGCCTGATATTCCATGTATTCTTCAGTGGTAGGATGAATAAATCCCAACACATAGGCGTGGAGTGTCTGTCCCTGCAGCGCAAAGGGCTGCTTTTCTGGTCCATACACCGTATCGCCTAGAAGGGGATGCCCTAAAGAAGCCATGTGAACACGAATTTGGTGAGTCCGCCCCGTCTCTAGTTGACATTCAATCCATGTATAATTTCTAAAACGCTCTACTACTCGATAGTGAGTCACTGCTTCCTTACCATTTGGCACAATAGCCATTTTTTTGCGTTCCTTGGGATGACGTCCTAACGGTGCAGAGACGGTACCCACATCATCTTTTATAATTCCACAGACAATAGCATAGTAGCGTCGTGTGATAGAATGTTCCTTTAACTGAGCAGCAATGCAATTGTGAGCATGATCATTTTTACATGCAATTAATACGCCTGTTGTATCCATGTCAATACGATGAACAATGCCAGGACGCATGACACCATTAATTCCCGACAAATCCTCTCTGCAATGATACATGAGTCCATTGACCAAGGTACCTGAGTAATGCCCTGCTGCCGGATGCACCACCATCCCCTTTGGCTTATTGACTAAAATAACATCTTTATCCTCATACAAGATATCCAAATCCATCGGCTCTGGCAAAATTTCTGGCTCCACAGGCTCTGGAATATCCAACTCAATCACATCACTCTCAGATAAGACATAGCTTGCCTTAACTGGCTTGCCATTGACACAGACACCGCCTTGCTTAATTAATTTTTGAATATAGGAACGAGTCAAATTTTCTTTCTGCTCAGCGAGGAATTTGTCTACACGCATTCCATCTGCATCTTCTTCTACAAAAATCATTTCTGCCTCCACTACTTCTCTCTGCGCTTTGGTTTTAACTGTCTCTCGATCGTTTCAATATCTTCATCTTTATAGTAGACCAAAAACAGTAAGATAAAAATAACACAGGAGACAGTTACATAACAATCTGCCACATTAAAAATCGGGAAATGTATCAATATAAAATTCAGAAAATCCACCACATAATTCTGACGGATTCGGTCAATTAAATTTCCAATTGCTCCCGATATCAACAACACCATCACCACTTGAATGGGAATAAAACGCTTTCCTGATGGCATACGATACCAAATATATCCCAATATCAACAGCACCATCACAGTCACAAGAGTAAAAAAGACCTGCTTTCCTTCTAATAAGCTGAAAGCTGCTCCCGTATTTTCTGTATAGGTCAAATGAAATACACCCTCAATTAATCGAATGGACTCTTGATCTTTGAGATGAACCACCGCTAAATATTTTGTCCACTGGTCAAAAGCAATCAATAAAATGGCTGGCAGCAAAAGCCATAATGTTCTTTTTGAAAATTTCATAAATTTTATATCTTTTCCTTTCTATATTCTTTTGCTTTATCTCGCTTATTTTTTGATGCCAATATATGCTAAAGCTTCTCTCATATCCTGCTCATTGACCTCACGACAGATATACGCCTTGCCAATCGATTTCAGCAAAATAAATTTGATGACTCCTGCATCCATCTTTTTGTCATGCTTTGTAGCTGCAATCACCTCATCAACATTCATATTTTCCACACAAGTTGGCAGACCATTTTTCTGGAACATTCGGCAGATATGATTCAGTTCTGTTTCTGTCAAAAATCCTTTTTTCATAGAAAGATAGCAGGCAGCAACCGCTCCTACAGCCACACATTCGCCATGATACATCTGAAAACCAGCTAATTTTTCAATGGCATGACCTAAAGTATGACCAAAGTTAAGCAATGCCCGTTCACCGCTCTCCTTCATATCATTCTCTACCACCTCACGCTTAATGCTGCAGTTAACATAGAGTATATACTCCAACACGGACTTATCTCTCTGTAAGATTGCATCGCTATGTTTATCCAGATAATAATAAAAATTTTGATCCTTAATCAATCCATGCTTAACTACCTCACCCATACCTTCCAGATAAATACGCTCTGGCAGGGTGTCCAAACAACTTACATTCATATAAACCAGTCTCGGCATATGAAAGGCACCGACCATATTTTTATAGCAGTCAAAATCTACTCCTGTCTTTCCGCCCACGCTGCTGTCCACCTGTGCTAGCAGCGTAGTAGGAATCTGTACAAAATCGATACCTCGCAGATAAGTGGCAGCAGCATATCCAGTCAAATCACCAACTACACCTCCACCCAACGCAAACAGCATATCATTTCGGTCAAATTCCTCCTCAATTAAGTGAGTGTAGAGCTGCCTAACCGTATCCAAAGTTTTATTAATCTCTCCTGCCGAAAAGATAAAAGAAGTTGCCTTTCTGCAATTTCCCTTTAAAATCTCCATCAAAGGTTCCAAATAATAGCTAGCTACCACACTGTCACTCACTATACAAATACGCTTCTTCTCAATAGAAAAGGCTGTCAGTTCCTCTAACAATCGTTCAAAGGAATGTTCAATCACAATATCATAAATTGGTTTTACTCCATCTGTCACGGTTAATCTTCTGCTCATCTTTTTTCTCTCCTTAAATTTATATACTTGCGTTGCAGATTTCAATAATCTTGTATTTTCAATTATTTTAGGCATACACATGAATTGTTATAAAAATGCGATCTTTCTTAGTGGTATTCCCTATCTCCTGAAAAGCAAATTTACCTACGCCTCGCACAGAAACCACATCCCCTTCCTTCAGCATTACACTGTTGGAAGTCTTGAGTTTTCCATTGATATATACCTTCTCACCTTTAATGTAATCACTCATCTTGTTTCGTGAATGTCCAAAAGCTAAACTTAAAATTGCATCCAAACGCAGCGAAGCTACCGTTCCTCGAATTTCTTTCACCTTAGGGGTATAATGAAATTCTTCCCTTGAAATAACTCGGCAAGTCACGTTGGTATGTTTAATTTTCTCTAAATGCTCCACAATAAAATTCGCCATTTCTTCATGACAAATCAACACTGCCTCATTTTCTTCCACCAAAATGTCGCCTATCTTCTCCCGCTCCATTCCTAAATTTAGGACTGCACCTAAGAAATCTCGATGAGTAAGCGAATCGGCAAACTTCGCATTGACAGGAGCGATTTTCAAAAAAGCGACAGGAGCCGCTACCTCATATGCGGTTCCTGTCGGCAAAAATACAATCATTTTTCTCTCAGCCAATTCATGTCCACCCTCCATTTTTACCTGAATAGGAGGCAGTTGTTCTTTCATCGATTCAAATAAGCTTTGTTCATTGAGACTAAGAAAATTACTGAATACGGGAGCACTCCAATTATAACAGTTTTCTGCCAATTCCAGCAGATGTCTGCACAAGATTTGTTCTTCCTTTGTCATATTTCCCGTCATCTTCATCCTCCATTTGATCTGCAAATTCTCTCGCATTCCATGTTGACCGAGCCATCATTACATATCCAACTCTAAAGCGGAAAAATCTGCCGTGGCAAACTTTCTGACATCTACACCACTTAACTTCACCTGCAATGGCGTGATAACAAAAATACGAGTTGAAATTTTCTGCATATGTGCATTCAAGGCCGAACATGCCCCGATTGCAAAATCAGAGATGCGCATCGCCAAATCTAAATCCAATTTTTCTAAATTCAATACAACACTTACTCCATCGTTTAAGGCAATTGAAATCTGCTCTGCATCATCGTATACTTCTGGTTCAATAATTCTCACTTCTGAATCTGACTCTTTATTCATCTTCTCTATTTTCACTCCTTTTGAAGTTTTTTTTGTTGTCTTTACCAGAGTCCAACTGCTATTGTCCTCTTCTCCCTCGTCATTTTCTTCTGTTTCCCTCTCAGCGCTGTTTTTCTTATCACTGCGTGAGAAAAAAGATTTTTTCTCGTCCCTTCTTTCTTCTCTTCGCTTGACGATTCTATCTTCCTCTTCTTCTGCTGCCTCATCCTGCACATCATCATCATATTCATCATCCAACATCATACGAGTCGTCAACCAATTTTGAAAATTACTCATACTATACTACTCCTCCTGCTCCTACTTATTATATACTCTCTCACCGAAAATACCAGTACCCACTCGCACCATAGTAGCACCTTCTTCTACAGCAATTTCATAGTCATTTGTCATGCCCATGGACAATTCTGTCATGACTATATTATCAATGTTTTTGTCCGCTATGTCAACTGATAATTGACGTAATTCTTTAAAATATTTTCTATTTTCCTCCGGATTTTCCACAAAAGGTGCAATTGTCATCAAGCCTTTAATAGAAATTCCCGGCAAGACAGCGATTTCTCGAATCAAACTCTCCACATCTTCCACATAAACACCAAATTTTGTATCCTCCCTTGCCACATTCACTTCAATTAAAATCGGTACTGTGACATTAGCTTTTACTGCCTCATCAGAAATCTGTTTGGCCAAACGAACACTATCCACAGAATGAATCATGTCCACCTTATCCACAATATACTTTACTTTATTTCTCTGCAGATGTCCAATCATATGCCAATGAAGCATTGGGCAAACCTGATACTTGTCCACGATTTCTTGCACCTTATTTTCCCCAAACACCTGCTGACCACATAGAGTAGCTTCCTCCACCATCTCAATCGGTTTTGTTTTGCTAACTGCAATCAACATTACATCCTCTGGATTTCTTCCTACACGCTGACATGCCCGTTCTATTCTGTGTCTAACTTCGTTTAAATTTTTCTCAATCATCTTATTTTCTCCTCTTGTTAATTATATAAAAGTTTTCCCTCATAGACTTTCTCGGCATCTATCACAATCAAATCATAGGGAGAGATGCTGTAAGCCATTTTGGGTCTGAGCACACAATACTTTCCGTCCTTTGTTCGAGTCAAAATATCCACGCGGCGAAATACACAATACCCTCGATTCGCATTATAAACTCCATCTAACAGAATATAGTCCTCTGGTGTATAGGAAGTAACAATCTGTGAGTCTCCTACATTAGTATCCTCTGACTCCTTTTCAAGATGGTAGATGGTTTGTCCTATCTCCAATCCCTCACAGTAAACATAATAATATAGAATACTATCCACATTGCCATCTTCATCATTTTCCATCTCAACTATCTCACTTCCTAAGATGCTGATATCTCGCTTTTCATACTCTGGATTCTCTTTTGAACCGATATTAAACCAGATACAATCACTTCCATTTTGTTGTCCGCAGTATTTCGCCGGTATCTTTATTGCTCTCTGCTGCGTCACTGCAGAAGCCGGAATTTTATACCCAGTCACATCATCACTGACAATCTCAAAATTCAAAAAACGTTGACTGCATACCTGCGAGCCATAACGATTAAATGAAATTTTTCCGTATGTCTGATTATCACTATCCACAAAGGTAGTAAAATCACCTGTGACAGTAATATCAAAGTCTTTCAATTCAACTGTCATCGATGTTTGATTAGAATATTCTGCAACAATATCATCCGACATTAAAAATATCAAATCAAAAAATTCATTCTTCACCAAGCGATATACAACCTCGCCCTTTTCTACTTTCTCTCCAGAATAAATATATTTCACCTTAAAGTTATCTTGATTAAAAATATCCTGATTAATCTGCTCCTGCGTCAATCCATCATAGTTATCAGTAGCGAAAGACAAGAGCCCACTCTCTGGTGCATACACACTCTCAAATCCTACTAAAAGATCGGGATCCATATTTTTAATAGCCTCCTCATTCAATGCCTCTAAAAGCATGGACTTCAGATAAGCTTTCTGCTCATAAATTTTATCAAAATGATCGGAGGAATATCCTGCAGATATCAGTTCCAAATTATCCTTAATTTTTATTAAACTATCCCTCGAAAGCAAGTCCATATCCAATCGCATCAGCTCTAACTGCTGAGCAAAGGCACCATTGTTATCCAAACTATAAATTACATCATTTTTTCCAATTCGACTGCCGCTGCTTACATAGTAATTGATGATGCCCGAAGACTCCGCTACATAACATTCTTCCTCCCTCACAATTACTCCGGTATACATCCCTCCTGCCGCATATTCAGTAGCAGTTGGCACATTATACAGATAAATCTGTTCACTAGTTAAAAAACGAATAACCTGACCAATTAAATAAATAATCACGATTGCCGCCATTACGTAAACTTTTCGAAAGTTTCTCTCAGCACTATATTTCACGACTTTTTTCTGTTCTTCCATTACTACCTCCATTTATCTCAACATTACGAAATTTAACCGTATAAGCAGTTCATTTCCTATCAATATACCTTAACTGATTATAGCTATTTTTTATTCATCTGAAAAGAGTATTTTACAAAAAATTAAAATTTTTTCGTTTCAATATCCTGTCCAATGTATATTTTTGATTCTTTCGGACAGACTGAAAATAAACAATCAATTTGGAGGTTCAAGATGAATACTAAATTTTTAGATTATACTGCTTTGACTATCACCATCATTGGTGCTATAAACTGGGGACTCATTGGATTTTTCCGTTTTAACCTTGTATCCTTCCTGTTTGGTGATATGTCTTGGCTTTCCCGCATCATCTACGCCCTCGTAGGACTATGCGGACTCTACTTAATCAGTGTATTTGGCCGCATCGAAAACACGGGCGAATAAATAAGTAGGAGGACCCCCCTCCTACTTATTGTATTGCATAACAAGACAAAAATAGAACTAAGTTTGACCGATAGTTACCCTATGTGAGTGACAGATCACAAAGAAAAAAAAAGGACTACCGCAAATCCACGGCAGTCCTTCTCTCTACGTTTTACAGAGAAACAATCACATAAGATTGAACTTCTTCGTCCAAGTCTTCTTTGTCTGCTGATACACTCAAAACAAAATCAACACCTAACTTCTTGCTCAATTGATCAACCTGCAAAATTGCTGTACTTGGATTTGTTCCCTCTAAACCAGCAATCTTCATGAAACAATCTACATAAATCTGCTCCAAATCATTATCCTGTGAAAGAACACCACACACAAAACCAATGAAACCTTCGAAACTCTCTACTGGATACTCTGCAATATTAATCAAACGAACCTTATTGTTTAATTCATACATATGCTTTGCACTCTTATCCAAAAATGCCAGAGAACCATGAGCAATCTTTACTTGCTCATTTACCATATTTAACAGACATTTTGTCTTACCTTTACCTCTTTTTCCTACAATAATCTTAACCATGATTGTTTCCTCCCGTTTTTTTATATTCATCTGCAGTTACTCTGTCTTGATGAACTGCTGTGAGATAATTATATAATATTATACCAAAAATGGCAATGTATTTTTTACCTATTTTGTAACTATTTAGTCAATTGATGTTATGTTATCCTGGCTCATCTGCAATAGTTGGTTCATTTCTTCATAACGCACTTCATTAGTTGGTGCATTCATAATAACTGAAATATACTCATTTTGTCTTGAATCTTCGCTGTACAATACAAGACAATACCCAGCTGAATCGGAAGATCCCGTCTTTCCGCCCCAAATCACAAATCCACTCGGCGCTCTCCAACTATTATTCATATACAAATTCGTATTATTCCAAATGCGAGTTCGCTCCGTTCCATCTGCCTTCGTGTAAGTAAAAGAATAAGTTTCCATTCCTAAAATTTCCCGAATCGTTTCATTTTGAATACAATGATACAGGATAAGATACATATCATAGACTGTGGATACCTGTCCCGACGCATCTAATCCATGGGGATTCACAAACTTAGTGGAAGTGGCTCCCATATTTTTTGCCTCCTGATTCATAAGTGAGACAAAATATTTGACTGTTGGCGTATCGTCTGCAGTATCTGAAAAATGCAGCGCTACCGCTTTTGCTGCATCATTACCGGAATGCAGCATCATAGCACAGAGCAAATCTTTCAATTTCATTTTAGATCCCGTCTCAAACCGACACACCTGAACACCCAGCTGCTCTATCTGTGCTTCTTCCGGAATAGTAACAATTTCATTCAAATTCCCATACTTAATAGCCACATACAGGGTCATCAACTTCGTCATACTTGCCGGAGCTAACATTTTAAATGCATTTTTACAGTAAATTGTTTCTCCTGTTGTAATGTTAAAAATTCCAGCGGCCTCTGACTGAAATAAAGCATCATTGTATGCTGCCTCATCTTCCACAATACACAATGAAGATGCCACTCCTTCTGCTCTCCAAATTTCCATATCAGCCGCTGCTAACTCCTGATTATTCGATGACCATGCATCGAAATAAGAAGGCTGCAATGAATTGCAGCCTGTCAAACTCAATAGCATACCAATAGAAAGAATAATACCAGAGAATCTTTTTACATATGATTTTATTTGTATGCCTCTCTCCATTCTAATTCTCCACGGTCTAAAGATTTAATCAATAATTCTGCTGTTGCCAAATTAGTAGCAAGGGGAATTCCATGAATATCACACAACTGCATAATATTTTTCTGCTCAAACTCTCTAATATGCCGTTCTTCCGGGTCACGCAAAAAAATCATTAAATCAATATTGTTCTGCTCTATCTGTGCTCCCAACTGCAGCTCACCGCCCAAATGTCCAGCTAAATATTTATGGACTGGAAGATTGGTCACTTCCTCCACCAAAAATCCTGTTGTTGCTGTCGCATACAATTCATGCTTACATAAAATTCCTCTATAAGCGATACAAAAATTTTGCATTAATCTCTTTTTTGAGTGATTTGCTATCAATCCGATATTCATCGCATTTTTTGCTCCCTTCCTTTTAAATTTAATCTCGTTTTCTCTGCAATCCCACATTCAGCAAGATTCCCATTGCAATATAACTGCTCAACAACGAGCTCATACCTGCACTGATAAACGGAAGCGGAATACCAGTATTTGGAAGAAGTGCCGTGGCTACTCCAATGTTGACAAATATCTGTAACCCGAACCAACATGCAATGCCTCCTGCCAACAATTGACTGGCAAAAGAATCCGCTTGCCTTGCAATTTTAATTGCCCGCAGCACCAGCAATAACAGTAAAATAATGATGACGCAGCACCCGATTAGACCTAATTCTTCTCCTACCACAGCCCAAATAAAATCGCACTGTTCCTCAGATAGAAAACCACCATTTTTTACCGAATCATACTCGCCATAATTTAAGCCTTTGCCATTTAGTTTTCCACTGGCAATAGCCATAATGGAATACCGCTGCTGATAAGTAATATTACTATACTGTGGGTCCTCAAAATACAACCATCCAAGAATTCGCTCAATCTGATGATTTTCCAGTAAATTCGCCCCCGGCTGTATGGCAAAGTATACAAACACCACCGCTGCCGGCACCACAGTACCTATTACGCCAACAATCCATTTCCAACTAATACCACCCAAAAAAATCAGCATACACAAACTCATAGCAATCACTAGAGTTGTGGACAAATCCGGCTGTTTCAATATTAAGACCAACGGAGGTGCTGTAATTAAAGCCAACACAATCAAATATTGGATATGATTAATTTTTTCCCGAAATCGACTCAAATAAACAGCATACACCACAATCATAATAATTTTTACAAACTCAGCGGGCTGTATCGTAAACGTACTGCTAATATAAATCCATCTCTTAGCGTTATTGACACCCTTAGTTTCAATAAATTCAACATATAGCAGCATTAACATACCAACAACATACCAAAGCGGTGCAAACTTTAAAATAAAATGGTAATCCATCAACGCCACAATCACCATAAGAACCGCTCCAATTGCCATTCCTATCATTTGCTTTTCTACCAAAGATAAGCTGCCTGTTACATCCTCACCTGCTGCACTTTGAACTACTACCAACCCGACTATACTAATTAAGGCAATATAAATCAACAAAATAAAATCAATATTACGCCAATCATATTTCTTTAAAATATGTTTTCTTATATTAATCGCCATTCCTGCTAAATTTCCTTCACTTCATAAGTTCCTTACAGCCTTGTATTGTGAGCTGTACTAGGATCTTCGTCGCCCTTTGATTGGAATATTCGCATATAATGCTGGGGCAGATTTATCACTTCCCTCCAAATCAATTTCGGTCAACTGAAAATCCAATCCATCTGTGTCTACCTCTACATACTTTGATATCACTGCAATGATGTCATTTCGCATTTGCTCCATCATTTCTGGAGAACAAGTTTCCTTTACTTGTTCGGTTACAAGCATTAATTTTAAGCGGTCCTTTGCCATATCACTGGAACGTTTTCCGCGAAAAAAATCTGTCAAACGCATTTTGGTCACCGTCCTCCCCGCTTTACTTTAATAATGCCTTTAATTTGCCCCAAAAGCCCTGGTTAACCGATAAATTCAGCATTTCCACATGTTCTCCAGTCACTCTGCGACAGATATTGGCAAATGCTTGTCCAGCCAGGGAAGAGCTTCCTACCAATGGCTCTCCAGTGTTTGTTGCTACAACAATCTCCTCATCATCTGGCACAGCGCCAATTAAATCAACTGCTAAAATCTCGAGCACATCTTCTACCGACATCATGTCACCGCGCTTAACCATATCCATGCGAATACGATTAACAATCAAATCAATTTTTTTCATTTCATTGGCTTCTAGCAAACCGATAATGCGATCCGCATCACGAATGGCAGAAACCTCTGGAGTCGTGACAACTAAGGCCCTGTCAGCTCCCGCAATCGCATTTTTAAAGCCCTGCTCAATACCAGCTGGACAATCCAAAATAATGTATTCAAACTCTTCTCTCAACTCATCCGTCAATTTCTTCATCTGCTCTGGATTTACTGCTGTCTTGTCCTTTGTCTGAGCCGAAGGAAGTAAATACAATGATGGATATCGCTTATCTTTAATTAATGCCTGTTTAATACGGCAATTTCCCTCTACCACATCAACCAAATTATATACAATCCGATTCTCCAAACCTAAAACTACATCCAAATTTCTCAATCCGATATCAGTGTCAATCAGTGCTACTTTATGCCCCATTGATGCCAAACCAGCTCCCAAATTTGCAGTGGTAGTCGTTTTTCCAACTCCACCCTTTCCAGATGTCACTACGATTACTTCACTCATCTTAACCTCCAATTTTTATACTTCTTTACCATAATTCATAATACACTCATACTAAAATGTCAATACTCCTGGTATCATATATTATAGCGTTTTCTTAGGAAATGACAATCCATTTAACACATTTTTTGAAATTGATTCAATATAAATTGTGCCCTCCTGCATAAAAGCAATCTTTGGTCCCATTTGCTTTTCTTTTCGGTTATCTGCACTTCTGGCTATCACATCACCAATACGAATTTGAGCCGGCAGCATCTCAAGGGCTGCCACAAAAGCATTTTCATCCCCCTCCGTTCCAGCACAAGCATATCCCTTCAAAGCTCCCAGGACGATAATATTCTTTTTTGAAGTTACTTTTCCTCCCGGATTTACATCTCCCAATACAATAATACTGCCGTCTGACTCCAACACTTGTCCTGAACGCAAAGTACCTTTATAAAATTTTCCATCATCCTTGTTTTGCAGTTGTTTTATCTCAGCATACCTTTGATTTTCTTCCTGCAATTGTCTGACAAATTCGCGCAGCTTTCGATTTTCCAAAACCCAATTTACTGCCTCTAAGCTTTCAGCATCTCGAATTTCATCATGTTCCAAAATACAGACAATCTCCATTTGTCCTATACGTTCAATCAATTTTATCAATTCCACTTCTTCTTTATCAGACAGTTTTCTGCCTTCTATTGTCAATGCCACTCGAGCATTTCTAAAAAATCGCCCTGACTGCTGAAGCTTGTGTTCCAACTCTACCATAAGCTCATTAAAAGAACTATCTGCATCCATTTTTACAATCATTCCATGGTCATCTAACTTAATTATTATCATATCTATCCCCTCTTATAGCATTTACTTCCTCAATCGTTGACTACCTCTTCTTCAGGAAGTCTTATTTCAGAATTATAATCTACCATCTCAGGTACTGTTGTCGTAATTTCTTCATATGTTTTATATCCAAAATAATAATAGTAAACACCCTTGACCACATAGTCAGCACTAATGGAACCATTACCAAAATTGACACAAGCATCAATTGCTATCTCTGGATTCTCTGCAGGAGCAAATGAAATAAACCAACCATGATTTGGTCGACTCAAATCTTGCTGCGCAGATCCTGTTTTTCCTGCAATAGTCTCTTCTATGTCATTAAACATACCTGCAATACTACCAGAGCGCGCAACCTCAACCATACCGTCATATACGATATTCCAAAGTTCTTCACTCAAATCTACATGATTAATAATATTAGGCTCATATTCCTGCAGAACTTCTCCCTTGGAATTTTCGACCTTAGATATCAGCGTATATTGATAAACATTTCCCTTGCTGGCCAAAGCAGACAAATATCTGGAAAGCTGTATTGCTGTAAATGAGTTAGTACCCTGACCAATTGCTGATGAAATTGGCAGTTCATCTGAAATCCTTGGTGCAGTCTCACTCAATTCAATACCTGTCTTTTCATTTAGACCAAACTGGCTGGCATAATTTCGCAGTACTTCTAATCCTTTTTCTTCATTCATTTTACCATTTTCCAATGAAAAACGGTAACCCATTTCATAGAAATAAATGTTACAGGAATTGGCAATTGCCAGTCTGGTATCCATATTTCCATGTCCTATACCATGTTCCGTGTAATACCAGCACTTTTGTCCTGTCAAATCATAGATACCTGTACACTCAATTTGCTCACTTTCCGTCACATAACCTCCATCTACCGCTGCGATAGAAGTGATAACTTTGAATGTAGAACCAGGAGCAATACTGTTTTGCGTCGCATTATTATACATCGGCTGCGATAAATCTTCGGTTAATTTCTTCCAATATGCCGCATCAATTGTACCGGAAAGCTTATTTAAATCATATCCAGGATACGATGCCATCGCTAATATTTCTCCTGTATTAGGGTCAGTAACCACACAAGCACCTGAACATGGGTCCATCGCAAGCTGTGCTGGTGTAATTTCATGATTTTTTACTTTCTGTATAATAAAACGATAAGCGTCTTCCGGATTATTTTTCTTTAACTGCTCCACATCGACTTCACTATAATCCAAAATTTCCTGCTCAAAAAGAATCAAACAAATTTCATTGCTGGACACCGCCCCCGTCTCAATCATATATTTGTACAAAATTTTGTTAAACCCTTTATCTTCCAAGAAATTCACAATATAGTCTACAAACAACCCATACATTTCTTCGCCGCTTATATATTTCGTCTCATTATTAAATAAGGATGTATCGATATAGCCATTGCATATCAGGAAATACAAATACTGATATACTCCTATCTCTTCCTCTTTCCAGCTTTGATATTCTGCACTGTCCCTATCAATGTCAGAAGTATAAATAACATTTTCATTGCTCAATTCATCAAAAATATAAGAGATATATTCCTGCATTTCCTCTGGAAGGTCTTCTAGGTTTTCCCCATTTTTATCCTGCAAGACATCTACAATCATATCGATCCGCTCAGAACGAAACGTATAAAAACGATTCAAAATATCTTTTTCCAAGTCAGATGCATCTTCATCTGCAAAGGCATTTGTATCAATCACATTATTATTAATGAGCTGATAGTAAATTTCATTGTTTCCATAGTAAACTCTTTCTACCAACCGATCTGCAATGCTTGTCTCCAATGCCGCATAAGCCACACTCTGCATATCGGCGTCCAACGATAAATAGACATCATTTCCTACTACCGCTTCCACTACAGATACCGTCTCCAAAATCTGTCCTACATTGTTTAGATACATGGTAGTTTTGCCTTTTTTGCCCTGTAATTCTAAGTCCATCGCACGTTCAATTCCAGTACGACCCACATAATCACCCAGGGCATACATTGTTTCTCCCTCCTCAATATACCCTTCCTCTACCGCTTTGGCATTAAACTCATCACATTCTTCTTGATCTCGAATAATACCTGTATATCCTAAAATATGCGAAAAGGCAGGATTATCTATATATACACGAGTGCTTTCCTGAGAAACCTCCACACCATCTATATTATAACTATTTTCCATAATAGCTGCACTTAATTCATCTGAGATATCATTACAAATTGTAACAGACTGATATTTACGATAAGAATATCCTGTCAACGCATATCGAATATTTAAAATTTTCAGCTCATGTTCTTTAGAAAGGCTATTTACCGTCTCCTCATCTTTATCTCTCCAACGAGCAAATCGGTAAATTGTCTCCCTTGCATATTCCATTACCGTCTCAGCATCATAGGAATAGATATCATTTCCCTTTTCTGCTTCCAACGCAATCTTTTCTTTTCCATACATATCTCGAATAAAAAGTCGAACAGAAGCCGTACTTCCGCTAAATTCATACTCTCCATCTTCATTAATGATAACCGGAATAAAAGTTTTTATTTCCTGACCATACTCCTCCAGCAATTCCACTAATCGCAAAATCATTGGATTTAATGTGTAGTTACTATTGCTGTCCGAATATTTTCCTGTATCTCGTATCGTGACGGAATACGTAATTTCATTCCATGCCAGTAACTTGCCATTGCGGTCATAAATATTTCCTCTCGGAGCACTGTTCTCCACTTCCGTCAAAGTAATATCCACATACTTCTCATAGTATTCTTCCCCGCGAATGACCTGAAGATAAAATAATCTTCCCACTAACACACCAAACAGTACCACAAAAAAAACACTGGCCCAAAATAATCGTGATGTAACAATCTCATACATCTTTTCTCTTATAATTTCAAATAATTCTTTAAACAACATTGACCTCTTTCTTTTCCGCTTCTCTTAGTGCCTTATCAATTAACATGAGAATTCCGTAAATAATAATGCTGGCAAGCACAGTCAATAATAACTCGGGCATCACAATTTCTTTCAAATATTCCATAAAGGCCAATCTTCTTTTGATAAGGAATCGAAACACATAAACATACATATGATAAGAGAAATCTGTAATAATGCATAGTATCAACGGAAGCACAATAATATCTGTAACCAAAATGCTTGACAACATACCAGTGATATATCCTGCATACATATAAAACAATGCATAAAATCCTACACTGTCACTGTAAAAAACATCTAACAGCAATCCACCGATAAATCCTACTACCATACCCACTACTTTTCCTTCAAGAAATCCCAACGAAAAAGTGACAATCAAAAGAAAATTCGGTACTGCATTCAAAAATGAAATACTTGGAAAAATTGTTGTTTGAAGCAAAAATGAGATTAATACAACAACCGCTATTATAACCTTACGTTTCATGAGCTGCCTCTTCCTTTCTTATCTCATATTGATTTAATCCTGAATTTCCTTTAGTGTCGTAATCACTAACACCTGCTTTAAATGATAAAAATCAACTGCTGGAACTAGATATCCTGTTTTCGTCAAACGATTTTCGTCAATTTCTACTTCCTGCACCGTTCCAATTACAATACCAGGCAAATATTTATTACTTACTTGAGAAGTCACAATCTGTGACTTCTTTGATATGTCATCCGTCGCTTTCATATAGCTTAACTTTACTCTTCCGCTGTCATATTCTTCCAGACTGCCTTCCACAATACAAGTATCGCCGCTTTCCTTATCTTCGCCGCTGACATTCATAGAATCATCAATAATGGATGTTACCACTGCAAAATTTTCACTGATGGATGTGATGATTCCTACCAACCCTCCATCTGCAATCACATTCATATCCACCGCCAGACCATCTGCGGTTCCTTTATCGATGGTAAATTGATTATACCAATTATTGCTATTTCTCGATACAATATTCGCTCCTACCATCTCATAATCACTGTAAGTATTTTGAAGTTTCAATAATTCTCTGAGTTCTTGATTTTCCTGGCTATCTGCCTGATAAGAATCCAACTGTTTATAACATAACTCCAACTCTGACTCCAAAGACTCAACCTTTGCCAAGGCCTCCTCCAAATCTAATTTTTTCTGGCTCATCTCCGCAAATTTACTTCCAACTTTATTAATCCCTGACTGCATTGGAATAATGACATATCCAATCGCCTCGCGGACACTCACTGCCATATCTTTGCTAAAATAGGAGAAGGCTAAACTAATGAAACATAAAACCGTCAACGCCATCAATACTGTTTTCGGTCGAATTTGTTCTTTTAACAATTTGAGTTTATCCCTCATTTTAAAAAATGCCTCGTTCTTTCAAACTACAAAAACATCGATTACCTATTATGATATGGTCTAACAGTTGTATGCCAACCATCACTCCTACCTCTTTCACCCGTCTGGTGAGCAGAATATCTTCACGACTGGGTTCTGGATTTCCACTGGGATGATTATGAATCAAGACAATATAAACTGCCTGATGACGTAATGCCTCAATAAAAATTTCCCGCGGAGAAATAACAGAAGCATTCACGGTCCCTCTGGAAATTACCATATCATTTATCATTTGACTTTTGGTATCAAGCATCAAAAGTACTAACTGCTCCTGCCCACTATGACGCAAATCTTCCATATAATAGTTGGCAATCGTTTCTGGATTATCTGCACAGAGTTCAATTTTTGCCATATCCTGAGAAATGCGGCGGGACAATTCGCCTATACACTGCAACTGGATTGCTTTTACATCTCCAATTCCTCTTACTTGCTTTAACTCTTCCAATGAATGATACAACAAACCACTCAGCCCTCGCCCCCTGTGATCTAGAGCAAGCAACCTTTCTGCCATCTCCACCACATTTTCTCCTTGACTTCCAGAACGCAAAATCACTGCTAAAAGCTCCGCATCATTCAACACACCTGGTCCATACTGTTGGCAGCGCTCATAAGGGCGCAGCTGCACCGGACGTTCTTTCATTGTCTTCATACAATTCCTTTCCAGCTCTCCAGGCAGAAAAAAGAATACGATAGAAATACAACTTCAATATATAGATACCGTTTAAGCCTTTTTTGTTATAGCTAAGTATAAAAAAAGTGCTGTCAGCATACAGATGATGCCCAAAAACGTAAATTGTACCGTAAATCCAAAAGTTAACACGCATACCCCCAAATCCAATACGACCGGTGTACTAAAACCAACTTCTGTTCCTGCAGCTAACACAGCAGCAAATTCAGAAGCGTCTCCTACTCCATCAGCCAGCAAATTGCCTAAAATCAGTCCAACTAACATCGCCATCAGCAGTACAAAACCATTCCTTTTCATTTGTCACCTCCAAGATTGTTTGCAACGATTCAGCTACACGCAAACGTAAGAATAAACCACATGAGCTTAACTACTAAACAGTTACAATTTCATGCGGGTCCCGAAATCATACATTTCATGCAAGCATGAAATATATGACCTTTTGACCTTGATATCATTCTCATTTTATCATAACTTTTTTATAAAGTACAGAAAAAATTTAACCGGTCAAAACATTTATAAATTCACCAATCCGGCCTCTTTCATCTTCTGTAAGGACATCATGATACCAAACTTGGCATGATACCAGGTTAGTCCGCCTTGGAAGTAAACGGCATAAGGCGGTTTGATTGGACCATCTGCACTCAGTTCAATGGAAGACCCCTGTACAAAAGCTCCCGCTGCCATGATAACCTGACTATCGTAACCAGGCATATCCCAAGGCTCCGGAGTGACATAGCTGTCTACTGGTGCAGCAGCCTGAATTCCCTGACAAAAGGCAATCACTGCCTCTGGTTTTCCAAATTCTATCGCCTGTATAATATCATGTCTGCTCTCGCTTCCATCTGGAACTACCTTAAATCCAAAGCTCTCATAGAGCCTTGCCGCAAAAATAGCTCCTTTGAGAGCTCCTGCAGTAACAGTTGGAGCTAAGAAAAATCCCTGATAGAAGGATGGCAGCAATCCTAAATTTGCACCGACTTCCTGACCCAATCCCGGTGCTGACAAACGATATGCACAGCGGTCAATGCAATCCTTTCTTCCGCAGATATAACCACCAATAGGAGCCAAACCTCCTCCTGGATTTTTAATGAGAGAGCCAACAATCATATCTGCACCCACTTCAGATGGTTCGCGCATCTCTACAAACTCACCATAGCAGTTATCCACCATGCAAATAATATCTGGCTTAATTCCTTTAATAAAAGAAATAAGCTTACCAATTCGCTCTACAGAAAGAGTTTTTCTTGGCTCATATCCCTTGGAACGCTGAATGGTTACCATCTTGGTACGCTCATTGATGGCTGCCTTTATGGCATCATAGTCAAACTCACCATTTGGAAGCAAATTGGCCTGAGCATAAGTTACGCCATACTCTTTCAGAGAGCATACCGAGTCACGGATACCAATAACCTCCTCTAAGGTATCATATGGCTTGCCCACCGGTGAAAGCAGTTCATCTCCTGGGCGAAGATTGGCAGAAAGCGCCACTGCCAACGCATGAGTGCCGCAGGTAATAGAAGGACGAACCAAAGCTGCCTCCGTGCGAAAACAATCCGCATAAACCTGTTCTAAAGTCTCACGTCCCGAATCATTATAGCCATATCCTGTCGTTGCCGCAAAATGCATCTCTGACACATGATTCTGCTGCATAGCACGCAATACTTTCATTTGATTATACTCGGCAATTTCGTCTATTTTTTGAAATCTCTGCTCTAAATCTTTTAAAATTTTTTCACTATACTCATAGACTTCCTTTGAAAGTCCCATCGATTGATACATTTCCTTCATCTGTTCCATTTTGATTTTTATCTCCTAATTTCTTTTAAACTATCTTTTCATTTCTTTTCAATCTCTGACAATTCCTTTTTCCTGGCATATTTTAATCAAATGTTCCACCAATGATTCTGTATCGGGATAATCCTCCACACAAATCCAAGTGACTGATTTTTCACGGCGAAACCAAGTCAACTGACGCTTTGCAAAATGTCTCGTGTCTCTCTTTAGAGTATAAATTGCTTCCTCCAAACTGCACTCTCCGTCCAGATAGGTTAATAATTCCTTATAACCAAGACCTTTCATAGAAACCATATCCTTGGTGCAGCCCTGTGCTGCCAGCCACTTGACTTCCTCCAAAAGTCCTTGCTTCATCATCATATCCACTCGCTGGTCGATTCTGAGGTAAAGCTCCTCTCGATTTCGATTCAGCACAAAATAAACAAAATCATAGGCAGCCTCTTTTTCTCGCTGCTCCTCATTATGCTCCGAGATAGGTGTGTTGGTCTGTGTAAAATACTCCAAAGCTCGAATGACACGCTTGCGATTATTTGGATGAATGGTTTCTGCTGATTTTGGATCAACCTTTTTCAATTGCTCATGCAGATATACATTCCCTTTTTCTTCTGCTATCTGCTCCATCTGGATGCGAAACTCAGTATTCTCTTCTGTATCTTCAAACTCAATTCCATTTAACAGAGCCTGAATGTAAAATCCAGTACCTCCCGTCACAATAGGAATGTGACCGCGCTGATAAATTCCCTCCATAGCCTCCAATGCCATCTGTTGAAAACGCACTACATTAAATTCCTCCGACGGATCCAGCACATCAATCAGATGATGCGGCACTCCCTGCATTTCCTCTGGCATAATCTTTGCGGAACCAATGTCCATATGCCGATACACCTGCATTGAATCAGCACTGACAATCTCTCCTCCAATTTTCTGGGCAAAAGAGATGGAAGTTGCTGTCTTTCCCACCGCCGTTGGCCCCGTCAGAATAATTAATTTTCGTTTCATCCTTGTCACACTTTCTCAAACAATTCTCTTAAACTTCTTCTCTATCTCATATTTACTCATGGAAATGATAGTTGGTCTGCCATGAGGACATGCATAAGGATTTTCCAGAGTCAGCAACTGATCAATCAATGCATCCGCCTCCTGAAAAGACAATGCGTTATTTCCTTTCACCGCTGCCTTACATGCCATAGAGGCAATCTTATCTGTCACAATCTGCGATGCCATACGAACCGAATTTTCTTCACCCAGATTATCCAGTAAATCAATCAACAATTCTTTCTCACTCAATCCAAACAAATTGGAGGGAATAGCTCTCACTGCGTAATCCTTACCTCCAAAATACTCAATCTCAAAACCTAACTCAGCAAAAGCCTGTCGATGATTCTTTAAAACTTCTTCTTCCCTGCTGCTCAAAGTCAGCACCCACGGAGGCGTAATCATCTGAGAAAGAATCCTTTTTTCTTTGTAATCTTGAACAAATTTCTCATACAATACTTTTTCATGAGCAGCATGCTGATCCATGATAAACAATTTGTCCTCATATTGAATCAGCCAGTAAGTATCAAAAATTTGTCCAATCAGTTTGTGCTTCACTCTCGCCTGTTTAGAGAGCAGCTTATTGTCGAACATACTCATCTGCTCTCCATTAACCCCATCTAATTCTGTCGTATGTTCTAATTTTGATGACCTTACCTCTTCCTGCTTTTGTTCCAAAATTTTTGTTTCTAATACTTCTTCTTTATTTTTCTTATTTTCATCTAACAGTTTTTCTTTTAACTCTTTGGTATTGAATGAATCTTTATTGATCTGCTGTTTATTTTCTGATTTCCCTGCTTCCTCAGACAGTATTGCCTTCTCTTGCTTCTTGATTTCTTCGGATGATATCACACTTTGTCCATCTCGGTAATTTCCAGCCAAGACCATCTTTTTTCCCTCAATCGGCATCTGAGCCTGTTCTGCTTTTTGCAGCTGACTCAGGCTGACTACCGGCTCCGGCTGATAGGAACTTTTCGACTCAGATACCTGATTCCATTTTTGCAAATCCTCCTCTAACTGTCTCTTCTCAAAAGGCTCTGCACGGCTAAACTCCACGGCATCGTCTCCCACTTTTTCCTTTTCTTCTGTCAATTGGGTCTGAGGGATAAACTCTTTCTGTGCTAAGGCTGCACCAAGCATCCGATAAAGCTCATCACAGATATCCTGCTCCTGCTTAAAGCGCAGTTCCATCTTATTAGGATGCACATTGACATCCACATAGTCAGAATCAATCTCAATATAAAGCACCACAAAGGGATATCGATGCTGCATCATAAAAGGCTTATAGGCATCCTCAATCGCTTTTGCCAAGAGTACACTCTTAATATATCTTCCATTAATAAAATAAGTCTCAAAAGTACGATTGCCCCGGGCAATCACTGGTTTACCAATCACGCCCTGGACACGCAAAAATTGCCCCTGACTATTTATATTTAACACATTGGAGGATACATCCTTGCCATAAATCATATAAATCAAATCCCTGATACGTCCACTTCCCGTCGTATGGAGACGATTTTGTCCATTGACAATCAATCGCAATGAAACCTTTGGATGAGACAAAGCCATATGCTCCGCTACATCAATAACATATCCAGCCTCTGTAGAGGGAGATTTTAAAAACTTTCTTCTCGCTGGCGTATTGTAAAATAAATTTTGTATCAAAAAAGTGGTACCCTCCGGCGCACCAATCTCATCCATAGACTGCTCTTCGCCTCCATGGATAACATAGCTGACACCAGTAAGGGAATCCGCAGTCTTGGTAATCAATTCCACTTGAGCCACTGCTGCAATACTGGATAATGCTTCTCCTCGAAATCCCAAGGTACTAATATCAAATAAATCAGCCGCTTTCCGAATTTTGCTGGTACTATGTCTCAAAAAAGCGACGCGTACTTCCTCCTTTGGAATTCCACAGCCATTATCTGTGATACGAATCAAATCAATGCCACCATTTTTAATTTCTATGGTGATGGCAGTTGCCCCCGCATCAATGGCATTTTCCACCAGCTCCTTAACCACAGAGGATGGGCGCTCCACCACTTCTCCCGCTGCAATCTGGTTGATTGTCGCCTGATCCAGCACTTCAATATGCGCCATATCCTTCACTTCCTTCTCTTCCTTCTTTATTCATATAAATATGAGACGTATGACCTTTTGACCCTAGTATCATCTCATCTAAATGCGATTCTTTACTCTAGCCTGCAACTGATATAACATATTCAGTGCATCGATCGGTGTCATGCGCGCTAACTCAAGTCCTTTTATTTCTTCTATTATATCATCATTTTGCACCGTTTCAAGCAAAGTCAACTGATTTTGATCTACATCATCTGGGCGCTTAACTCGCTTTCGGGATGGAATTTTATTGGCACTCAGCTGCGCTACCTCCCTGGCACGAGAAGCAATGTCCGCATCACTTAGTTCCTGCACCAACTCCTTAGCTCGCTGAATCACTCGATCTGGAACTCCTGCCAGACGAGCCACCTGAATACCATAACTTTTGTCTGCACCTCCCTTGACAATTTTTCGCAGGAAAATAATATCTTCTCCCTGCTCCTTGACCGCAATACAATAATTGTTGACACCGCTTAGCGTGCCCTCTAATTCCGTCAACTCATGATAATGTGTCGCAAACAAAGTCTTGGCTCCCAACATTTTGGAATCACTAATATATTCCACTACCGCCCATGCGATGCTCATTCCATCAAAAGTACTAGTACCTCGACCAATCTCATCCAACACAAGTAAGCTATTTCGAGTGGCATTTTTTAAGATATTTGCCACCTCATTCATCTCCACCATAAAGGTACTCTGACCTGACGCCAAATCATCAGAAGCTCCCACACGGGTAAAAATGCGATCACAGATGCCGATATTTGCCTTGTCTGCCGGTACAAAGGAACCAATCTGCGCCATCAAAGTAATCAATGCCACTTGTCTCATATAAGTGGACTTTCCTGCCATGTTAGGTCCTGTGATAATTGCAACACGATTTGCTCCATTGTCTAAATAGACATCATTGGCCACAAACATTCCATTTTTGGTCATCAACTCTACCACAGGATGACGACCATTTTTAATGCTGATAATCCCTTTCTCATTAATCTTTGGCTTGACATACTGATTTTTCTGAGCCACTGTCGCCAAAGAAGCTAGCGCATCTAACATAGCCACTGCATGAGCCGTCTGCTGCACACGTTCCACCTCGCCGGCAATGGTATCCCTCACCGTACAAAACAGCTGATACTCCAACGTAAACAGTCTATCCTCCGCACCTACAATCAAATTTTCCAATTCCTTCAATTCCGGAGTGATATAGCGCTCCGCGTTGACTAAGGTCTGCTTTCTCTGATAATTTGCAGGAACCGAATCTTTAAAGGTATTAGTCACTTCAATGCAGTAGCCAAAAACTTTATTATATTTAATTTTGAGCGACTTAATACCTGTGCTCTCTCGCTCCTTTTGCTCTAAATCAGAAATCCACTGTTTGCCATCCGTTTTTGAGCGGCGCAGCTTATCTGCTTCCTCATCAAACCCATCCTTAATAATACCACCCTCACGTACCGTAATCGGAGGATTCTCCACAATGGATTCCTCCAAAAGTTTACACAAATCCTCCAACCCATCCATCTGTTCCTCTAACTCTTTTAGGAATGGAGTCTCAAACTGTTTTACCAGATATTTAATATTTGGCAGCATCTTTAAAGAATTTTTTAATGCTATCAAATCTTTCGGATTAGCCGACTGATAACTGATACGTGCAATCAAACGCTCCATATCATAGATAGGATTTAAATACTCTCTCAATTCCTCACGATCGATGAATTTATCCACCAACTCTTCTACCGCTTCCTGACGCTTCAAAATTTCATTTTTATTGATTAGAGGCTGCTCTAAAAAACGTCGCAGCATACGAGCTCCCATGGCAGTTTGTGTCTTGTCAAGCACCCACAGCAGAGAGCCTCTCTTCTGTTTCTCCCGCAGCGTCTCCGTCAATTCCAAATTTCTTCTAGTGGAAGTGTCAATAATCATATACTTACCGGTCTGATAAGTTTTTACTACAGAAATATAACTTAAATCTCGCTTCTGTGTCTCATGCAGATAAGTCAGCAGGGCTCCAGCCGCAAAACTTCCAGTCTCATATTGAGCAAGACCCACATCCTCCAGCGTGTTAGCGTGAAATTGCTTTTGAATCTCTTTCCATGCATTGTCCTGATTAAAATAATTGTTATTCAAGGTACTCAAAGAAAAAGAAATACGCTCCTTCAAATCATCTAAATCAACCCCGCTCATAATAAAAGCTTCATTGACCAACACTTCAGAAGGAGTAAAACGAAAAATCTCATCGCACAGTTCCTGTGTCGTCGATATCTCCGTAACATAAAAATCGCCTGTTGACACATCCGCAACTGCAAGACCAAACATCTTATCCATGTATGCAACAGACATAATATAGTTATTTTTTCCTTCCTCCAACGCCTCGCCACTGGTAATCGTACCTGGCGTCACAACACGCAAAACTTCTCTTTGCATCAGTCCTTTTGTCGTCGCAGGATCTCCCAACTGCTCAGCAACAGCCACCTTATATCCCTTTTGCACCAACCGATTGATATAGGTATCTGCAGCATGATGAGGAACTCCACACATGGGAGCCCTATCCTGCATTCCACAATCCTTCCCCGTTAGTGCGATTTCCAACGCTCTGGAGGCATTGATGGCATCATCAAAAAACATTTCATAGAAGTCCCCGAGACGGTAAAATAAAATACAGTCTCGGTATTCCAACTTGGTCTCCAAATACTTTCTCATCATAGGAGATAGGCTGTCAATTTTTAAAATATCTTCTATTTCCATCTTTTATTTCTCTTCTCTTTCTAACATTCCGCTTCTGGAAAATAATTTTTACTCCACCATGGTGCCCATATAATAAAATCCTTTCGATTCCTCAAGCGTTACATTGACAATATGTCCAATCAGGCTTTTGTCTCCTGCAAAATGCACCATCACATTATTACTCAATCTTCCAGTTACATAAGCTGGATTTTTCTCATCAATTCCTTCCACTAAGGCAGATAAAGTCTTTCCAAGATCTTTCTTGCACATTTCAGAAGAAATTTCCTGGACTTCCTTCAGAAGACGTTCAAAACGTGGCTTAATCACTTCCGCTGGCACTTGCTCCATAGCAGCTGCTGGAGTGCCTGTTCTTGGAGAATAGATAAAAGTGAAGGCACTATCATAGCGCACAGTTCTCACCACGTCCATGGTTTCCTCGAAATCTTCTTCTGTCTCTCCCGGGAATCCCACAATAATATCTGTTGTGATAGAAATATCTGGAATCTCACGACGAATCTTTAATGCTAACTCTACATACTGCTCCTTGGTATATCGACGATTCATCATCTTTAAGATACGGCTGCTGCCCGACTGCAGTGGAAGATGCAGATGACGACAAATTTTCTTAGAATTTTTCATTACCTCAATCAGTTCGTCTGACAAATCCTTTGGATGAGAAGTCATAAAACGGATACGCTCTAATCCTTCAATTTTTTCTATTTCCTTCAAAAGTTCGGCAAAAGTCATCGGATGCTCTAAATTCTTTCCATAAGAATTAACATTTTGACCTAAGAGCATAATTTCCACGACACCATCTGACACCAAATGTTTGATTTCACGGATAATTTCTTCAGGCTCACGGCTGCGCTCACGCCCCCGCACATAGGGCACAATACAGTAAGTACAGAAGTTATTACAGCCGAACATAATATTAACACCTGACTTAAAAGAGTACTTACGCTCCGATGGCAAATCCTCTACAATCTGCTCCGTACCCTCCCACACATCAATTACCATCTTTTTAGAATTGAATCGTCGATACAAAATTTCCGCTAATTTAAAAATGTTGTGAGTGCCAAAGACAATATCCACAAAACGATAACTCTTGCGAATCGTCTCAATCACCTCTGGCTCCTGCATCATACAGCCACACAATCCAATCATCATATGGGGATTTTTGCGCTTTAAGCTGTTGAGATAGCCCAATCGTCCGTATACCTTCTGATTAGCATTGTCACGTACCGTACAGGTGTTATAGAGTACCAAGTCAGCATCTTCCTCCCGCTCAGTCTCCTCATAGCCAATCTGGCTCAAAATTCCCAATAGTTTCTCTGAATCTCTTGCATTCATCTGACAGCCAAAGGTCTGAATACAACAATACAAAGGACGACCTGCTTCCTTTCTCTTTTTCTCTAAAATCTGCTTACATTTTTCCATGTATTCCTGCTGAATCACAGACTCATCCGATAATTTTCTTAATTCTCTCTCTTTATTTTCCTGAATATTCACCATCATTTTTCTCATCCTATCATTATTCATAATCATACCTGCCGACACCCGCAAAGCAGGCATACTCGTTTACAGTTATTATCCTATCATTACCTTCTCAGTTGGCAGAGTTACCTTCGGTACTATTTTTCTCGTCATAAAAAAGGTCGCAAAGGACATACTGCCAATTCGGCCGCAATACATCAAAATAATAATAATTACACGCGAAGGTGCTGTCAGTGCTCTTGTTACACCAGTACTCATACCTACCGTGCCAATGGCCGAAAAAACTTCAAAAATCACATCAGAAAAGGCAATCGACTGAATTCCACTAATAGCAATACCCGCACAGATTGCTAACATTAAATTCAGCATTAACACATTACTTGCCTTTTGAATGGCCTCCCCGTTAATTCGTCTGCCAAATACATTGCATCCAGTCGCATTTTTTAGATTGGAAAATACATACAAAAACATAACGGTAATAGTTACAGTCTTGACACCACCCGCCGTAGATCCTGGGCTTCCGCCAATGAACATTAGTACAATGGTCAGCAGCAGCGAAGCTGGCGTTAGACTTCCTGTATCAATCGTATTAAATCCTGCTGTACGAGGTGTCACCGCAGAAAACAGAGCAGAAGCAAGACACTCACTGACATTCATATCTGCCATCAGATTATCTCTCTCAAAAATCAGGAATAATACGGTTCCTATTACTATCAAAATGAGATTGGATATCAATACCAATTTCGTATGCAGACTGTATGATTTAAAATGAAATTTGCAAACACTTAAATCGTCCCAGACCAGAAAGCCCAATCCTCCTATTAAAATGAGCATCACCAATACCAAATTGACCAGCCAATCTCCATAATATCCACAAAAAGAACTGTACTCCCCATACTTACTGCCCATCAAATCAAATCCTGCATTGCAAAAGGCTGAAATGGAATGGAAAATACTATAATAAATCCCCTTTGCAGGACCATACTCGGGAATAAAACGAATGGAGAGTAGGATTGCCCCGCTCCCCTCAAACAGGATTGTACCATATATAATTTTTTTAACCAGACGCAAAAGACCGCCTGTATGTCCCACATTGATGCTTTCCTGCAGCAATTCTCTCATACGCAAATTTACTTTGCGCTTCAATAACATTGAAAATAGAACACCAATTGTGACAAATCCAAGTCCACCGATTTGAATCATACTCAAGATAATCAGCTGACCAAATGTACTCCATCCAGTTGCTGTATCCCGAACCACCAAGCCCGTCACGCAGCTTGCGCTCGTTGCGGTAAAAAGAGCAGTTAAGAAATCACAACTCTGTCCATCTCGTGAAGCTATGGGCAGCATCAACAGCATCGTTCCTATCAAGATAATGATTAAAAATCCCAATGCAATGATCTGGGTCTGAGTTAATTGCCTCAAAACTTTTTGTTCATGTTGTTGCCTTTTCAAATGTCCTCCATTCTGCTATCTTAGTCGACAGCTTCATCAATCATTTTTTCTCACACATTCTGACAGATTGAAAGGAATCTGCTGTTTTACCAGTTTTTCTTCCTCAGCTGCGGCATCATGCAGAGTCAGCTGCACTTCTGAGATAAACTCAGAAAGTTCACGAATTTTTAATAAATCATAGATATCCTGCTGCTCATCAATCCATTTCCAACAGATATGTTCGGCATAGATATTTTTTAAATTGTCATACTCTACCAAGTCCAACGGCTCATTTACTTTTATATAAACACAAGTTGCCTTCTGTGAAAACTGAAGCAGCCAATTTTTTAATTGATTCAAATCTTCCAAAGCATTTATATTGGTCTGCCCTTTTTTAGGTCTCCAATCAGCTGGCAAAAGGGCAATATACCATTTGCTGTATATTTTATTTTTTTCCTGCTCCAATTCCTGCTCAATACTGCACAGTAACTCAGCGATATCGTTTACTAACTTTAAAATATTTTCTATTTTAATATAATTTTCTTTTCTGCTGTCCATTCGGTACCCCCAGTACATCAATCTTCAGTAACTGTTCCGTCCCCTTAAGGCATGACTACTGACTGAATAGTTACCATATTTCAATCATTAAGCATTATAGCAAATTTATACTTTTTTTCAACCACTTTTCTCATTTCCTTCAAAAACTTGCTTCGCAGTATATTCCTTATAGAATTGAATAAAAAACATTTTTCCAATTATCTACCATATCTTACCTATGCTGCATCAGCAGTTCATTACCTCATACGGATATGCACAAAAAAAGATTTTCACCCATCCAACAGCAATAGATGAAAATCTTTTTAATATCACTATGATACCAGGGGAAAAAGATATTTTGCCCCTGGTATCATCACTATAAAAACAAAGCTTTTTATACTGCCAAAATGATACCGCCGTCATTGGCATACATAGTAGACACTCCCTTCGTATCTGCAATGTAGATTTCTTTAAACTGTGCCTTCTGCTCCAAAAGCTGCTTCACATACTGCGCACGCTGCGGACAATTGCAATGAGAAATGCAAATACGCAGTTCATTAGACGGTTTTCTAAGTTCCTGTATCACAATGTCGACCATACGATTCAATGCCTTGTTAATGCCTCGCTCCTGTGCCAATTTAATGATTACACCATGATCCGCTCCCATAATAGGCTTAATATTCAACGTACTTGCAAAAAATGCCTGTACTCTGCTCAAACGTCCATTTTTTCTTAGCGTATCCAATGTCTCCAACACAAAATAAGTATGCATCTGATAAACCATATCATCAATGGCCGCCGAAATGGTTTCAAAATCATCTCCCTGCTCCGCCATCTCTCGAATCGTCAATGCAATGTTTGCCTGACCTGATGCCGCTGAGTCAGAGCCTACCACCTTTATTTTTTTGTTGGTGCCATACTCCTCCTCGTACATTTGCTTACCTACCACAGCAGCATTGTAGCTACCGCTCAGATGCTCAGATAATGTAACCACAAAAATCATTTCTGTGTCAGCCTGCTCATAGGCTTCCATATAATTCTGTGGAGATGGACACGCCGACTTTGGACAATTAGGACTATTTTTTACTCTATTGATAAAATCTAGCTGATCAAAATTTTCATCATCAGTCACAAAATAATCATCTACCTGCAAAGTCAAGGGAATTAAAACGATATGTGGATCTAAACTATCTTTTTCAATAATATCCGTACAGCTATCACAGATAATTGTATATGTCATATTGGATTCCTCCTAATATCTTACCTAGTTTTCAATACTATATTATCATACCATAAAAACCACATTTTGAAAAGTATCTTTTCAAAATATTTATGCTAATTTTAATATTATTTTGTAGGTATTTCATTTTATTTATGTTATGATGTTGGAGTCAAAAAATATTTTAACCCCTTGACACCTATGGATTGCATGGCTGCATACCTTGTATTCCCGCAATCTGAAAAACCATCTGCCACAAAGGAGTCTTTTTATGAATGCTTATTTTATTCAAGATTTAAAATTATTTACCACTCACCTTTTTTTAAAAGATACCTTCGATTTTTTTGAGACTGGCGAAGTATTAATTCAAACCTTTACTACATTTGAAATTTCCGGCAGTCTTAATCCAGATTTCTATGATTCGGACGAAAGAGTATCTCTGCAGCGCAGCAACTGCACCTGGAGTCAGCTTCGTCCTTTCTGTCTTCAAATGATTAAAGGAAAAAAGCTGCCGCTGTCCTTCAAAATCACTTTATTTACAGCACAACGAGAAAATCAACAATTTCTCCAACAATTACCCGCCAGCCTGCAAAACAGTATCAGTCGCCCCAGCCTCACAATTCTCTACAAAAATGGAACCCTCTCCTGTGTGACAGGCATCGCCTATTCCCAATTTACAATGGACCGCTCCGCCGAAACTCTCTGGAGTACTCTCATTGCAAATTTTCTCAAAAAGCATCAAATTGCATTCACCACAATAGATTGAACAAACAATGCATCGCGAAATTTTATTAGCACTCATCTAAAATGAGTGCTAATTTTTTCTTGACATTTTCCATGGATAGTATTACAATACATTCCATGAGTTGAAAAACATCTAAAATCTATGTGAACTACCATAGACCGTAGAGGTCTGTGGCTTCTGTTAAATAGTTCACCAGACTAAGTATTCAGAAACGGATACTACGATAGCTAGGTCATGACACCCTTGGTTGACGCAACAGACCATTGCTCTGTCGTGTATATTTAAGTTGGGCCAGAGTAAGCAAAGCCCTGTGATATATACGCAAAAAGCCTTTCTATCCTTGTCGAGTTGAGGACGGAACAGCTGTATGGTAACAGTACAGTATAGTACGCATCACCTACCGTAAGGTAGAGTATTTCCCTTAGTGGGTGCCGTGTATCCACACACCGTAAAGATGTGTGGTTTTACGGCTAATATTTTATAAAGGAGTGTATTCATTATGGCAAAACAAGGTAATTTATCGATTAATAGTGAGAACATTTTTCCAATTATCAAAAAATGGCTGTATTCCGACCATGATATTTTCTTCCGCGAGTTAGTTTCCAATGGCTGCGATGCCATTACTAAATTAAAGAAATTAGACATGATGGGGGATTACTCCATCCCAGAAGATAACCAGTTCAAAATTACAGTCACCTTAAATCCCACCAACAAAACGATTGCTTTCACCGATAATGGTTTGGGTATGGACGAAGAAGAAGTAGACAAATACATTAACGATATCGCATTTTCTGGCGCACAGGATTTCTTGAATACCTACAAGGATAAAACCAATGAGGACCAGATCATCGGTCATTTCGGACTTGGATTCTACTCTTCTTTCATGGTAGCCGACCGTGTCACCATCGACACTCTTTCCTGGAAAGAAAATGCCGTTCCTGTTCACTGGGAATCGGAAAATGGTATGGAATTTGCTATGGAAGAAGGCACAAAGGCAGAAGTTGGTACCACTATCACTCTGTATCTCAATGAGGACAGCTACGAATTTTGCAATGAATATCGCGCAAGAGAAGTATTGACCAAATACTGTTCCTTCATGCCAGTAGAAATTTATTTAATTGACGAAACAAAGGAGCCTGAGTATGAGGAAGTAGAGCCAGAGACCGACGAAACTCCAACAGAAGGCAGCGAAGACACAACTTCCGAAGAGAACTCCGAAGTCGTTGATGAGGCAGGCGAGCCAGTTAAGGAAAAGAAATTAGTTGAACCAAAACCATTAAATGAGATTCACCCACTTTGGACCAAACATCCAAATGAATGCAAAGATGAGGACTATAAGGAATTTTACCGCAATGTATTCATGGATTACAAAGAGCCTTTGTTCTGGATTCACTTAAACATGGATTATCCGTTCAACTTGAAAGGTATTTTGTATTTTCCTAAGATTAACACCGAGTACGACTCCATCGAAGGAACAATCAAACTCTACAACAATCAGGTATTCGTTGCCGATAATATCAAAGAAGTAATTCCTGAGTTCTTGATGCTGTTAAAGGGTGTCATTGATTGCCCAGACCTTCCTTTGAATGTATCTCGTTCCGCTTTGCAGAACAATGGTTTTGTCAAGAAAATTTCTGACTACATTACAAAGAAAGTAGCTGACAGACTGACTGGTATGTGCAAAACAGACCGTGAAAGTTATGAAAAATACTGGGATGATATCAATCCATTCATCAAGTTTGGCTGTCTGAAAGATGAGAAATTTGCAGAGAAGATGAATGACTATATTATCTTCAAGAATCTGGAAGGCAAATATATCACTTTGCCTGATGCATTAAAGGAAAACGAGGAATCCCACAAGAATCAGGTATTCTATGTAACAGATGAAAAAGAACAAAGTCAATATATCAAGATGTTCAAGGAAGCTGGCTTAGATGCCGTTATCTTAAAGCACAATATTGATACTCCATTTATTACTCATCTGGAGCAGAAGAATAAAGACGTAAAATTCCTTCGCATTGATGCTGATTTGTCCGACACTTTCAAGGAAGAAAACGTAGATACAGAAGCTTTGAAAGCTTCCAACGAAACTTTGACTGAAATTTTCCGTAAAGTCATTGGCAATGACAAACTCGATGTCAAAGTGGAGAAGCTCAAAAATGCTAAAATTGCTTCTATGATGACTCTCTCCGAGGAATCCAGAAGAATGCAGGAAATGATGAAGATGTACGGCATGGCAGGCATGGATTTTGGTATGGGCGACAGCAACGAAACTTTAGTTCTCAACGAAAATCATCCACTGGTACAGTATGTTCTCAATAATAAAGATTCCGAGAACGTAGGCGACTTCTGTATGCAGCTTTATGATTTGGCGGCACTGGCTCATGGCACATTGACACCAGACCGTATGACAGCATTTATCGAGCGCAGCAACGACATTATGCTTAAGATGTGCTAATTAAAATAGGATATCAAATTTAAAAGGTCATACCTTTCATGTCATGTTTGCATGAAAGGTATGACCTTTTCGCTCCAATATCTATCTTTAATTTTTTCCGGTACTGCCAAAACCGCCGCGATCTGCTCCCTCTAAATGCTCTGTCTGCACAAATGTAATCGTTGGCTGATGCTCCATGATGCGAAACTGACAAATACGATCATTGACATGAATCACAGTGTCACGTACAGCAAGCGCTGGAAAAAACCACTGGTCATTGTCACCACAATAGCTCTCATCAATAATTCCCATCGAATTGACCTGCAGCACTCCAAAATTTTTAAAAGTACTGCTTCTCGGCACTACATGTGCTTCATAGCCCTTTGGCAGCTGCATCGCAATTCCCAATGGAATTAATTTAAATTCTCCCCGCTTGAGTTCTACTTCTTTGGCTGCACGCAAATCAATCCAATCCGACTTGCCGCCGATATAGGTTAACCTTTCTATCTCATCTGAAAAATATTTTATCTTTATTTCCTGCACTTCTGCCACCTCACGCATGTAATATCATCGTTCCTTTTTTGAAAGTCTGCTTGACATCAATCACTTTTTGATTGGAACTGCCCTTCCACTCCAACTGATTATCCTTTAATGCTTTAATAAATGGTCCATCTACTACAATATCAATGAGAGGCAAAAAGGATAAATCTTTAATTTCCTCCCACAAATATCCTGTATAAAGCCAAATGGTCTTTTGTGGAAACTTTCTATGTAATTTTTCCACCAACTCCCCAATGTCTTTGCGGTTGGCTGGATGCAGCGGGTCTCCTCCGCTCAAAGTAATTCCTGAAATATAGTCCTGAGACAGCTGTTCTTCAATCTCTGCCAAAGCGTTCTCATCAAAAGGTAAACCTCCCTCAATATCCCATGTCACTGGATTTTGACATTCTGGACAGTGGTGATTGCAGCCAGCAACCCACAGCACAACTCGCAGTCCGTCCCCATTTAACATATCGTCCTTCGTTATATTGTGATATCTCATTACATGCTCTTCCTCTCTGCTATTTCTGCCATTTTTGCCTCATTTAGGCGAGTATCCCCTTTCACACGGGAATAGGATAAGTATCCGTTCATACGGTCAATTTTTGTCAGATTGCGGCTGCCGCACACAGGACATACATCCATATTTAACTCTTCATGCCCACAATCATCACAATAGGACAGTGCCAAATTGACTCCCTCATAAAATCCCATCTCCATCGCACGGCGGATCAAAGACCGAATCGCATCCAAATTATAGGAAATTGGATACTTAACATACTGAATCTTACCGCCATTGGACAATTCCCAGAAACGGTGTTCTAGATTCTGCTTTTGAATCGGTGTGATATCCTCTGTCACATGACAATGAAATCCATTGCTGACATAAGCTCGGTCAGATACATTCTCGACAATACCGTACTTTCTGCGGAACTGCTTTACCTGAAGTCCGCACAGATTCTCCGCTGGAGTCGCATAAATAGCATACAGATTTCCATCTTCCTTTTTAAACTGCTCCACTTTCTTATTGATATGCTTCAATACCTCCAGAGCAAACGCTCCATCCTCCACCAAAGATTTGCCATTGTACAGCTGCTGCAGCTCATTAAAAGCCGTGATTCCAAAAGAAGCCGTGGCAGACTTTAATAATGGCTTAATTTTATCCTGTGGCTTTAAATGTCCGCCATAAAATCCGCCCTCGCAGTAAGCCAGCGGGTTAACGGATGCACGCATTTCCCCCAGATACTGATAAGTACGAATATGCAGTCTTCGAATCAATTCCAGATAATAATCTAATACCTCATAGAAATCTCTGCTTTCCTGACGAGATTTTGCCAAAATCATAGGCAAATGCAGACTTACTACGCCAATATTAAATCGTCCCACAAAGATGGGCATATCCTGATCATCTGCTGGCTCCATACCGCCTCTCTCATACCAAGGAGACAAAAAAGCCCTACAGCCCATTGGACTGATAATTTTTCCATATTTCTTGTACATACTGGCAATATATCCCTCACCAGTCAAACTGAGCCAATCCGGATACATGGTCTTCGAAGAACATTCTACACCAGCCTCAAAGACATCCTCCAACTCCTTACCCGGTCCATGCAGATTTTTATCATACAAAAATACCAACTTCGGAAACAATACCGGCTTTTTATGTCCCGCCTTACCCTGACCATCTCGGCGGACATGAAGAGCAGTGATAGAAGCCAGCTTTTCAAAACGACTCGTACCTGTACCAAAAGTCACGGTAATAAAGGGATAATCACCTCGGCTAGAACCCACGGTGTTAAACTTGTATTCCCAACCCTGAAATCCCTGTCTCATATCATAAGAGACATCTTTCCATGCCTCCTCCTCGGCACGCTCCTGCGGTACACCCAAAGCCATATATTTTTCTACATAGGCACGGTAGGATTTCTCTGCGTAAGGCTCCAAAATTGTCTCCACCGACGGGATGGTAAAGCCACCATACTGTTGACTCGCCGCGCTCAGCACAATATCTCCAATGACATCAAATGCCACATCCAAGGTCTTTGGCTCATTGTACCAGACATTTCCCATCTCAAAACCACCGGTTAAAACCTGAGCTACATCAAACAGACAGCAATTCATCGTATCCCTTCTGGCAGACATATCATGCACATACAGATATCCATCTCGAATCGCCTGCAATTCCTCCACCGTCAGGAAAAATTTTTTATACAATGCTTTATTAAATTCATTGAATACAAGACTTCTTTTGGTAGCCACCAACGCACTGTCTGCATTGCTGTTTTCTTTATCACCTATGTACATAATCGCTTGACTTTTCTGATACACATCATCCAACATCTCAACAAAGTCCTGCTTATAATTGCGATAATCGCGGTAGCTCTTTGCCACAACTGGATTAACCTGCTCTAAAGCACTCTCCACCACATTATGCATCACCGCAATCGGCACTTCCTTTGATTCTAACTTTTCTAAACGATGCTCCACTGTCTGACAAACATACTGCAAATCTCCCTCAGAAAACTGAACCAATGCACGAAATGCCGATTTGTTGACAGCAACGACTATCTTCTGTGCATTATACTGTTCCTTTGTTCCATCTTTTTTTATAATTTTATAGTCCTCTGCTGCAAACATCTCTTCCTCCTCATTCTTTACTCACTGTATTGTTTCAATTCAATAAAATGATGTTGGGGCAAAAGGTATTTTTCCCCTGGTATCATAAAATCATCTTTTGAATGTTATTAACATAACCACAATATATTGTTGCGAAATAACAGGAACCAACAATATATTGTGGTTCCTGTTGAGTGAATCTATATTAACATGTTTCTAAGCCTCCGTCAAGACAGCAAATTTAACCATCTTGTACGAATTTTCCCCTCCAATCTTCGTCTTAACATAACGCCTTTTTTTAATATCTTTCTTTTAAAAAATTGGAAATGTTCGTGTGATTGTATCCCTCCATGCGGGCTGCATAACCACGCAGCTGCCCCGACAGAAAGTCATACTCTCCTGGCTTAATTTTTCCTTCCTCCTTATACTGCTCAAGCAACACTTCGCATTCCTTCTTAGCAGAGATTGCTTCATCTTTATAATTATTTTCCAAATTCACCTGAATAGACTGCAGCTTTGCCTCTAATTCTCTATAATATTTTGAATGTCCAAAGAAACCAAACATCGACCGTGCCTCCCCTCTTATGTTGTACTATATCCTACCACAAATAAAGTTTTGATTCAAGGTCGTTATGACAACCCAAAGGTCATTTTCTCAATAAACGCACATACCTCGCAAGCGAGGCATCACCATATATAAAAGTGCCTTAAAAGAACTATCGTACATACTGCTCTTTTAAGGCACTTTCCATATATTATGATGTTGGAGTCAAAAGATATTTTGACCCCTTGATACCTACGGATTATTTCGCACTTTGTGCTCCCGCAGACTGGGCATATTCATTTATACAATGCCCTGAGCGGTCATAGCATCCGCAACCTTTAAGAAACCAGCGATATTAGCACCGGCTACATAGTCACCGTCCATACCATACTTCTTAGCAGCATCATCCAAATTGTGGAAAATGTTAACCATGATATTCTTTAATTTACTGTCTACTTCCTCAAAAGTCCAGCTCAAACGCTCGCTGTTCTGGCTCATCTCAAGAGCAGAAGTAGCTACACCACCGGCATTGGCAGCTTTACCTGGGCAGAACAGTACGCCATTTTCCTGAAGATATTTAGTTGCTTCCATCGTAGTAGGCATATTTGCACCCTCAGCTACTGCGATACAACCATTAGCAACCAACTGCTTTGCATCCTCAACATCCAACTCATTCTGAGTTGCACATGGAAGAGCCACATCACACTTGATGGACCAAACGCCACGACCTTCATGGTACTCCGCAGATGGTCTAGCAGCCGCATACTCAGTCAAACGAGCACGCTTTACTTCTTTAATTTCCTTCAAAAGTGCTACATCGATACCCTCGGAATCATAAACCCAACCAGTGGAATCAGAAGCAGTCACTGGCTTAGCACCCAACTGCCATGCCTTCTGAATTGCGTAGATTGCTACATTTCCTGCACCAGATACAACTACAGTCTTACCAGCAATATCCTGACCATTGCACTTAAGCATCTCTTCTGTCAAGTATAACAAACCATAACCAGTTGCCTCTGTTCTAGCCAAAGAACCACCATAGGAAAGACCCTTGCCAGTCAAAACACCTTCATATAAACCAGTCAATCTCTTATACTGGCCATACATATAACCAATTTCTCTTGCACCAGTACCAATATCACCTGCTGGTACATCTGTGTCTGCACCAATATACTTATAAAGTTCTGTGATAAAACTCTGGCAAAATGCCATCACTTCACGGTCAGACTTACCCTTTGGATTAAAGTCAGAACCACCCTTGCCGCCGCCAATTGGAAGACCAGTCAGGGAGTTCTTGAAAATCTGCTCGAAACCTAAAAACTTGATAATACCTAAATTTACACTTGGATGAAGTCTCAAACCACCCTTGTATGGTCCAATAGCGCTGTTGAACTGTACACGATAACCATTATTTACCTGTACCTGTCCCTTGTCATCTACCCATGGCACACGGAACAACAACTGACGCTCTGGAGTTACCAAACGCTCCAATAATGCATCCTTGCGATATGCTTCTTCATTTGCCTCAATTACCACACGAAGAGATTCCAATACCTCCTTAACTGCCTGATGAAATTCTGGCTGCGCTGGATTCTGATCTACAACTCTTTGAAACACCTCATCAACATATGACATAATATACGCCCTCCTAATAAATCTTTGCAGACGCTGCCATAGTCTATTTCTATAGTCTATAACAGTTTTGACGAAATAAGCAGTAACTGCTCCGCCACTATAGTTTTCGTCTGCTCATCGGTGCATATTATATATCATTTTGTTCTATAGCACAAGCCGAAATTTGTGCAGCAGAACAAATTTCCCCTAATTTTATATATTTTTAACCAAATAATATTCATTTTATTTAGTCTATTTTCAATTTTTGTGCTGACGCACAATGAATAAATGCATAATTTAATACCAAAAATTAGGGGTCAAAATACCTTTTGACCCCAACATCATAATTTATAACGATTTTCCCCGGATCCTTTACTTCCAGGAATATCTCTGACTCAGGCGAGTCACATAATCTTTCGGCATTGGCACACCGACACCAGTTGGATTGATGAAAAATCCCTTTACTTCCTCCGGCAAAACCATCTTACTCAATTTTTCAATATCCAATTTGAGCACTTTTAATTCCTGATTACTGCCCTTGAAGCGAGTATACTCCATTGCATCTGTAAACACAGGTGCCATCGGACTGCCATCCTGCATTTTGATGACAACTAACTGTGCGCTCTTCTTACCATCCATTTCCACTTCCTTGATTGGCATCAAGTACTGAGCACGGGTCATGTTAGCCACCATTTCTTCCTCCAAATCTCTGCAGCGCTCTGCTACTGGCTGTTCCACCTGCTGTCTTCTCGCTTCCTGCATGAAATAAATCATACTAAGCTGAAACTGTGGATTCTCCAATGGACGCTGCGCCTCTGGAATAGCAGAAAAATCTGGTCTTCTCACAAACTCATTCAACTGAACAGTATAGACATCTTCCCCAGAATCAAACACCACCGCATTGACACCATACGCATACAGATCTGAGAAAATCTTCAGCATATTCTTCTTTTCTACCTTGATGGCAATAGCAGGTCGTTTATCTGCGGTCAAAGCCTTTGCTTTCTCAACTGCATTTATTTCACTTAAATATACAAATACTTCATCATCATAAGTTTCCTTGTCACATTCTACATAAGGAACATGAGTCAAACGCGAAAAAATCACAAACACCTGCTCTAAATTTGGTATCGATCTTAATAACTCTTCCTTGGTCATTTTATTTCCTCCAATAATCCCAAAAATTTTATTCAACTTTTTTATTATAACACAACTTCTCTTAGATGACTACACCTAAATTCTGACGATTCACGGTAAACACGTTAGCTTTAACAGTCTATGGAAACGGATTTAGCTGTGAATCGTTATATTTCTTACAGCTTGTCTGACCTTTAATATAAAACTTGGCGATACAGAAAGTTCATCTATACCCATGCGCAAAAACTGCTCTGTCAAACTGGTATCCGCACCTAGCTCACCGCAGATGCCAACCCAACATCCCTCTCGATGTCCATTGTCACACACCAACTTTATCATGCGAAGAACCGCCTCATGATGTGGATTGTAAATAGCATCCAGCTTCGCATTCTGTCGGTCGATGGCAAGCGTATACTGAGTCAAATCATTGGTACCAATGCTAAAAAAGTCCACTTCCTTTGCCAACAAATCGCTAATCATCACTGCCGCTGGAGTCTCAATCATAATGCCTTGCTCCATGTTTTCATTGAATAAAATGCCCACTTCACGCAGCTCTGCCTTGACTTCCTCCATAATTTTCTTAATTTTTCTTACTTCCTCTACAGAAATAATCATCGGATACATGATAGCAACATTTCCAAAGGCACTAGCACGCAAAATCGCACGCAGCTGGGTCTTAAACAGCTCTGGATGGTCCAAGCAAATGCGGATGGCTCGATAGCCAAGGGCCGGATTTTCTTCTTTTTCCATTGGAAAATAGTCAAGCTTCTTGTCAGCTCCGATATCCAAGGTACGGATAATAACTTTCTTACCCGCCATAATCTCCGCTACCGACTTGTAAGCTAAAAATTGCTCATCCTCCGTTGGATAATGATGTTTTTCCAGATAAAGGAACTCGCTGCGAAACAGTCCAATCCCCGCTGCATCATTGTGCATAGCCGCCCATGCATCTCCAATATTTCCGATATTCGCATATAGCCGAATGGATACACCATCCTTCGTCTGAGTTGGTTTTCCCTTTAAGGTCAAGAGCATTTTCTTTTTTTGTTCTTCCCGCTGCTTCCTCTCCTCCATTTTCTGTAGGAAGCTTTGCTCAGGCTCAATATAAATATAACCCTCCATACCATCTACTACGGCAAACAGTCCATTCCAGGAAGGATCAATGTCCACTCCCACTAAAGCTGGAATATTCATCGATTTTGCCAAAATAGCAGTATGTGAATTTGCCGAACCACGACGAGTCACAAAGGCAAGAATCTTACTCTTATCCATCTGAATAGTCTCACTAGGGCTCAAATCCTCCGCCACAATGATAACAGGCTCACTAGAAGAAAATCGCTGCGTTTCATCCATTTTTTTTCCATTCAGCACATGAATGACTCGCTCCGCAATGTCTTTGATATCCTCACTTCTTGCTCTCATATACTCATCATCCATTGACTCAAACATACGGGCAAAATTATCTCCTGTTGTTGCCACAGCATATTCCGCACACACCATCTGAGAATGTATCATTTCTTTCACTGCGCCAGAGAAATCTTCGTCTTCCAGCAACATCTGATGCACTTCAAATATGGCTGCATCTTTCTCTCCCACTTCCAACAAAGCCTTTTCATATAGTTTTCCTAACTGTCCAATCGAAACCCGAATTGCTTCCTCAAACCTTGCAATTTCTGATTCTATATCACTCACATGTTCTCTTCGAATTATATCCTGTTTCTTTCCATAAAATAATACTTTTCCAGATGCTACTCCGGAAAATACTGCTTTTCCTTGATATTGTCTCATTTTTTGCTCCTTCTATTAAGCAACAAACTAGTCCATCTACTGTCCACTCTTCTATTTCATGATTTGGGGTCAAAAGGTATTTTGACCCCTTGATACCTATGGATTGCTCCGCACGTTG
>JBJELF010000056.1:0-3831 GCA_051879015.1 Lachnospiraceae bacterium
AGACAAGTTTGAGAAAGGAGATAGCTTCGGCTATCTCTTTTTTTGTAGGAGCATTCAAAATGGTTCTTTGGAACTTTCAATATGGTATGCTTTACCAAAGGCAGACAAGACGATCATCGTTATTTTTAGGACAAGGATTTCCAGATAGTGGGCATTTTGAATGGTGAAAAAACTCTCTTTTTTACCGTAAAAGATATCAAATTTTTCGCATATTCGTCTAAAAATACCCATGTTATAATGCGAGTACAATAAAATGATACTAGAGTTAAAAGGTCATATATTTCATGCTTGCATGAAATATATGACTTTGGGACTAACTAGAACATAAGAAAGTAGCCCGATTAAGGTGAATTTCTTATGTTTTCAAATTGAGGGAACACGAAATGTGAAGCAATCCGTAGGTATCAAGGAACCAAAATATCTTTTGACTCTAACATCATAAAATAGTAAGGGAGGAAAAATTGAATGAAGCACAAAAACAAAGTAAGGGTACTGTTTCTGACTTTGCTGGTAGTACTTGTGGGAATTTCATTTCCACAACTGAGGGCTGCTGCCGCAGAAGTCTGGAACACGGAGCCAATTACTAAGTTGACTTACCAAGTGACTATAAATAATAGTCAGGGAGTTACTCAGTTTGACTGGGAGGCCACAGGGAGTAATTGGGTGGCGGTGAATGCGCAGGTGCCAGTCAAAGGGGATGGCAGTTACTCGTTTTCTGTCGAGCTTGATTACGTGTCGGGTATGAAAAATCTTGGATACATTTCTAATGTATCGAGGGAAGAAGAACAGGATATAGCTCAGTTAATGACGGTCACTGTCAATCAAATCACAGTGAATGATAAGTATGCTCTAATCTATGAAGTTGCTCCTGTCTTAGAGCCAGAGTCAGGAAATAATGGAATTTCTAATATCTGGAACACTGCAGTGGGAGAAAAGGTCTGCAAGTCGGATAATGCCTATCTTGCATTAGACCAGGCAGATGGTGCCTTGACTTTGTATGTCAAGGGAGAAGAGGAGGAGTTCGGACAGGCTTCCGCGTCTCAGAAGTATGTGGAGGCAATGGGTTCTGGTTGGAACTTAGGAAATTCCTTTGATGGCTTTGATGCCGATTTAAGCGTGGAGGACGGCGGTGAAACTGCCTGGGGAAATCCGATGGTAACACGCGAATTGATTCAGGCGGTAAAGGCAAAGGGCTACAAGAGCATTCGTATTCCTATGACGGTTTACCGCAGATATACAGTCAATGAAAGCGCTGGCACGGATGAATATAAGTACATTATCAATCCTGATTGGCTGGCACGCTACAAGCAGGTTGTGGATTGGGCAGTAGAGGAAGGCATGTATGTCATGGTAAATATCCACCATGATTCCTGGATTTGGTTGAAAGACTGGAATGGCAGCACGGATGAGGAAGCATACCGTATGTTTACTGACTTTTGGAAGCAGATTGCCACTTATTTTGCAAGCGAGCCCGAGCAGGTATGTTTTGAAACAATTAATGAGCCACAGTTCAGCGATGAGGCGAACGCACAGAGTTTGTTAAATGCAATTAACCTGAGTGCTTACAATATTATCCGTGGCACTGCAGGAAATGAGACACGTATGATTGTGATGCCAACATTAAATACTAACCATGAAAAAGGCGCACCATTGGCACAATTGATTAAGGAATTGAATGATGAGTATATCATTGCAACTATACATTATTATAGTGAGTGGGTGTACAGTGCAAATTTGGGAAAAACGGGCTTTGACGAGGAGCTTTGGCTGGATGGCAATGGAAACAGCTATACCCCAAGAGATGCCGCGGATTCTATGATGCGTGCGATTGTTGAGCAGTTTGTATCCAAGAATATTGGAGTCATTGTCGGAGAGTATGGTTTGCTCGGTTATGATACTTCTGAGGGATGCTTGCAGACGGGAGAAGAATTAAAGTATTATGAGTATATGAATGCAATCGCCAGAGAAAATAAGGTTTGTCTGATGTTCTGGGACAATGGTTCTGGTATTGAGCGTGTGGATGGTATGTACAACTGGAAGCAGCCATTGGGGGGAAACATGTTGGAACACAGCATGAGTGAACGTTCTTCCTACGCGACTGGTCTGGACAGCATTTATTTTAACCATGCAATCAGTGAAGATGTCAACATTCCACTGACGTTAAATGGAAATTCTTTTGTGGAAATTGAGGGGTTGACTGAGGGAGTGGATTACACCTACGATGCAGTAAGTGCCACGGTTTCTCTGAAAGCATCCTATGTCAATTCTCTATATCAAAATGCTGGCTATGGTACCATGGTCGATTTGATAATGAAGTTCAATGCAGGTGCTGATTGGCACGAGTACTTAATCAAATTCACTGCACCTGTGATTTCAGCAGCAACAGGTACAAGAAGTGCAGGTATTACAATTCCAGTGATGTTCAATGGAAGCAAGGTAAGACGCATGAGTGCCTACGAGGGGGACAATCGAGTAGGACCAAATTCCAGTTGGTGGAGCTATTTGCAGTATGACAGTGCATTCCATGTGAATTATGCAGAGGGTACACTTAGCCTGACCTCCGATTTCTTTGCCGATTCTTCGGTTGGAAATGGGGAAATGGTGCTGAAGGTGGAATATTATGATGGACAGACTGTGGATATTGTCATGCAGATTGATGGCGACAAGGTGAACAGTGTGGCAGTGGGAAAGCAGCCAGAAGAATCTGCTGAGCCAAGCGAGGAGGAAAGCACAGCTCCAACGGAAGACGAAGGAACAGAAGTTACGGTCACTCAGGACGGTATTCAGGTAACTTTAACAACAGACAAGAAGGAATATTCACAGGGAGAGAAGATTACAGTCTCATTTACAGTAACTAACACCAATGATTTTGACATAACAAACATTTCTTTGGAAGCATTGATTCCAGTTGGATATCAATTATCAGAGGATTCCAATGAGACAATGCAGTTGGATTCTCTGGCAGCAGGTGAGAGTGTCACTTTTACTGTGGTTTTTGTGGCCAAGAAGAGCGATACAGGAAATCATTCGGGGCAAAATACTGGGCAGAACTCCAACAATCCATCAGCAGGAACTGGAGATACCAATTATGCTGCACTGTGGATGGTTTTGCTGGCAGCAGCAATGCTTGCATTTGAGATTTTGCTTTTGAAAAAAAGGAATGGCAAACATTTATTTATCATCCTATTTGGAATTGCGGTAGGTGGAATCATGTTGCTTGGCGCATCAACCGATGTCTATGCAGCAAAAGAAAGCAAATCCATTGCTATTTCAACAGTGGTCAATATGAATGGGAATCCTTTGAGCATTGAGGCTATTTTGAAGTATGATGCGGTGGGAGAGGACGAATCCTTTGACCGGTATGCAATGTTAAATGAAGATGTGACCGCCAATGAGTTTGTGCAGTTGATGGGAAATGGTATCAATCTGGGAAATACTATGGAAGCATATGGACATGTATCTCCGGGGATAGGTCAGAGTACCGAGATTTACGAAACTTTATGGGGACAGCCAGTGACTACCAAGGAAATGATTCGAGGTATGAAGGCAGCGGGCTTTGCCACCATTCGTATCCCCATTGCGTGGACCAATGCCATGAACTTTGAGAGCGGTGATTACACGATTGGTGAAGATTACTTAAATCGTGTGGATGAAATTATCAATTATGCACTGGATGAAGAAATGTATGTCATTATCAACGACCACTGGGACGGAAGCTGGTGGGGACGCTTTGGTTCTGCCAGTGCTGAGACGAGAGCAGAGGCAATGGAAATGTATGTTTCCATGTGGACACAGCTTGCAGAACGCTATGGAATGTATGGAGATCACCTT